>NZ_JBXAJV010000013.1:0-214376 GCF_058797635.1 Pseudomonas sp. GW823-FHT02C02 | reverse complement strand
TCATCGGGGCTCAACCGTTCAGTTCGTGGGACAGCCGTATCTCACCAGATTTGGAAGTCTTTTTCAGAGTTTCCCTAGGTTATGCAAGGATTTCGAATGACGTACTGGTAAGGCGCTCGCCGTTCACCAGAATATGCACAGCATGAACGCCCAGATAATGCTTCCGAGTGGTGAGCTCCTTGATCTGCTGCCCACGACTAACCCGCTCAGTCGCCTTGCCAGCCAACGTCAACGCCTTCAGCTTGAACACCTTCGCCGAAGTGCTGCCATTGGCCTTCACATAATCAATCGCATAATCAATCACCAACCGCTGACTCTCCGCCACCGTGGATTTCACCGCAAACGACAACGTAATCTTCTCCCCCAACCGAATCACCGCCGGCTCCACCTTCACCTCAACAATCTCAACCTCAGCCTTCCCACTGGCCCCAATAATCGCCAACGCCCGCTGATTCCCCTGCTTAATCAAACTGCGCAACGCATGCTTGGCAATCCACGCTGTGTGCTTGTTCTCCAGCGACCACCCCTCAATCAAGTCCAACACCCACTCCGGATGGTCCTTGGTGATGTCATTCAGGTGATTGGCCACCGACTTGCGCACGTAAAGGCTGTCATCTGCCTTGAGGTTGTCGAGAATCGCCGCCGCCAACGTCGGGTCGCTCTGAATCTGCTCCAACCGAAACGACCATGGCAAACGCGGTCGACTGCCTTCGCTGGCCAGGCGCCGCACATGCTCGTTCTCATCCCGAGACCATGCCTGCATCAGCGCCAATGACCGTTGCAGATCGCTGCGCAGAAAATACCGGATCGCAAATTCTGCAGAGCCAAACGCGGTGAAGTATTTGAGCGCGTCCATCGATTGCTCGAAGTCATGCGTGCCATACATCGCCACGTAATGCGGCAGCGAGATGCTGACGAAGCCGCTGTTGAGGCGGGGGGCGAGGGCGCGTAGCACTTCGAGGGATTCGTCGTAATCCAGCGGCAGCACGGCGTGCAGGCATTCGCTGACGCGGGCCATGCGTTGCATGATCGACAGGTCGGCGAGGCCGTCGTTGGCCATTTTCAGGAAGGCTTTGGCGTTGAAGGCCGGGTAGACCGCCGTCATTTCGGTGGCGATGTGCTTGAGGCGTTCGGCGTTGAAGATTTCCTTCAGGGCCGGGGCAGGTTGTTCGGCGGCGGTCATGGTCGGGTCCGTTCGAGGGGGCCGGTCAGGTTATCGGGGTACTGATGAAAGCCTCAAGCTTTTCTGTCTGTGCGGCGAATTCCGTGATAGTGGCAGGCTCACGGGTCAAATCATTCCCCCGGGGGATCGACGTTCGCTGACGCTGACGATGGACGCTCGGGCCGGTTCGGGAGGGGAGTTGAGTGGGTCCATACGGACGGTGCCTGTGAAGTACGCTTCTGGGCCTTTTATCGAGGGTTGCGAGCCTGCGCGCTTGAGGATCATGATCCGGTTCTATTGATAAATGAACAGGAAATTTTATGGGCCTCACGCTCCACATACACTCTATGCATGTCCTGGAGTAAAGCGACCCATGGAAGCCAACCGATTGGGTGACATCGCTGCATTTGTCTGCGCCGTAAAGGCTGGAAGCTTTACCGCTGCGGCGGCTTCTCTTGGCCTGACCCGGTCGGCGGTGGGGAAAAGTATAGTTCGCCTGGAAAGCCGGATGGGCGCACGGCTTCTCAATCGCACGACGCGCAAACTGAGTCTGACTGACGAGGGGCAGGTCGCCTATGAGCGCTGGCGTCAGATTCTCGAAGATCTGGATGAAGTGGAAGCGACCATGGCCTTGCGTCGTGGGCGGCCCACCGGGACCTTTAAGCTCACGGCACCGCTGTCCTTTGGTCAGCGCCACATTCTGCCGATTCTGGATGCTTATCTGAAGCAGTGGCCTGAACTGCGGGCGGATGTCTGGTTTACCGATCGCTTTGTTGATCTGATCGAGGAGGGCATCGACATCGCCATACGAATTGGCATGCCCAAAGATGACTCTCAATTATTCACCCGTACCGTGGCTTGGCAGCAATTCGCGACGTGTGCATCGCCTGCTTATCTGGCCCAACGCGGCGTGCCGCAAACGCCCGCTGACCTTGTCGGGCATGACACCATCGCGTTGTTCAGTGGGGAGCGGCCGACCGTCTGGCGTTACCAGACACCTGCCGGCCTTCATCTCTACGAACAGCCAGGGCGACTGAACATCGACAGTTCAGAAGCCACGCGAGAAGCGGCGCTGGCAGGCATCGGCCTGATTCATCTGCCGACCTACATTACGGGTAACGACCTGCGCGATGGCACGTTAGTGGAAGTGTTGAAACCCTATCGCGCACCTCCTGATCCCATCAGAGTCGTCTACACCAGCAAGCGTCACCTGTCCCCCCGCGTTCGCAGGTTTATTGACCTGTTGATCGAGCGTTGGGAATCAGGCGTGCCTTGGGAAAAATAGCGGTATTGGGGACTCAGCGGACCGTGTAATGGGCGCGAACTGCTGTTTATCCAGTCTGGGGAATCAATAAATATGTCAGTCATCGTCACTCACGGGACTGCCATTATGACTACCGCCACCCACTTCTCGCCGCCAGCTCAACCGACCACGTTACCGACCGCCCATCCTTCGCTTGAGCGCCATCCCGGGTTTCAACGTTTGTTTAAACCGCAGGCGCTCACGATTGGCCTGATTTTGCCCCTCGAAACCCACCCGGGCAGACCGGCGCCGACCATGCGTGATCACGTGGAGATGGCGCAACGCGCCGAAGCGCTTGGCTTTGGTGCCTTATGGATGCGCGACATACCTTTCTACGACCCGGATTATGGTGATGTGGCGCAGATCTTTGAGCCGCTGGTCTACATCGGTTACCTGGCCGCCGCCACCCGCAGCATTGTCTTGGGCACCACGGGTATTGTGCTGCCGACCCGTGATCCGATGTATCTGGCCAAGCAAGCGACGTCCCTCGATCAACTCAGTGAAGGTCGACTGGTGTTGGGGCTGTCCTCGGGTGATCGATACAGTGATTACCCGATGCTGGGCATCGATTATGAATCCCGTGGCGATCGTTACCGTGATGCCTTTTCGGTGTTTCGAACCCTGATCGAGCAGAGCTTTCCGCGTTTCCGCTCCGAGCGATTCGGTGGCTCACACGGAAACCTGGACCTGGTGCCGAAAGCGCCGTATGGCCGCGTCCCGTCCATTGCTGTCGGCCAGGCGCAACAGAGCGTTGAATGGTTGGCTCAGCACCTTGATGGCTATCTTGCCGGCGTCCAAAGCCCGGAGCGGTTGGCAGCGTTGGGCGAGAGCTGGCACGCCGCCGTGCAGGAGGCGGAGAACCGCAACGCTTTCAAACCATTGGGCCTGGGCGGCTATTTCGACCTCAGCGACAACCCGGACCAGCCATTCCAGCGCATCCAGGGTGGCTTCCGGGCAGGGCGCAACGGCCTGCGCAATTACCTGGAGCACGCGCAATCTGCCGGTGTTTCGCACATCGCGCTCAACCCCAAGGTCAGCCGTCAACCCTATGGCGAAATCCTCGACGAACTCGGCGAGTACGTTCTGCCGTACTTCCCGTCACACGCCTGAGATCACGCGGAGGAATCACTCATGTCATCACTTTTCGACTCTTATGACCTCGCGGGTCAGGTGCTGCCCAATCGCATCGTCATGGCGCCGATGACCCGCGCTCGCGTCGAGGGCACCGTGCCGTCTGAAGACATGGCGACCTACTACGCCCAGCGCGCCGGAGCCGGCCTGATCATCAGTGAAAGCGCGCAGGTTTCTCCGCAGGGACGTGGCTACCTGTACACCCCGGGGATCCACAGCGCAGCGCAAATTGAAGGCTGGAAGCGCGTGACTGATGCGGTTCATCAAGCCGGGGGACGCATGTTCCTCCAGCTCTGGCATGTGGGGCGCGTCTCGCACTCTTCGCTGTTGGACGGACGCTCGCCTGTCGCGCCTGTGGCCATGCCCACCAGTCAAACGTTGGTGCATGCTTACGACAGCGACGGCAAGCCTGGGCAAGTTGCGGTGAGTGCGCCCGTGGCGTTGGATGCCGAGGGGATCCGGCAGGTCATTGCAGACTTTCGCCTGGCCTCGGCCAATGCCCTGTCGGCAGGTTTTGACGGCGTCGAAATTCACGCCGGCAACGGCTATCTGTTTGAACAGTTCATCAACGGCGGCTTCAACACACGTGAAGACCGCTACGGTGGTGCACCGATCGCGAATCGCCTGCGATTGCTGCTTGAGACGGTCGATGCGGTGAGTGCGCAGATCGGCAGTGCGAAGGTGGGTGTGCGCGTGTCGCCTTTTGCCCACTTGGCGGACCTGCACCCGTTCGATGGCGAAGAGGCCACCTGGCTCGCTCTGGCCGGAGCATTGTCCCAACGCCAGATTGCCTACTTGCATGCGAGCCATCTCGGCACGCCGGACTTTCAAAAAGACTTCCGCGCCGCTTACGACGGCACCTTGATGGTGTCGGGCGGGTTCACCCTTGAAACCGCGCAGCAGGCCATCGAAGAAGGATTAAGCGACCTGGTGGTGTTTGGCCGGCCGTTTATAGCCAACCCCGATCTGGTCAATCGCTTGCGCCATGGCTGGCCACTGGCCGAAGCGGGAAGGGAGGCTTACTACGGCGGGGGCGCGCATGGCTACATCGATTATCCCGCGTACTCGTCGCCAGTCGCAGAAAGTGCCTAGCGGACCCGTCGTGCAGCGCCGGGGCAGGCTGTTCGGCGGCGGTCATGGTCGGGGCCGTTCTAGGGGGCCGGTCAGGTTATCGGGGTACTGATGAAGGCCTCAAGCTTTTCCGCCTGCGCGGTGAATTCGGCGATGCGCGGGAAGCGTGAGGCGTCGACTTGGTCCGGTGTCACCAGGTTGGTGAAGCTCCAGGCGACGGCGAGGGTGATGCCGTCTTGTTCGATCAAGGCACCGTTTGCCAGAGGCTGTTTTTCCAGTTCGCGTTCAAGCGCTGAATAGGCTGCGGCGAGTTGCCCTTCGACGCGCTCGACCCAAGGCTGGTATTGAATTTCGGCGGGGCGCAGGTTGCGTTCGTAGTAAAGCTGAACGGACTTTTCGCACGCCGCCAACCCGAGCCCGATCAGGCGCCATGCGCGCAGTCGTTGCTTGAGGTCGTCGGGCATCAGGCTTTTGCCAGGGCCGGCGAGGGCTTCGAGGTAGTCGATGATCAGGGTCGAGTCGATCAACACTTCGCCGTCGTCCAGCACCAGGGTCGGCGCTTTGACCACGGGGTTGATCTGCTGGAAGTGCTCGAAGTGGCGGAACACGGAAACCGATTCGTGCTCCAGGTCGATGCCCAGGTGTCTGGCGGAAATAGCCACGCGCCGCACGTAGGGCGAATCCAGCATGCCGATCAGTTTCATTGAGCCGCTCCTTCAGGTGTCCATGTCGGGATGGACTACCTTAGCTGAGGTTCGGCGACCTGCAAACGGCCTTGGTTAATCTTCGAAACCGACTTGCTCGTGTATCTCGTCGACCTTCAATTCCAGTCGATAGGCCACGGCGATAAACAGCGCCTGGCACAGGCACAACGTCGCGCTCAACGAGCGAAAGGCGAACGAACTGCCTTCGTTGACCAGCAGCACGGTGTTGGCGCGTTTGGCCAGGGGCGAGAGGTTGCTGTCGGTGATGATCAGGGTTTTCGCCTGGTTGTGCTGGGCGATGCGCAGGCAGTGCTGGGTTTCCTTGCCGTAGGGCGTGAAGCTGATGGCGATGACCAGGTCATTGGCGCGCACGCTGCGCATCTGCTCGCGGTAGCTGCCGCCGAGGCCGGAGACCAGGTGGATGCGCTTGTTGGTGTGTTGCAGGTTGTAGACCAGGTAATCGGCCACCGCGAACGAGCGGCGCACGCCGACCACGTAGATGTTGTCGGCGTTGACCACCAGGTCCACGGCTTTGTCGAAGGCCTGGTCATCGAGTTCCAGCCCCAGCCGTTCGATGCCCGACAGGGTCGCGTCGATGCACTCGCGGGCGAGGTCGCCGCCGCTGGCTTTCTGCGATTTGTTGGCGATCATGCTGCGAATGCGCTGCTGGTAGTTCTGCACCGGCGTGGTTTTGTGCGTGTACGCCTCGCGGAACAGGGCCTGCATTTCGCTGAAACCGCTGAACCCGAAGCGCTGGGAGAACCGCACGATGGCCGACGGGTGCACTTCGCACTCGCGGGCGATGTCGCTGATGCGGTCGACCATGATCCGGTCGCTTTGCTGGCTCATGTAGCTGGCGATGCGTTTGAGCTGGCGCGGCAGGCTTTCGTATTCGTTGGTGATCAGCTGCAACAGACGCTCGGCATTGATCGGGGGGCTGGCGAGATCGCTGTCGGGCGTGCTCTCGGTCGTAGCCGGCTGATCGGTGCGGGACATAGGGAATCCTTCTGGCTTGTTCTTATAGGGCTGACTGGTGTGTCGGCCCCTGACAATAGGTTGGCTGTGCGCAGTCTACAGGGTAGGCCGGAATAAAATCTTGAGCTTGCGGCCGGCGTGCGGTTTGCTGAAACGATGCACTGTGTCTGGAATGCTTTTGTAGAAGTTTATTGGAAAAAATATTCCACGTAAAAATTATTTGGAATAATTATTGATTGTTCGGTCCCGGTCGTTTTAGTCTGCATCCCACCAAGAGCGTTCGGCGCCTCCATCGCCCCGAACGCAGGCTGATAAAAATAACAGGAGCCAGCATGGGCCAGACTCGTTTTGCCAGTGGGCGTCAATTGGATCTGATTTGCCTGGGGCGCCTTGGCGTCGACCTCTATGCGCAGCAAGTCGGAGCGCGGCTGGAAGATGTTTCAAGCTTCGCCAAATACCTTGGGGGATCGTCCGCCAACATTGCGTTCGGCACCGCTCGACTGGGCCTGAAATCGGCGATGTTGAGCCGGGTAGGGGACGACCACATGGGGCGGTTCCTCCTGGAATCCCTGGCGCGTGAAGGCTGTGACGTCAGCGGCGTCAAGGTCGATCCGGAACGCCTGACCGCCATGGTCCTGCTCGGTCTCAAGGACCGTGAAACCTTTCCTTTAGTCTTCTACCGCGAAAACTGCGCCGACATGGCGCTGCGGGCCGAGGACATCAGCGAAGCCTTTATTGCCTCCAGCAAAGCCTTGCTGATCACCGGCACCCATTTCTCCACCGACGGCGTCTATAAGGCGAGCATCCAGGCGCTGGATTACGCCGAGAAGCACAACGTCAAACGGGTGCTCGATATCGATTATCGCCCGGTGCTGTGGGGGCTGGCGGGCAAGGCGGACGGGGAAACCCGGTTTGTTGCCGATCAGAACGTCAGCCAGCATGTGCAGAAAATCCTGCCGCGTTTTGACCTGATTGTCGGCACTGAAGAAGAGTTTTTGATTGCGGGCGGTTCCGAGGATTTGCTCACGGCGTTGCGCAATGTTCGGCGTTTGAGCGACGCGACGCTGGTGGTCAAGCTCGGGCCGCAGGGTTGCACGGTGATTCACGGGGTGATTCCGGTGCGGCTTGAAGACGGGGCGATTTACCCCGGCGTCCGGGTGGAAGTGCTCAACGTGTTGGGGGCCGGCGATGCATTCATGTCGGGTTTCCTCAGCGGTTGGCTGGAAGACGCCAGCGATGAGCGCTGCTGCCAGTTGGCCAATGCTTGCGGCGGGCTGGTGGTGTCGCGCCATGCCTGCGCCCCGGCGATGCCGACCCGTGCCGAACTCGATTACCTGTTCAACAGCCCGGTGCCGATCACCCGGCCGGATCAGGACGAAGTGCTGCAGCGTCTGCATCAGGTCAGCGTGCCGCGCAAACAGTGGAAGCAGCTGTTCATTTTTGCCTTTGATCACCGTGGGCAACTGGTGGAGCTGGCGCACAAGGGCGGTCGCGACCTCAACGCCATCTGCGAACTCAAGCAACTCTTTATCAAAGCCGTGGAGCGGGTCGAAACGGATTTGCGCGAGCAAGGGATCGAGGCGGATGTCGGCTTGCTGGCCGATCAGCGTTTCGGCCAGGACTCGCTGAACGCCGCCACCGGTCGAGGCTGGTGGGTGGCGCGGCCGGTGGAAGTGCAGGGCTCGCGGCCGTTGGCCTTCGAACATGGGCGCTCGATCGGCAGCAACCTGATTGCCTGGCCGCAAGAGCAGATCATCAAGTGCCTGGTGCAATTTCATCCTGATGATGAGCCGTTGCTGCGCCTGGAACAGGAAGCGCAGATCAAGGGTTTGTATCAGGCGTCCCAGGTCAGCGGTCATGAACTGCTGCTGGAAATCATCCCGCCCAAGGATCATCCGTCGACCCATCCGGACGTGCTGTATCGCGCGCTGAAACGCCTCTACAACCTGGGGATTTACCCGGCGTGGTGGAAGATCGAAGCGCAGAGTGCCGAGGAGTGGAAGCAGCTTGATGAGTTGATTCAGGAACGAGATCCGTATTGCCGGGGCGTGGTGTTGCTGGGGCTGAATGCGCCGGCGGCGGCACTGGCCGAAGGGTTTCAGCAAGCGAGCCAGAGCCAGACCTGTCGCGGGTTCGCGGTGGGGAGGACGATCTTCCAGGAACCGAGCCGCGCGTGGCTGGCCGGTGAAATCGATGATGAGGCGCTGATTGCTCAGGTGCAGGGCACCTTCGTCGAACTCATCGACGCCTGGCGCACGGCCCGCGCCTGACGCGACACCGCGTTATCGTTCTTCGCGGGCAAGCCTCGCTCCTACGGGAAGCCGCGTTGATCTGTAGGAGCGAGGCTTGCCCGCGAAGTCGGCCTCAGACTCAACGGAAATTTAGAAAACAACAAAAAGGTGCAGCCATGCCCGCTATCCGAATTGGCATCAACCCGATCTCCTGGAGCAACGACGACTTGCCGTCCCTCGGTGGCGAGACGCCGTTGAGCACCGCGTTGAGCGAAGGCAAGGAGATCGGTTACGAAGGTTTTGAACTCAACGGCAAATTCCCCAAGGATGCCAAAGGCGTCGGTGACGTGCTGCGGCCTTACGATCTGGCGCTGGTGTCCGGTTGGTATTCCAGCCGTCTGGCGCGCCGTTCCGTGGCCGAAGAAATCGACGCCATTGGCAGTCACGTCGAGTTGCTGGCGAAGAACGGCGCCAAGGTGCTGGTTTACGGCGAAGTGGCGGACTCGATTCAGGGCCAGCGCATCCCCTTGGTTGAACGCCCGCGTTTCCACACCGAACAGGCCTGGCAGGAATACGCCGACAAGCTCACCGAACTGGCGCGTTTCACCCTGTCCCAAGGCGTGCGCCTGGCCTATCACCACCACATGGGCGCTTACGTCGAATCCCCGGCCGACATCGACAAGTTGATGGCGTTGACCGGCAGCGAAGTCGGTCTGCTGTTCGATTCGGGCCATTGCTACATGGGCGGCGGCGAGCCGTTGCACGTCTTGCGCAAACACATCGAACGCATCTGCCACGTGCATTTCAAGGACGTGCGCAAACCGGTGGTGCAACTGGCGCGCAACAACCTGTGGAGCTTTCCGGACTGCATCATCAACGGCACGTTCACCGTGCCCGGCGATGGCGACATCGACTTCGCCGCGCTGCTCGATGTGTTGCTGGCCAACGATTACCACGGCTGGCTGGTGGTCGAAGCTGAGCAAGACCCGGCCGTGGCGCCGAGTTACGTCTACGCGAAAAAAGGCTACGACACCTTGCGCGCGTTGCTCGACGAGAGGATTGCGCTATGAGCCTGCTGGTCAAAAGCAATGCCCGTGGCCGGACCATGGTCGAGTTGGGCAAAGGTGAACTGGAATACGTTGGCTTCGCCGCTTACCGCTTGAGCCTCGGCGAAACCTTGCCGGTGGCGGCGGGCGATAAAGAACTGTGCCTGGTGCTGCTCAGCGGCCGGGTCAGCATCAAGGGCGAAGCGCCGGGGCAGGGCGCCTTCGACTGGGGCAACCTCGGCGATCGCCAGTCGGTGTTCGAAGACAAATCACCCTTCGCCGCGTACTTGCCGCCCGGCAGTCAGGCGCAAGTGGTTGCGCTCAGCGATGTGCAGATCGCCGTCTGCGCCGCACCGGGCTCCGCCGAAAAGGGCCTCGGTCCACGGCTGATCAAACCCGACACCATGAAACGCAGCGTGCGCGGCAAGGGCGCCAACACCCGTTACGTCTGCGACATCCTGCCGGACACCGAGCCCGCCCATTCGCTGCTGGTGGTGGAAGTGCGCACGCCGTCGGGACACTCGTCGAGCTACCCGCCGCACAAGCACGACACCGACGATTTGCCGCACCAGAGCTTTCTTGAAGAAACCTATTACCACCAGATCAACCCGCCCCAGGGTTTCGTGTTCCAGCGCGTCTACACCGACGACCGCAGCATCGATCAAGCCATGGCCGTGGAAAACAGCGACCTCGTGGTCGTGCCCAAGGGCTATCACCCGGTCAGCGTGCCCTACGGCTACGAGTCGTATTACCTGAACGTGATGGCCGGCCCGAAACGGGTCTGGCAGTTCCACAACGATCCGCAGCACAGTTGGCTGCTTGATCTCTGATCTAAAAAGCCTGAATTCCACTATTCGAACGGAGAACAAGAACAATGAGCGACGCCCCGGTCATCGGCCATTACCTCGACGGTCACGTGCAAGACAGTGGCAGCGAGCGGTTCAGCAATGTCTTCAACCCGGCGACTGGCGAGGTGCAAGCGCGTGTCGGGCTGGCCAGCGCAAAGACCGTGGACGCCGCCGTTGCCTCGGCCCTGAAAGCATTCCCGGCCTGGTCCGAGCAATCGTCCTTGCGCCGTTCGCGGGTGATGTTCAAGTTCAAGGAATTGCTCGACCGTCATCACGACGAACTGGCCGAAATCATCAGCCGCGAACACGGCAAGGTGTTCTCCGACGCCAAGGGCGAAGTCACCCGTGGCATCGAAATCGTCGAATACGCCTGTGGCGCGCCGAGCCTGCTGAAAACCGAATTCAGTGACAACATCGGCGGCGGCATCGACAACTGGAACCTGCGCCAGCCGCTGGGCGTATGCGCCGGTGTCACGCCGTTCAACTTCCCGGTGATGGTGCCACTGTGGATGATCCCGCTGGCGCTGGTTACCGGTAACTGCTTCATTCTCAAACCCTCCGAACGCGACCCGTCCGCCAGTTTGCTGATGGCCCGTTTGCTGACCGAAGCCGGTTTGCCGGACGGCGTGTTCAACGTGGTTCAGGGCGACAAGACAGCGGTCGATGCGCTGCTGCAACACCCGAACATCGAGGCGATTTCCTTTGTCGGCTCGACGCCGATTGCCGAGTACATCCACCAGCAAGCCACCTCGCGCGGCAAGCGGGTGCAGGCGCTGGGCGGGGCGAAGAATCACATGATCGTCATGCCCGACGCGGATCTGGATCAGGCCGCAGACGCCTTGATCGGCGCGGCTTACGGCTCGGCCGGCGAGCGCTGCATGGCGATCTCGATTGCCGTGGCGGTGGGCGATGTTGCAGACCAACTGATTGCCAAACTGCTGCCGCGCATCGATCAACTCAAGGTCGGCAACGGCATGCAGGGCGACAGTGACATGGGGCCGTTGGTGACGGCCGAACACAAGGCCAAGGTCGAAGGCTTTATCGACCAGGGCGTGGCGCAAGGCGCGCAGCTGATTGTCGATGGTCGTGGGTTCAAGGTGCCGGGGGCGGAGAACGGCTTCTTCGTCGGCGCGACGTTGTTCGATCACGTCACTACCGAGATGAGCATTTACCAGCAAGAGATCTTCGGCCCGGTGCTGGGCATCGTCCGCGTCCCGGATTTCGCCAGCGCCGTGGCGTTGATCAACGCCCACGAATTCGGCAACGGCGTGTCATGTTTCACCAGCGACGGCGGCATCGCCCGAGCGTTTGCACGCACTATCAAGGTCGGCATGGTCGGCATCAACGTACCGATTCCGGTGCCCATGGCCTGGCACTCGTTTGGCGGCTGGAAACGCTCGCTGTTCGGCGACCATCACGCCTATGGCGAAGAAGGCATCCGTTTCTACAGCCGCTACAAAAGCGTGATGCAACGCTGGCCCGACAGCATCGCCAAGGGCCCTGAATTCAGCATGCCGACAGCCAAGTGATTCACCTGTGCGGAGAACAACAATAATGAGCAAACCCCTGCGTTTCGCCCTGAACCGTATGGTCGCCCCACGTTTGTCCCTGCCCGCGTTCATCGACCTGGCGGTGGCCCTCAAGGCTGACGCCATCGAGATTCGCAATGACCTCAAGGGTGTCGAGATAGAAGACGGCACCGCGCCCGAGCGCGTCCGTGAGTTGTGCGCGGCCCAAGGCATCAGCGTGCTGTCGATCAACGCGCTGTACCCGTTTGATGTGTGGAATGACGAGCGCCGGACGCTGGCCTTGAAACTGGCGGCTTATGCTCGTGATTGCGGCGCGCAGGGGGTGGTCATGTGCCCGCTGAATGATCGCGCGGATACTCGTAGCGAAGCCGAGCGCGCTTCAGGGTTGCGTACCGCCTTGAGTGAACTGGCGCCGATCCTGCGCGATCACGGCATTCTCGGTTTCATCGAGCCGTTGGGTTTCGAAGAATGCTCGCTGCGGCTTAAACGCACGGCGGTGGAAGCGATCAAGGTTGTCGGTGGGCTGGATGTGTTCCGGCTCGTCCACGACACCTTTCACCATCACCTGGCGTGTGAGCAGGAGTTTTTCCCCGAGCTGACCGGGCTGGTGCATATCTCCGGTGTCGAGGATGCCGAGGCGCCGTTGGCGACGATCCGCGACGACCATAGAGTGTTGGTGGGCGAGGGCGACATTCTTGGCAATGCCGCACAGATCGACAC
Organism: Pseudomonas sp. GW823-FHT02C02; assembly: GCF_058797635.1. Lineage (NCBI taxonomy): Bacteria > Pseudomonadati > Pseudomonadota > Gammaproteobacteria > Pseudomonadales > Pseudomonadaceae > Pseudomonas > Pseudomonas sp. GW823-FHT02C02. Next base: position 201,656 of record NZ_JBXAJV010000013.1, on the reverse strand, counting down.
CTTGCTCAGCGGCGGTTACAGCGGCTACCTGTCATTCGAGCCGTTTGCCGACAGCGTCCATGGCCTGGCCAACATCGAGCAGGCCATTGGAGCAAGCATGAATCACCTACAAAAATCCCAAGGCTAATGAAGAACCCCTGTAGGAGTGAGCCTGCTCGCGATTGCGCAGTGTCAGGCAGCATCAATGTCGACGGACACTGCGCAATCGCGAGCAGGCTCACTCCTACAAGTTTTCTGCGTGTATTGAAGGATCAGTTATGACCACAACAAGACTGACCATGGCCCAGGCCCTGGTGAAATTCCTCGATAACCAGTACATCGAGGTCGACGGGGTCCAGAGCAAATTCGTCGCCGGGATCTTTACCATTTTCGGCCACGGCAACGTGCTGGGCCTGGGGCAAGCCCTGGAGCAGGACAGCGGTGACCTGATCGTTCATCAAGGCCGCAACGAACAAGGCATGGCCCACGCCGCCATCGGTTTCGCCAAGCAACACCTGCGGCGCAAAATCTACGCCTGTACCTCATCCGTCGGCCCAGGCGCTGCGAACATGCTGACCGCCGCCGCGACGGCCACCGCCAACCGCATTCCCTTGCTGCTGTTGCCCGGCGACGTCTACGCCTGCCGCCAGCCGGACCCGGTGTTGCAGCAAATCGAACAGTTCCACGACCTGAGCATCAGCACCAACGATGCGTTCAAGGCCGTGAGCAAATACTGGGACCGCATCAACCGTCCCGAGCAGTTGATGACCGCGGCGATCCACGCCATGCGGGTGCTCACCGACCCTGCCGAAACCGGCGCGGTGACCCTGGCCTTGCCGCAAGACGTGCAAGGCGAGGCCTACGACTATCCCGATTACTTCCTGCAAAAACGCGTGCACCGCATCGAACGTCGTCCGGCCACCGACGCGATGCTGGGTGATGCGCTGGCGCTGTTCAAAGGCAAGCGCAAACCGCTGATCATTTGCGGTGGCGGGGTCAAATACTCCGGGGCCAACGCGGCGTTACAGGCGTTTGCCGAGCGCTTCGACATTCCCTTCGCCGAAACCCAGGCCGGCAAGAGCGCGGTGGTGTCCAGCCATCCGCTGAACGTCGGCGGGATTGGCGAAACCGGGTGCCTGGCGGCGAACCTGTTGGCAAAAGACGCCGATCTGATCATCGGTATCGGCACCCGCTACAGCGATTTCACCACCGCGTCGAAATCCCTGTTCCAGCATCCGGACGTGCAGTTTCTCAACCTCAATATCAGTCCGTGCGATGCCCTGAAGCTGGATGGCGTGCAACTGCTCGCGGATGCGAAAACCGGTTTGCTGGCGCTGGCCGAAGCACTGGGCGATTACCGTTCCAGCTGGGGTGATCAACCGAATCAGGCCAAGGCTCAGTTGGATGAGGAGGTCGATCGTCTCTATCAGATCGAGTACCAGACTCAAGACTTCTCCCCGGAAATCAACGACCACATGGACCCGGCGGTCCTGCGCGAATTCATCGAACTGACCGGTTCCTGTCTGACCCAGAGCCGCGTGCTCGGCGTGCTCAACGAAACACTCGCTGATGACGCCGTGATCGTCGCCGCCGCCGGCAGTCTGCCCGGTGACTTGCAGCGCAGCTGGCGCAGCAAGGGCGTGAACACCTATCACGTCGAATACGGTTATTCGTGTATGGGTTACGAGGTCAACGCCGCACTGGGCGTGAAACTCGCCGAGCCGGAGCGCGAGGTCTATGCGCTGGTCGGCGACGGCTCTTACATGATGCTGCACTCGGAGCTGGCGACCTCGATCCAGGAGCGCCGCAAGATCAACGTGGTGCTGCTCGACAACATGACCTTCGGCTGCATCAACAACTTGCAGATGGGCAACGGCATGGACAGCTTCGGCACCGAGTTCCGTTTCCGCAACCCGGACACCGGCAAGCTCGATGGCGGTTTTGTGCCGGTGGATTTCGCCATGAGCGCTGCGGCCTATGGCTGCAAGACTTACAAAGTGAACACCGCTGACGAGCTGAAAGCCGCGCTGGCGGATGCGCGTTTGCAGACCGTGTCGACGCTGATCGACATCAAGGTCCTGCCCAAGACCATGATTCATGGCTACCTGTCGTGGTGGCGGGTCGGCGTGGCGCAAGTCTCCACCAGCGCCCGCACCAACGCGGTGGCCAAGACCCTCAATGAACGACTGGCCAAGGCCCGTCAGTACTGATTGCCCTGAATCGAACAATAAGGAGTCCTTACATGTCATTAAAGTTAGGCGTCATCGGCACCGGGGCCATCGGCCAGGACCACATCCGTCGTTGCAGCCAGACCTTGCTCAACAGCCAGGTGGTCGCCGTCACCGACATCAATTTGCAGCAAGCGGCCAAAGTCGTGTCCGACCTGAATCTGACCGCCGAGGTCTACCCCGACGGCCTGGCGCTGATCAACGCGCCAGAAGTCGAAGCGATCCTCGTCACCTCCTGGGGCCCGAGCCACGAAGCGTTTGTGCTGGCGGCGATTGCGGCGGGCAAACCAGTGTTCTGTGAAAAGCCCCTGGCCGTCACCGCCGAAGGCTGTCGCAACATCGTCGAGGCCGAAGTGGCCCACGGCAAGCGCCTGGTGCAGGTCGGTTTCATGCGGCCGTATGACGAAGGCTATCGCGCACTCAAATCGGTCATCGACAGCGGTCAGATCGGCGAACCGCTGATGCTCCATTGCGCGCACCGCAACCCGACCGTGGGCGAGAACTACAAGACCGACATGGCCATCACCGATACGCTGATCCACGAACTCGACGTGCTGCGCTGGTTGCTCGATGACGATTACGTGTCCGTGCAAGTGGTGTTCCCACGCAAGAGCAGCAAGGCCCTCGCGCATTTGAAAGACCCGCAGATTGTTTTGCTGGAAACCGCCAAGGGCACACGCATCGACGTCGAGGTGTTCGTCAATTGCCAGTACGGCTACGACATCCAGTGCGAAGTGGTGGGGGAGACCGGCATCGCCAAACTGCCGGAGCCTTCGCAGGTTCAACTGCGCAGTGGCGCGAAGTTGTCGAACGCGATTTTGATGGACTGGAAGGATCGCTTCATTGCGGCGTATGACGTTGAGTTGCAGGCGTTCATTGATGGCGTGCGAGCGGGGCAGGTCGGAGGCCCGTCAGCATGGGATGGCTTCGCTGCCGCCGTCGCAGCAGATGCCTGCATCGAAGCACAAAACAGCGGAGCGATCATCAAAGTCACACTCCCTGACCGCCCCCGTTTCTACGGTTGAGCACCGTCCCCTGTGGGAGCGAGCCTGCTCGCGATAGCGCCAGCACATTCAACATTAATGTCGGCTGACACTCCGCTATCGCGAGCAGGCTAGCTCCCACAGGGGGCGTGTATATCCGGCAGCTATTTATAAGGAGAACATTTTCATGCGCATCGGACTTGTCGGTTACGGCCATGGCGGCCGGTTTTTCCATGCTCCGCTGATCAGCAGCCTGCCGGCGGTTACGTTCGTGGGCGTGGTCACCCGTTCCCCGGAACGCCGACAATTGCTGGCGGCCGAATACCCCGGTGTACCGGCCTTCGACAGCATCGGCCAATTGGTCGAAGCCGGGATCGATGTGCTGGTGGTATCGACGCCGCTCAAGGGCCGACCGGCGCTGGTGCTCGACGGCATCGAACACGGCGTGGCGGTGGTTAGCGACAAGCCGTTTGCCGCCGATGCGCAGCAAGCGCAAACCCTGATCACCATGGCCGAGCGCCAGGGCGTGCGGCTCAGCGTCTACCAGAACCGTCGCTGGGACTCGGACTTCCTCACCGTGCGCAAACTCATCGAGTCCGGCGCTCTGGGCCGTGTCACCCGTTTCGATTCGCGGATCGAGCGTTACTCGCCGCAATCGGTGAACAACAGCAGTGGCGGCGGCTTCCTGCGCGATTTGGGCAGCCACCTGGTGGATCAGGCGTTACTGCTGTTCGGCCCGGTGAACCGGGTGTACGCCGAACTGGATTACCTGGAAAAAGACCAGGCCTTCGACAATGGCTTCTTTGTATCCCTGACCCACGCTAACGGAGTGATCTCGCACCTGGGCGGCAGTTGCCTGCAAAACACCCCTGGCCCGCGTTTTCGCGTGACCGGCACTCAAGGTTGTTACAGCGTCGATGGTCTGGACGGGCAGGAAGCTTCAGCGCTCGCCGGGCTATCGCCGAAATCCGAGGGTGAGCGCTGGGGCGGGGAAGAGCATCGCCGCTGGGGCTGGTTTGAACAGGGCGAAGTGCGTGAGCGGGTGCCGTCGGAACGCGGATGCTGGAATCAGTTCTATTTGCAGCTACAAACCGCGTTACAGAGCGGTGGCCCACTGCCTGTCGAAGCCCGTGATGCACTGGCGACCACCCGCGTTCTAGACGCTGCGCGCTTGAGTTTCGAACGGCGTCAGGTCGTGGAATTGAGCCCGTTTGAGAGCCATGGAACAAAATCAGGATAAAATTCTAAAATGAGTTGATATAGAAATAATATTCCAATAAAGTCATTTCCAGCGAACTGCCTCTCGCTCGTTTTCACAGCTTTTCCCGCTTGCCTGCTTACTGAAAATCGTCACGCCTCATCCATAAAACCAACAAGAATGTGGAGAAAGACTTTTCATGAAGACCAAGATCCGTTTTGCCTCACTGGCCTTGTCCCTGATGTTCGCCAGTGGCGCTGCACTCGCCGACATGAAGATCGGCGTCAGCATGTCCCAGTTCGATGACACCTGGCTGACCTACCTGCGCGAATCCATGGACAAGAAAGCCAAGTCCTACCCCGACGGCGTGCAGCTGCAATTCGAAGATGCGCGCAGCGACGTGGTCAAGCAGTTGAGCCAGGTCGAAAGCTTCATCAGCCAGAAAGTCGATGCCATCGTGGTCAACCCGGTGGACACCGCCGCCACCAAAAAAATCACCGAAGCCGCCGTCAAGGCCGGCATCCCGCTGGTCTACGTCAACCGTCGTCCCGATGACCTGAAACTGCCCAAAGGCGTGGTCACGGTGGCCTCCAACGACCTGGAAGCCGGTGAAATGCAGATGCAATACCTGGCCGACAAAATGGGCGGCAAGGGCGACATCGTGATTTTGCTGGGCGACCTCGCGAACAACTCCACCACCAACCGCACCAAGGGCGTGAAAGAGGTGCTGGCCAAATACCCGAACATCAAGATCGAGCAAGAACAGACCGGCACCTGGCTGCGGGATAAAGGCATGACCCTGGTCAACGACTGGCTGACCCAGGGCCGCAAGTTCGATGCAGTGGTGGCCAACAACGACGAAATGGCCATTGGTGCCGCGATGGCCCTGCAACAGGCCGGCGTCGACAAGGGCAGTGTGCTGATCGCGGGTGTCGACGGTACGCCGGACGGCTTGAACGCAATCAAGAAAGGCAGTCTGGCGGTCTCGGTGTTCCAGGATGCGAAAGGTCAGGCCGACGGCTCCATCGACACGGCAGTGAAAATGGCCAAAAACGAGCCGGTTGAACAGGCCGTGTGGGTGCCATACCGTTTGATCACGCCGCAAAACGTCGACACGTTCAAATAGCCCGTCCGCCCCATAACAACAATAAGCACGCAAGGTTGCCACCGCGACCTTGCTGATGGAGTACCTGATCATGTTCGCTTCAGCGACTGCTTCGAGCACCCCGTTGGTGGGTATCCAGCCAACCGCAACACCTGTCGATGAGCCGTACCTGCTGGAGATCATCAACGTCAGCAAGGGTTTTCCCGGTGTGGTGGCGTTGTCGGACGTGCAGCTGCGGGTGCGCCCCGGCTCCGTCCTGGCGCTGATGGGCGAGAATGGTGCGGGCAAGTCCACCCTGATGAAAATCATCGCCGGCATCTACCAGCCGGACGCCGGCGAGTTGCGCCTTCGCGGCCAGCCGGTGGTGTTCGATACGCCGCTGGCCGCGCTGCAGGCCGGGATCGCAATGATCCACCAAGAACTCAACCTGATGCCGCACATGAGCATCGCCGAGAACATCTGGATCGGCCGCGAGCAGCTCAACAGCCTGCACATGATCGACCACCGCGAAATGCACCGCTGCACTGCGAAACTGCTCGAACGCCTGCGGATCAACCTCGACCCGGAGGAGCAGGTCGGCAACCTGAGCATCGCCGAGCGGCAGATGGTCGAGATCGCCAAAGCGGTGTCCTACGACTCCGACATCCTGATCATGGACGAACCGACCTCGGCCATTACCGACAAGGAAGTCGCGCACCTGTTCTCGATCATTGCCGACCTCAAGAGCCAGGGCAAAGGCATCATCTACATCACCCACAAAATGAACGAAGTGTTCGAGATCGCCGATGAAGTAGCGGTGTTCCGCGACGGCGCCTACATCGGTTTGCAACGGGCTGACAGCATGGACGGCGACAGCCTGATTTCGATGATGGTCGGCCGCGAGCTGAGCCAGTTGTTCCCGGTGCGCGAGAAACCGATTGGCGATCTGCTGCTGTCGGTGCGCGACCTCAAGCTCGACGGCATTTTCAAAGGGGTGTCCTTCGACCTGCATGCGGGCGAGATCCTCGGCATCGCCGGGCTGATGGGCTCGGGCCGCACCAACGTTGCCGAAGCGATTTTTGGCATCACTCCGAGCGACGGTGGCGAGATTCGCCTCGACGGCCAGGTGGTGCGCATCAGCGATCCGCACATGGCGATCGAGAAGGGCTTCGCCTTGCTGACCGAGGATCGCAAGCTCAGCGGCCTGTTCCCGTGCCTGTCGGTGCTGGAGAACATGGAAATGGCGGTGCTGCCGCATTACGCCGGCCACGGGTTCATCCAGCAGAAAGCCCTGCGGGTCTTGTGCGAAGACATGTGCAAGAAGCTGCGGGTCAAAACCCCGTCGCTTGAGCAGTGCATCGACACCTTGTCCGGCGGCAACCAACAGAAAGCCTTGCTGGCGCGCTGGCTGATGACCAATCCACGCATCCTGATCCTCGACGAACCGACTCGTGGCATCGATGTCGGCGCCAAGGCCGAGATCTACCGGCTGATCTCCTACCTCGCCAGCGAAGGCATGGCGGTGATCATGATTTCCTCGGAGCTGCCGGAAGTGCTCGGCATGAGCGACCGGGTGATGGTCATGCACGAGGGCGACCTGATGGGCACCCTCGACCGCAGCGAAGCGACCCAGGAACGAGTCATGCAACTGGCCTCGGGCATGTCCGTACGCCATTGAGTCAAGGGCAAACAGAGTCCAAGGGTGAGCAGAGTCCAGGGGTGAACCGGGATTCTGTGGCGAGGGAGCTTGCTCCCGCTGGGCTGCGAAGCGGCCCCAATGTCTCGAACATACCGTAGAACTGGCGAGCGCTGCGCACTCGAGCGGGAGCAAGCTCCCTCGCCACAGGTATGTAGTCGATGCCGGAATTCATTAGAAGGGTGAATGGTTATGAACGCGATACTGGAAAACAAGCCAGCAACGGCACCGGTCAAGAGTCGTCGGCGCTTTCCGACCGAGTTGAGTATCTTCCTGGTGCTGATTGGCATCGGCCTGGTCTTCGAAGTCTTTGGCTGGATCGTGCGCGACCAGAGCTTCCTGATGAACTCCCAGCGCCTGGTGCTGATGATCCTGCAAGTGTCGATCATCGGCCTGCTGGCGATTGGCGTGACCCAGGTGATCATCACCACCGGGATCGACCTGTCCTCCGGTTCGGTGCTGGCGCTGTCAGCGATGATCGCTGCGAGTCTGGCCCAGACCTCGGATTTCGCCCGGGCGGTGTTTCCGTCGTTGACCGACTTGCCCGTATGGATTCCAGTGATCGCCGGGCTCGGCGTCGGGCTGCTGGCGGGCGCGATCAATGGCAGCATCATTGCCATCACCGGGATTCCGCCGTTCATTGCCACCCTCGGCATGATGGTCTCGGCGCGTGGCCTGGCGCGTTATTACACCGAAGGCCAGCCGGTGAGCATGCTCTCGGATTCCTACACGGCCATCGGTCATGGCGCCATGCCGGTGATCATTTTCCTGGTGGTCGCGGTGATCTTTCACATCGCCCTGCGCTACACCAAGTACGGCAAGTACACCTACGCCATCGGCGGCAACATGCAGGCGGCGCGCACCTCGGGGATCAACGTCAAGCGTCATCTGGTGATCGTCTACAGTATCGCCGGGTTGCTGGCCGGCCTGGCGGGCGTCGTGGCCTCGGCGCGTGCCGCGACCGGGCAGGCGGGGATGGGCATGTCTTATGAGCTGGACGCGATTGCCGCGGCGGTCATCGGCGGCACCAGCCTGGCCGGTGGCGTCGGGCGCATTACCGGCACCGTGATCGGTGCCTTGATTCTCGGAGTGATGGCCAGTGGGTTTACCTTTGTCGGTGTTGATGCGTATATTCAGGACATCATCAAGGGACTGATTATTGTGGTGGCGGTGGTGATCGACCAATACCGCAACAAGCGTAAACTCAAGCGCTGAGTCGTAGAACCGACAGCCAATGCGCCACGCCTGACCCGCGTGGCGCAACCATTTGTCTTCTCTATACAGCCGCTCGATTGAATTTCTTGCTATAAACGCACTCCGATAACCACCGCAGAGGCTGCCATAGAGCACTTTCCGGGCTTTGTCGGACAAATTCGCTGTCTTTTCAGTTGCTGAGGCCTCAAGTCGGCCTTAGACTGCCGGCCCTCGTAAATTGAGTGCCGGGTGGCGCTTGGAATAAACGGCGCCTTTCCGATGGCCAGACCTGGTCCACCGGAACGCTCCCTAATTCGCCTTAATGCACGTTTTTTTATAGAGATATCAATGACAAAGGACAAGTTGCTGGCCATGCCGGCGGATGACTACATGAATGCCGAGCAACATGCTTTTTTCTATGAGCTGTTGCAGAACATGAAAGTCGAAACCCATGAGCGCATCGAACAGAACCGCATCGCCATCGAGAGCCTGGACACTCCAGCCGATCCGGCCGACGCTGCTTCTGTCGAAGAAGAGCGCACCTGGCTGGTGAACGCGATCGATCGCGACCAGCGCATGCTGCCTCAGTTGGAACAGGCTCTGGAACGCATCAAAGAAGACAGCTTCGGCTGGTGCGATGACAGCGGCGAGGCCATCGGCCTGAAACGCCTGCTGATCAGCCCGACCACCAAGTACTGCATCGAAGCTCAAGAGCGTCACGAACAGATCGACAAGCACCAGCGTCAGGCCTGATTTCGTAGCGCCCCGCATCGCGGGCAAGCCCGCTCCCACGGTTCACGATGAACCTGCAGGAGCGAGGCTTGCCCGCGATGCTTTTTGCCGTCTGCGAAAACCTCAGGCACTTCTATTGATCTGCTGCAACGCCCACTACTAATGGACCATAGATAATGGCCTTGTGGTGGCGTTTAATGCATGCACAACAATTAGAAGAGCCTTGGGGTGACGAAGATGACGAGAGACGGATCTCTGGTTGCGGCAGTGCCTGCACCAGTGTTTTTGCCGAAAAACCTTTGGCTGACGCCAACTCTGCAAAGCATCGCCCTGATGCTCTTGCTGTGCGGCATGGCGTTGGGTGGCTGGTCGCTTTACCTTTGCCTGCCACTGGCGGTGCTGGTGATCTGGCTGCCTCGCCTGCGCTCGCGCGCCACGCCCGAAGCAGCGCCCGCCGACGGCGCCATCGCCATCGCCGAGTTGACTCGCGATCTTTCCTACACCACCAGTCATAACGCTTTGTCGGCCGCGGGCGTGGCCTTTTCGGTCAAGCAACTGGCGGACAAACTGCAATCGCAACTCGACGCGGCGGCGCAAATCGTCAGCAACGCCGAAGTGATGATCGGGACCGAACAAGCCACGTCGAAACTCAGCCGCGAAGCCCTCAGTGCCGCCAGCGAAGCTCATCAGAGCAGCGCAGCAGGGCGCACGGAACTGATCGAGTCCATCAGCCGCATGCATCAGCTCAGTCAGCGCGCCAATAACAGCCGTGAACTGATCGAAGCCCTGAGCCTGCGCAGCGACGATATTCAACGGGTCACCCTGGTGATTCAGTCCATCGCCAGTCAGACCAACCTGCTGGCCTTGAACGCCGCGATTGAAGCGGCTCGGGCCGGGGAACATGGTCGCGGGTTCGCGGTGGTGGCGGATGAGGTTCGCGGCCTGGCGGCGCGCACGGCGACGGCGACTGGCGAAGTCGGGGAGATGGTCGCCGATATCCAGCAACGCACGGCGCAGGTGGTGGAGCAGATCCGCCAACTGTCCAGCGACCTCGACATTGGCGTCAAGCAGGTCGAGCACACCGGCCAGCACCTGGAAAACATCGCGCGCCTGGCTGCCGGCGTCGAGCATCAGGTCGGGGAAATCGCCAAGGGGGCGGACACCAACCGCGAACAACTCGACAGCCTGTTCCATGCCATTGAACAGATGCGCAGCGACCTGGCGATCAGCGACCAACAGACCCAGCGCCTGGCCCAGGCTGCGGTGCAAATGGAAGGCCAGGCCGAAACCATCAGCGAGCGTCTGGCCGAAGTCGGGCTGGATGACTACCACCAACGCATCTATGACCTGGCCCGCGAAGGCGCCAGCCAGATTGCCGCGCGCTTCGAAGCGGATATTGATCAGGGCCGTGTCAGCCTCGATGATCTGTTTGATCGCAATTACCAGGCGATCCCCAACACCAGCCCGGCCAAGTTTCAGACGCGTTTTGATCGTTACACCGATCAGGTCTTGCCCGCCATCCAGGAACCGTTGCTGCCGCGCCATGAAGGCCTGGTGTTTGCCATCGCCTGCACCCAGCAGGGTTACGTGCCCACCCATAACAAAATCTTCAGCCAACCGCTGACCGGCGATGCGCAGGTCGATACGGTCCAAAACCGCACCAAGCGCAAATTTGCCGACCGCACCGGCATCCGCTGTGGCAGCCATCAACAGCCGGTGTTGTTGCAGACTTACACCCGCGACACAGGCGAACTGATGCACGACCTTTCGGTGCCGATCATGCTCAAGGGGCGGCATTGGGGTGGGTTGCGGTTGGGGTACAAACCGCAAAGTCCTCGCTAGATGCTCAACATGATAACCGGTGAGCAAGCCTGAAACTCAACTGTGGCGAGGGAGCTTGCTCCCGCTGGGCTGCGTAGCGGCCCCAAGATGGGCCTGCTGCGCAGTCCAACGGGAGCAAGCTCCCTCGCCACAGGTTTATCGCTGACGGAAGACAGGCGGGCTAGTGAATCTGATGCATGCGCAGGTTCAGGTCGTCGACCACCCGCGCCCAATCGGCGTCTTCACGCAATTGTTCTTTGAGGAAGCCGGCTTGTTGCGGCGTCCAGAACTCCGCATCGATGAGTTTCTTGTCGTCGGCCAAAGGTGAATGGCTGGCGATGAATTCATCGATGGCTTTCTGACTGGAGTCCAGACCGAGCTGGTCGAACAAACCTTTCAAGTCGTGTATAGGTGAATCCATCTTCATCTCCTTGCGGGTCGCGATCTGAGGTGCGGCTTCATGGCATCTGAGCGGGCCGCGCTTCAGGAGTTCGATTGCGATGTGGGGAAGCAGGAGAGAGCATAGACGGCAAATCCGACGATCAGGCTTTCAATGCACCTTCATCGACAGCAGTTTTCAGAGCCTGGGCAGCTTCTTTGGCGGCGATGGCAGCGACGTCCGAGGTCTTGAACCAGCGATCCTTCTCGACTTGGTGATACGTCACCGTGGTCAACGGTGGTTTGGCACGCATGACAATGACTGCCTGGAATTCGCCTTCGACCTCTCTGGCTTCGCCCCGGATAAAAAATTCACCGATATCAAATTCCGTCACGTAGCTGCCTTCCCTTGGAAATATATTGTTGTGTTGAATGCCGTCCGTCCTGGGGACGAATTTCATTGGTCGGGCAGTATGGCAGTAGTTGCCTGCCGGCGGCTGAGTTAAGTCGCCGGCATGACGAAACGTCTATAGGCATGAAGGCAGGCGAACGCGTCAGATGCGAGACTCAAGTGAGCGGGCAAGTGCGCAGGCTTCGTTATGGCAGCCACGGAAACCTCTTACACGACCCGTAGAAATTTCCTTGATATGGAAGAAGGCATTACCGGCCAGCACCACCTGAAAGCGTGGCAGCAGCAGGCTTTCAGGCTGCAATTCATGCGGCTGGAACACCGCAGGGTGCAACGGGGCGTAATTGTTTGCGCGCGTTGTCTGGGGGGAAGCGAAGTGAGTCATGGTGCACATGTGAAGTCCTTTTCATTGTTTTACCGACGTGTGTACATCGTTTTGGGTAGTCTCGGTGAGCATCGCTGCTCTAGAATCACCCGCACTGGTTAGCGAACGGTGTTCATCTAAAGCAATTTTTTATTTGCGATATGTCGGAAAAGTGCTTTTTTTAAAGAGTTTTTTCCCTAAAGTTGGTAATCCGGTTTCCTCTGGCTGTGAGAAGGGCTTTTTCCTTCAACATCTGACGACTTTCACAGAGGACGGCGCGAGTGATATTCCAGTAATCTCACTGACCTCGCGAGGCATGAGCGCTCTGCTCGGCTCAGGATTTCAACCCGGGTCTTACGGCAACACTTCGGCATGGCCGCTTTTTTCTGCTGTGCGCTTTTTCTGCGTGCGGCATCATTTTCAGATGTGGGGATGTTTCCTTGGCAGTAAGTAATCTCGATATGCATGCTTTGTTCGTGCTGGGTGATTTGCGCGCAAAGCTGGTTAAACAGTTTCAGTCACGTTTCGTTTACATCACCGAACAGAACGCTGAAGGCATTTACATTGCCGAGATCGACACCGAAGAGGCGCTGGTGGTCGACGACAAGCCAGGGCTGAAGCTCAAGGTCGGCGATCATTTCAGCGCTTCGGTTCTGCCCAGTCGTGAAGGCGGCAAGCTCGACATCAAGTTCCGTGAAATCAAACTGACGGTTTACGGGCTGGGCGATTACGCCTTTGTCACCACCGCAGAGGGTCACGCGATTGTGTTCAAGGAAGGCCATAGCGTGGTGATGGTCTTCGCCGCGCACCAGCAGTTGCAGGAAGGCCTGACCAAAACCCTGAAAGCCGTGACCGCCAAAGCCGCCAAGTGGCGCAAAGGCGAACTGATCACGTTCAAGGCCAGCGAGTAATGACCCTGACCCGCGCCGACTTCCACGAACAGAACCAGGCCAGTGCACACCTCGAAGCCCGACGGCTGTTCGAGCACAAGGCTGTTCTGCAGGGAGGCTGGCTGACGTGGGTGGCGTCACAGATTTACACGCTGCGCCCGGCGGCTTACGCCAGCATGGTCAGAAGAGAGCTGGCACGCTTGCAGGAAACTTCCGAAAATTAAATCGCCCCTCTCGAAAGCAGGAACCTCTACTACAGTCAGTTGACTGAGTATTCAGAGGCTTGCGGTCTTCTGTCAGGCCATCCTGCTATTTGCTGTGAACAGCACGAGGTGCAAAAGCATGAAAGGATTTCGACGGTTGTTGGTTGGTGCACTGGCCGCATTGGGTGTATTGAGTTCACCCATTCCGGTATCCGCTGCCCAGGCGCCGATCCATTTTGCCGACCTGAACTGGGAAAGTGGCAGCCTGATCACCGACATCCTGCGGATCATCGTCGAGAAGGGCTACGGCCTGCCGACCGACACCTTGCCCGGGACCACCATCACCCTGGAAACCGCCTTGGCCAACAATGACATTCAGGTCATTGGCGAAGAGTGGGCCGGTCGCAGCCCGGTCTGGGTCAAGGCTGAAGCCGAGGGCAAGGTCGTGAGCCTGGGCGACACGGTCAAGGGTGCCACTGAAGGCTGGTGGGTGCCGGAATATGTGATCAAGGGCGACCCGGCCAAGGGCATCAAGCCACTGGCTCCAGATCTGCGCAGTGTCAGCGACCTGCCCAAGTACAAGGATGTGTTCAGCGATCCGGAAAGCCCGGGCAAGGGACGCTTCCTCAACAGTCCGATTGGCTGGACATCGGAAGTGGTGAACAAACAGAAGCTCACGGCTTATGGCCTGAACGACAGTTATGTGAATTTCCGCAGCGGTTCCGGGGCGGCGCTGGATGCAGAGATCAGTTCGTCGATCCGTCGTGGCAAGCCTGTGCTGTTTTATTACTGGTCACCGACGCCGTTGCTTGGGCGCTTCAAGCTGATTCAGCTGGAGGAACCGCCCTTTGATGCCGAAGCCTGGAAAACCCTGACGGACGCTGATAACCCTAATCCGAAACCGACTCGCTCGCTAGCCTCGAAGCTGTCGATTGGCGTGTCCACACCTTTTCAAAAGCAGTACCCGCAGATTGCCGACTTCTTCAGCAAGGTCGATTTTCCGATCGACCCCTTGAACAAGGCACTGGCCCAAATGAGCGAAAAACACACCCCGCCACGGCAAGCGGCGGAGGCGTTCATGAAGGCGCATCCTGATGTCTGGCAGGCATGGGTGCCGAAGGATGTGGCGGATAAAGTCTCCGCCAGTCTCCAGTGACTATTGTGGCTAGGGAGCAAGCTCCCTCGCCACAAGACATGTGCAGGGTTAAAAACGCGTTTGCACCGCAAGCTCAAACGTTCGCGGTGTTCCGAGGTAATACGCCGGCGATACATGCGCAAACTCGGCATACACCTCGTTGGTCAGATTTCGCACTCGGCCGGTGACGGTGGTGTGGCGGTCGACCTCGTAACGGAGAAACGTGCCGTAGATCGTGTACGACGGCACCGTCATGGTGTTGGCGCTGTCGGCAAACACTGAGGCCACATAGCGCGCATCGACACCCCCTTGCCACTGCGGTGCGAAGTCATAGGTCAGCCACACATTGCCGACCCGGTCCGGCACATTGGTCGGCGTGTTGCCCTTGCGTGATACCACCACGCCCGCCGCATTTTTCTCGGTGAACGCGTCGTACTGTGCGTCAACCCACGCGAAGTTGCCCTCGGCCAACAGCTTGTCGGTGATTTGCAACGAACTGGCCAATTCAATCCCCTTCGACGTCTGCTGACCCACTGGAATGCTGAGGGTCGGGTCCAGCGGATCGGTCACTGCGAAATCCTTGCGCTCAATCGTGTACGCCGCCACCGTTGCCGAACCGCGCCCGTCCAGATAATCGAACTTGCTGCCGACTTCCCATTGCTTGCCGGTGGACACGTCGAAATCCTGCGTGCCGTTGGGTTGTTCGGCAGCGGTGCTGTATTGCACGTAGACGTTGGCGGAGGGAATGAACTGGTAGGTCAGGCCGAGCCTTCCAGTCACCGGCTCCCAGCTGCGTTTCAAATGGCGGGGATTGCTGGCGGTCACTTGCCGGTGATTGGTCACGTTCAGGTCGATATCGTCGTAACGCAGGCCGGTCAGCAACGCCAGTTTGTCGGTCAACGCCAGGCGGTTTTCGGCGAACAGGGCTTTGGTGGTGACCTCGTTGGTCTTGTCGCTGACAAATCCCGGTCGGGTGCCGGGAATGTCGTAGAAGTGCCCCGGCTGGAAGTTATTCGGGTCAACGGTGCTTGCGCCTTTGACGTTCAACGGCGAGTTGGTGGTCTGGTTGACCTTGTACTCGAAACCGCCAGACCAGGTGGTCTCCAGACCCAATAGCGTGTTGTCGTGGCGCAGTTCGAACTGGTTGCCGTTCTGTTCGCCCTGATGCCGGACCTGATACGCCGTGGAGCGATTCACCGCGCTGTTGTCGGCGTTGTACTGATAGGTTTCCAGGTTGCGGTAATCGCGCTGGCTGTCGAGGTGGTAAAGCGTGTTGCGCAGGGTGGTGCTGTCGGTGATCCTGTAGTCGATGATCGAGCGAGCCCAGATCGTGCGCTGCTCGTAACGCCCGTCTTCAACGTTGTAATTGTTGAAACGATTGTGTTTGTCGATTTTCAGCTCGCCCGCCTTGGGATTGAGCACGGGTGTGCCCCAGTAAGGACTGTCTTCGTGTTCGTCCTGATATTCCAGCGCGAGGGTGTGGGACAGATTGGGCGTCAGGTCGCTGAGCAGCGAAAACGCGACACTCCAGGCATCGCGCTCCTGGCGGTCGATGTAGCCATTGCCGGTGTTGTGGCTGACGTCGAGGCGCGCGTAGTGCTGCACATCATCCCCGGCCTCGCTGAGTGCGTGGTTAAGGCCGAACGCGGTCTCGGTCGTGTCATAAGTCCCGTAACTGACACGACCTTCGACCGCTTGCTCTTCTCGGGTCGCAAGTTTGGTCACGTAGTTCAATGAGCCACCCACGGAGCCGGCGCCATTGATCAGCGACGAGGGGCCACCCACCAGTTCGACCCGATCGTATATCCATGCATCCACTGGCCGGGCGAGGCCGCCAGAGACGTTGATGCCGTTGAACATCTGTGTGATCTGACCGCTGGTGAAACCGCGGTAGGAAACGAACCCGCCGAAACCCGGCGGTGCGCTGGCGTTGACACCCGGCAAGGTGTTGGCGGCATCCTGGAAGTTTTGCGCGCCGTGGCGCTCGATGTCGTGGCGGTTGGCGATGGCGACTGATGCCGGGGTTTCCCGCACGCTCAGGCCCAGATGCGAGGCCATGCCGCTGGACTGGTCGAGGCTCAGCCCTGGCTCGGTCGTCGCTTCGCCATCAATGGTAATCGGTGCGAGGTCGACGGTGGATTGCGCCCAAGCGTTAACAGACAGGCAGCCGCACAGGCTGGCCAGCAAAGGGCTTACTAACAAAGCAGCATGTTTCATCGATGAATCCTGAATTCCTGGCTAAGAAGCAGCGCACGAGCGAACGCCACGCGTTGGCGCAGTGGGCTGATCGGGAAAGGCGAAGAAATTCAGGCGACAGGCGGAGCGCGAGGATTGGCCGAGGGCCAGGTGAAACGGGCGGGGAGGTCAGCGTTGGCGATGACAGCCAGAGGCGGGCTGTGCTGCTCCGGGAGTATCGCCAGGGTCAGGCTGGAGTTGAGCGCCGGGCTCATGCCACCGGTGGAACACAGCGGGCAACCAAAGGCTTTGGACAGGGTCGGCAGGTTGTCGTCCGAGGAGTTCGAGGAAACTGGCGCCTGGGTCGCCGGATCAACCGAACAGAACGGGCCGCCGATGCCGTTGAGCTGCATCCCGACCATTTGCCCGTGACCGATACTGCAGGCGAACACATTGAACAGGACGCAGCAATAAAGCATCCATGCCATCAATGTGCGATCAGTTCGGGCGAGTTTCATGGAGCGGCACTTTATCATCGTCGATGACGAATACCCTTACAAAATCGTTCAATGAAGTTCATCCTGCTGCGACATTTCACGCTGGATGTCTGAACATGAGCCTATTGATCGCGCAATGGATGGCTGCCATCTTCCTGTTGATCAGCCTGATCCACCTGTACTGGGCGGCAGGCGGCAAGTTAGGTAGCGAGGCGGCGGTCCCGCGAATATCGCCAGAGGGGGGAGGGGAATCCAGGCCGGCCTTCAAGCCGTCGGGGTTTGCCACGTTGCTGGTCGCGGTGGGATTGCTGTTGATCGCGATGCTGGTATGCCTGCGGGTCGGCCTGTATTTGCCGACGGTGTATCACTGGTCGCTGCAATGGGTAATCAGCGCCATTGCGATGCTGATGTTTGCCCGGGCAATCGGCGATTCGAATCTGGTCGGGTTTTTCAAGCAGGTCAAGGATTCGAAGTTTGCCCGACTCGACACCTGGGCTTATTCGCCGCTGTGTGTGGTGTTGGGGGCCGGATTGTTGGCTGTTGCCTGGATCTGACAAGCTTCGCGGGCAAGCCTCGCTCCTACAGGATCGTGGGAAATCACCAACGTGTGATCGACCCAAAACCTGTAGGAGCGAGGCTTGCCCGCGAAGAGGCCCTGACATCCAACACAAATCTTCCGAACTAACTCCCGCTTTCTGTGCGCCGACTACTCACCTCAGCCGGCACATCATCCCCCGCCATGCGCTTGCGAAACAGCGCCGCCCGCGCCAGCAGCAATGTGGTCACCGGCACCGTAATCGACAACAGGATCGGAATCAGCCAGGCATGCAGCACCGGCCCGGACTTCAGCGCCGAAAAATATATGATCGAGGCCAGCGCCACACACCACGCCCCCAGGGTCGAGGCCAGTGCCGGCGGGTGCATACGCTGGAAATAATCCTTCATCCGCACCAGGCCAATGGCGCCGATCAGCGCAAACAGACTGCCGAGCACCAGCAGGATCGCCACGGGTATTTCAACCCACAGAGACAGTTCCGCGTTCATTCGATCACCTCGCCACGCAGCAGGAATTTGGCCAGGGCAAACGAGCCGACGAAGCCGAACAGGGCGATCAGCAGCGCCGCCTCGAAGTAAGTGTCACTGGCATACCGAATGCCAAGCGCCAGCATCATCAGCATCGCGATGATGTACAGGTAGTCCAGTGCCAGAACCCGGTCCTGGGCCGACGGGCCTTTGAACAGGCGAATCAGGGTCAGGATCATCGCCAGCGAAAAGATGAACAGGCTCAGCAGGATCGCGTTCGACAGCAATTCGCTCATTCGAAGATCTCCATCAAGGGGCGCTCGTAGGTCGCCTTGAAGTGTTCGATAAACAGCGTTTCATCCTCCAGATCGAACACGTGCAGCAACAGAATGCTGCGGTCCAGCGCCAGTTCCGACCAGACCGTCCCGGGGACCACCGTGCAGATCATCGACAGTGCCGCGAGGCCGTTGGCATCGCGCAAGTCCAGCGGGACCTTGATGAAGCGCGAGCGCGGTGGACGGCGACCGGCATTGAGCACGCCCCAGGCCACGACGAGGTTGGACACCAGCACGTCACGACCGACCAGGAAGAACAAACGCAGGATCACCCCCGGTCGACGAATGCGGATCGGCAGCGGCCGCAGCTTGCGCATCATCAGCGGCGCGCAGAACCCCAGCACCGCGCCGAGCAACAGGTTGCCGGGGCTTATCGACAGGTTCAGCACCAGCCACAACAGCCACAATGCCAGGGACAACCACGGTGCCGGAAACAGACGCTTCATGGCTGCACCTCCAGCATCGCCGCCCTGGCTTCCGGGCTCGGCACCACACGCGTGCCCAGTACCGCCATCACGTATTGCTGCGGATTGTTCAAGGCATCAGCGGCCGCCTGGGTGTAGCGCATCAGCGGTTCGGCCTTGAAGGTCAGCGCAACACTCAGCCCCAGCAGGACGATGATCGGCACGCACTCGAAGCGTCGCAGCAACGGTGATGGCCGTTCTTCGGGTGTCCAGAAACGCTGGATGCCCAGCCGCGAGAAGGCAATCAACGACGCCAGCCCGGACAGGATCAGCAACGCCAGCAAGCCCCACGCCGCGTTCGATATCGGCACATCGGTGCTATTGCCCAACCCCAACGGGTTGAGCAGGGCACTCAACAGGCTGAGTTTGCCGATAAACCCGGACAACGGCGGCATGCCGATAATCAGCAG
This sequence comes from Pseudomonas sp. GW823-FHT02C02, assembly GCF_058797635.1. Lineage (NCBI taxonomy): Bacteria > Pseudomonadati > Pseudomonadota > Gammaproteobacteria > Pseudomonadales > Pseudomonadaceae > Pseudomonas > Pseudomonas sp. GW823-FHT02C02. Next base: position 182,458 of record NZ_JBXAJV010000013.1, on the reverse strand, counting down.
CGAGCAGGCAATGAAGCTCAAGCCGAGGAAGGCCATGGTCCAGGGAATCACCTGGCCGACCACGGCTTTCTGTTCGTCATCGAGGTTGATGCCTTTGGGCGGTTGCAGGGATTCCATCGGCCGTGGAAGCAGGTCGCCGTCGTCGAACAGCGGCATTTCATTGGCCGAACGGGAGCGCTCGATCAGCTCGGCCAACAGGAACAACGCGCTCAACGCCAGGGTCGAGCTGACCAGATAGAACAGCGCCGCGCCGATCAGGTTCGGCTGGGCAAAGCCGATGGCCGACAGAAGAATCCCCGCCGACACCAGAATGCTCAGGCTGGCCATGCGTTCCAGTCGTTGTGCGGCGAGGATAGCCACGCCGGCGCAGACGATGGTCGCCATGCCGCCGTAAATCAGCCAGTCGCCACCAAAGTACGCCGACGCCCCGGCCTGGCCGGAGAACAACAAGGTCCACAAGCGCAGCAAGGTGTAGACGCCGACCTTGGTCATGATCGCGAACATCGCCGCCACCGGTGCGCTGGCGGCGGAATAGGCCGGCACCAGCCAGAAGTTCAGCGGCCACATCCCTGCCTTGGCCAGGAACGCCACCGCGAGAATCCCCGCGCCGGCGTGCAGCAGGCCGCGATCGGCTTCCGGCACCAGCGGGATTTTCAGCGCAAGGTCGGCCATGTTCAGCGTGCCGGTGACGCCATAAATCAGCGCCGCGCCAATCAGGAACAGCGACGACGCCAGCAGGTTGATCGAGATGTAATGCAAGCCCGAGGAGACCCGCGCCCTGCCCGAACCGTGGAGCATCAGGCCGTAGGAGGCCGCCAGCAGCACTTCGAAAAACACGAACAGGTTGAACAGATCCGCCGTCAGGAACGCGCCGTAAAGGCCCATCATCTGAATCTGGAACAGCGCGTGGAAACTCGAACCGGCGCCGTCCCAACGGGCCATGGCGAACAGCAAGGCACTGACGCCGATGATCCCGGTCAGCACCAGCATCAACGCCGACAGGCGATCGACCACCAGCACGATTCCGAACGGCACTTGCCAGTTACCCGGCAGGTAGACGCCGATCGAACCGGGCACGCCAGTGGCTTGCGTCCACTGCAGCAACAGTACGGAAATCCCCAGGCCCAGCAGGCTGGAGAACAGGTTGATCTTGGCTTTCAACGGGCGGTGTTTCTCGCCGAGCATCAGCATGAGGGCGGCGGTCAGCAGCGGCAGCAGAATCGGTGCCGCGATCAGGTGCGTCATCGCATTCATTCTTTAGGCTCCCGGCCATCGACGTGGTCGGTCCCGGTCAAGCCGCGCGAGGCCAGCAACACCACCAGAAACAGCGCGGTCATGGCGAAGCTGATCACGATCGCGGTCAGCACCAGCGCTTGCGGCAGTGGGTCGGTGTAGTGCAACAGGTCCTGCGGCACGCCGTCCTTGATGATCGGCTCCTTGCCGATGAACAAGCTGCCCATGCTGAAGATGAACAGGTTGACGCCGTAGGACAGCAGGCACAGGCCCATCACCACCTGAAACGTCCGTGGCCGCAGGATCAGCCAGACGCCGGACGCGGCGAGCACGCCGATGGCGATTGCGATGACTTCTTCCATCAGACGGCTCCTTTGGTGGCGACGGATCTGGGCAGGGCAGCGGTCTTGTGACCCCGGACCGATTGGTGAGCGATGGCGGTGAGGATCAACAGCGTCGAACCGACCACCACCGCGTACACGCCGATGTCGAAGAACAGCGCACTGGCGATGTGAATGTCGCCCAGCACCGGCAGTTCAAAATGCCAGGTGTGGGTGGTCAGGAACGGATACCCGACTGCCATCGCGCCGAGCCCGGTGATCGTGGCGAACAACAGGCCGGTGCCCATCCAGCGCAACGGTCGCAGGCTCATTTGTGCCTCGACCCACTGGGTGCCGGCAACCATGTATTGCAGGATGAAGGCGACCGACATCACCAGCCCGGCGACAAAACCGCCACCCGGTTGATTGTGCCCGCGCATGAACAGGTAGAAGGACACCACCACCGCAATCGGCAACAGCAGGCGCACCAGCACCGCCGGGACCATCATGAAACCGAGCGCGGTGTCGCTGGCATGGCGCGGGTTGACCAGGTCGGTGACGACGTCGGGTGCCAGCAGGCGTTGCTGAGCCGGCAATTGCAGGCTTTCTTTCGGCGGGCGGAAGCGGCGCAGCAGGGCGAAGACGGTCAGGGCCACGGCGGCCAGCACAGTTATTTCACCGAGGGTATCGAAACCACGGAAGTCTACCAGCATCACGTTGACCACGTTGCTGCCGCCGCCTTCGGGTAGAGCGCGACTGAGGTAGAACGAGGAAATGTGGTTGGGCGTCTGGCGCGTCAGCATCGCATAGGCCAGCAACGCCATGCCGCCACCGACGACACTCGACAGCAGCAAGTCGCGGATCCGGCGGATGCGCGCTTTGCGCAGGGTGCTCGGCAGGGGCGCCACCTCTTCGATCCGCCGTGGCAACCAGCGCAGACCGAGGAGGATCAGCACCGTAGTCACCACTTCCACGACCAGTTGCGTCAATGCCAGGTCCGGCGCCGAGAACCAGACAAAGGTGACACAGGTCATCAGGCCGCAGACGCTGACCATGGTCAGGGCGGCGAGCCGGTGATACTTGGCCTGCCAAGCCGCGCCGAGGGCACAGGCAATCGCCAGCAGCCACAAGGTCACGAACACGATCGAGCCCGGAATCTTCGGCCGGTCACCCCAGCTCAGGCTGCTGTGCAGCATCGGAATCAATCCGGCGAACACCGCCGCGAGGACCACTAGGAACAATTGGGTTTGCAGGCGCTTGGTGTTGATTCGCCGCTCCAGCCGACGGGCGAGGCGCATCATGACCACCAGGCTGCGTTCGAACAGGCGCTTGCCGTTGAAACGCCCAATGATCGGCGGGTATTTGAAACGCCCGCGCTTGAGCAGATTGCGCAGCAGCAGGTAAAGCACGATGCCGCAGGACATGGCGATCAGGCTCATGATCATCGGCGCGTTCCAGCCGTGCCAGATCGCCAGGCTGTACTCCGGCAAGGTGCCGCCCACCACCGGCAGGGCCGCAGCGGACAGCAACGGGCCGACCACTTGCGCCGGGAAAATCCCCACGACCAGACAGGCGAACACCAGCAACTCCACCGGCGCGCGCATCCAGCGTGGCGGTTCGTGCGGGGTGTGGGGCAGGTCGGTGGCGGTCGGGCCGAAGAACACATCAACGGTGAAGCGCAGCGAATAGGCGACGCTGAAAGTACCGGCGATGGTCGCCACGATTGGCAAGGTCATCTCGACCCAGGCCGTGGCGTTGATGAACACGGTTTCGGCGAAGAACATCTCTTTGGACAGGAAGCCGTTGAGCAGCGGCACACCGGCCATCGAGGCACTGGCGACCATGGCCAGGGTGGCGGTGAACGGGATCAGCTTGATCAGGCCGCTGAGCTTGCGGATGTCACGGGTGCCGCTTTCATGGTCGATGATCCCGGCGGCCATGAACAGCGAGGCCTTGAACGTGGCGTGGTTGAGGATGTGAAACACGGCGGCCACGGCGGCCAGCGGACTGTTAAGTCCCAACAACAAGGTGATCAGGCCGAGGTGGCTGATGGTCGAGTAGGCCAGCAAACCCTTGAGGTCGTTCTGGAACATCGCGCAGTACGCGCCAAGCAACAGGGTGCAAGCCCCTGCGCCGCTGACGATGTAGAACCATTCTTCACTGCCGGACAACGACGGCCAGAGCCGCGCGAGCAGAAACACCCCGGCCTTGACCATGGTCGCCGAGTGCAGATAAGCCGAAACCGGTGTCGGCGCCGCCATCGCGTGGGGCAGCCAGAAGTGGAAGGGGAATTGCGCACTTTTGCTCAGGGCGCCGATCAGGATCAGGGGCAGCAGGATAGGGTAGAGGTGATGCGCGCGAATCAGGTCGCCGGCGGCCAGGACCTTGTCCAGGTCATAGCTGCCGACCACATGGCCGAGCAGCATCACCCCCGCCAGCAAACACAAACCGCCCGCGCCGGTGACCATCAGCGCCATATAGGCGCCGCGTCGCGCATCGGCGCGGTGGTGCCAATAGCCGATCAACAGGAATGAAAAGAGGCTGGTCAGCTCCCAGAAAAACACGATCTGGATAAGGTTGCCGGAGATCACCAACCCGAGCATCGCACCCATGAACGCCAGGAAAAACGCAAAGAAACGCGGCACCGGATCGTCCGGCGACATGTAATAGCGGGCGTATAAAGAAACCAGCGTGCCGATGCCCAGCACCAGCATCGAGAACAGCCAGGCGAAGCCGTCCATGCGCAGGACGAAGTTCAGGCCCAGGCTGGGCAGCCAGAAAAACTCTTCACGAATGACGCCGCCATCGGCGATTTGCGGGTACAAGAGGGCAACCTGGACGGTGCCAATCAAAGCCACCAGGCCAGCCAGTAAAGATTCGGTATTACGCGCGTTGTGTGGCAGCAAAGCCGCCAGACAGCTGCCAATAAAAGGCAGAAGCAGTAGAACTATCAGGGACATAGGCTTCTAATCTGCGGAAGTTTGTGAAGCATCATACGTGCCAGCTCTCGGATCACCAAACGCCAAGCTGTCGCAGAATCCTTCAAGGTAGACGGGAAAAGCCGGATTTACAGTGTTGCGAAGGACTGTTTTAGCAGGTCCGGCCCCTTCGCGGGCAAGCCTCGCTCCTACGGGTTTTGTGTCGTTCGCAAGTTCGGGTATCGACACAAAACCCGTAGGAGCGAGGCTTGCCCGCGAAGGCAATCCGCCAGGCACTGAAAATCTTAAAGCTTAACCTTGGGTTTCCCGTTCCAACTCTTCTTCGGTCGCAGCTGCCTTACCCTTGGTCTTCAACTCACTCACTATCACCGCCGCCACAATTAACCCCGCACCCACCAGAGCAATCGCTGGCAACCGCTCCCCGGCGATCCGCCCGACAATCCCGGCCCACACCGGCTCGCCCGCATAGATCAACGTCGCCCGAGTCGGCGATACGCTCTTCTGCGCCCAGTTCATCGCCACCTGGATTGCCGCGCTCGCGGCGCCCAGGCCCAGTGCACTGCACAGCAACAACCACGAGAAATCCGGAATCACTTCCTGGGTCGGCACCACCATCAGGAACGCCAGCACCGACGTGGTCGCCAGTTGCACCACCGTCACCCGGCGCACATCGACCTGACCGGCATAGGTGCTGATCAGAATGATCTCTGCCGCAATCGCGACCGCGCTGATGAGCGTGGCGATTTCACCGGGGCTGAAATTAAAGGAAGTGCCCGCAGGCCCGGACAGCAACATCAACCCGGTAAACGCCAGCATGATCCCGATGCTCGGCATCAGCCCCGGACGCCGCCCCAGCACCAGCCATTGCAGCAACGGCACGAAGGGCACGTACAACGCGGTAATAAACGCCGACTGACTGCTGGGAATACTTTGCAAACCCACGGTCTGCAAGCCGTAACCGAGCATGATCGCCACGCCGATAAAGGCACCGGCCTTGAGTTCGAACAGGGTCAGGTCCCGCAGGTGACGCCATGAGAACAACGCAACAATGATTGCCGCCGCAGCAAAGCGCAGGCCGACGAAAAACATCGGCCCGCTGACGGTCATTGCATGCTGCACCAGCAGGAATGTCCCGCCCCAGACCATGGTGATCAGCACCAGCACGCACTCAGCCTTGCTGAACCGAGAGAAACGGGGAGAAGTGTGAGAGGGGTTCACAGACGTCATGACCTTGCGCGCTACCTGAGGGCGACGCACAATGCGTCGAATGTTGCGCAGTATACTGCCCAACCCCACCGAGTGAGCAATATAGTGCACAAAGATTCTACCCCGCGGGCTTCGGTCCTCCAGCACGTCAGCCAGAACGTCCGACGCCTGCGCCATGCCGCCGACATGAGCCAGACCGCGCTGGCCGAAAAGTCCGGAGTTAGCCGTCGCATGCTGGTGGCGATCGAGGCTGGCGAGAAAAACGTCAGCTTGACCACCCTCGATCGCGTGGCCGAAGCGCTGGACGTGGCGTTCAGTGATTTGATCCAGGCGCCGGATGCCCGAGATCCGAGCCGTATCAACGAAGTGGCCTGGGCCGGTTCGATCCCCGGGAGCAAAGCCGTTCTGCTGTCCAAAGCCACCGCTACTCGCGAAGTGGAGCAATGGGAGTGGTGCCTGCAACCAGGAGAAATCTACCCCTCGCAACCGGATGCCGAGGGCTGGAGTGAGCAGATCTTTGTATTTGAAGGCTGCCTGACCTTGATGCTGGGCGACACGCCGCATGAGATCGCCGCCGGCGAGTTCTACATGTTCCCCAGCAACCAGCCGCACGCCTACCGCAATGATGGGGTTGTGGCGACGCGGTTTGTGCGCAATGTGGTGATTTGACTGCGGACTATCGCTCAGCGGAAACGATGAGCTACCTGGTCGCCATCGGCCGGGCGTTGATGACACGTCCTACTTTGGTACTGCTTGATGAACCCTCCATGGATTTGGCGCCTATTATCGTCCAGGAGATTGTCGAGATCGTCGCGCAACTCAATCGTGCCGAGCAGGTGAGCTTTCTGATTGCCGAGCAAAACATTAACGTGGCACTCAACTACGCATCGACGGCCTACGTTCTCGATACCGGCCGAGTCGTTGCTGGCGCGGGGCGACCTGCTTGGTTTCTATTCAGGTAAACATTGACCAGTGAGAACGCCATGACTCAAACCCAGCGCGCACAGGCGCCCGACGCCATCCGCCACGCGGACATCCTGATCGTCGGCGGCGGCCTCAGCGGCGCGATGCTGGCGGCGCAGCTGTTGCGATTGCCTGGCAAGCGTTCGGTGCTGGTGATCGAGCCGCGCGCGGAACTCGGGCGGGGCGAGGCGTACAGCGCGGTCGAGCTGGGCCATACGCTCAACGGCAACGCTGCGCGCATGAGCGTTGACCCGGACAACGCTGACGACCTGACCCAATGGCTTACCGAACACATCGCGGCCGGTGGCTGGCCGGAGTCCGATGAGCAGCATGTGCCGATCAGTGAGCTGTTCCCGCCCCGGGGCCTGTTCGGGGTGTACGTGCAGCAGCGCTTGGCGCAAGCGCAGGCGGTGGGGGCGGTGGACGGTTCGACGGTCGAGCACGTGCGGGCCGAGGTGGTCGATCTGCAAACCGGGGATGATTCGGTATGGCTGACCTTGAGTAATGGGCAGCGCTTGCAAGGCGCTTACGCGGTGCTGGCCACGGGGATGTTTCCCGCTGCGCGCACCCCGCAGACCGAATCCAGCGGTTTGAACGCTGCGGCGCTGGATCCTTGGGATGTCGCGGCCATGCGCCGGCTGGACCCGCAGTCGACGGTGTTGATCATCGGTTCGGGCCTGACTATGGTCGACGCCGTGGTGTCGCTGGAGCAGGCCGGGCATCGCGGGCCGATCGAAGTGTTTTCTCGCCACGGCTTGCTGCCGCACGTGCGCCGGCAACCGCCGGCCTGGGTGGATTTTCTCGCCGATGATCAGCGCATTCGCACGCCTCGACAGCTGGTGCGCGAACTGCGCCGGCATTGCCGGGACGCTATCGCTCAGGGCATCGACTGGCAGGCGCCGCTCGATACCGTGCGGGCGCATATCGGCCGGTTGTGGAGTCAGGCGACGGACGTGCAGCGCCGGCAGTTTGTGCGGCATGTGCGGCCCTGGTGGGAAAGCCATCACCACCGCTCGCCACCGTTGAGTGCCGAGTTGGTGGCGCGGCTGCACGAGGAAGGGCGGTTACGGATCCAGGCGGCGTCGTTCAAAGGGCTGGAATCGACGGTCGAGGGGCAAGTGAGCATCCGCATCCGCCGTCGTGGCGAGGTTGAAACAACGGTGGTCAGCGGCGCAGCGTTGATCAATTCCAGCGGCATCGAATACGACTGGCGCCGGGTGGCCCGACCGCTGCCGCAGCAACTGCTGGCGCGCGGGCTGATTCGTCCGGGGCCGTTGGCGTTGGGGATTGCGGCGGCGGTTGATGGCGCGGTGCTGGACGCTGACGGACAGGTCGCCCAACGGCTGTTCGCCATGGGCCCGCCGTTGCGCGGCATGTGGTGGGAAAGCACGGCCGTCACCGACGTCGCCAGTCAGGCCAAAGCCCTCGCCGAACGCCTTGCCCGGCCGCTGTAGCGGCTATCGAGCCTGTGAGGCTGCGCAGTCAGTGCAGCTTCAGGTGCTTTGCACTATCCCAACCCCCTGCGGTCGTAATCTTCACAGGGCGGCGCGTCACTGCGCCGCCGCAACCTTGGAGATCCAATGAGCCAGGACGTCCTGACCACCGAAGCCAATCGCCGTCAGTTGCAGCAAATCATCGCCGGTTTGTCCGATGGGGTGATTTTGCTGGAACTCGACCAGACCATTGTGTGGGCCAATGAAGCCGCGCTGGCCATGCATGGCGTCAGTCAGATCGGCGAGTTGGGCGCCAATGCCAAGGAGTACGCCAAGCGCTTCGCCTTGCGCTATCGCAATAATCACCCGGTGCCGCCAGAGAACTACCCGATCAGCCGCGTCGCCAAGGGCGAGACCTTCGCCGATGTGCTGGTCGAGGTGACGCCGGTCGACGATGAGGAACGCATGTGGGTTCATAACGTGCGCAGCATGGTCCTCGCCGACAGCGCCGGCGAGGCGGAGTCGCTGGTGTTGATCATGGACGATGTCACGGAATGGGCGAGCGCCGAGCAGCGTTTCGAAAAGACGTTCAATGCGAACCCGGCACCGGCGGTGATCTGTCGTCTCAGCGATTTGCGTTACATCAAAGTCAATTCGGGCTTCCTGGAAATGACCGGCTATGCCCGCGATCAGGTGATCGGGACTTCGACCTATGAGCTGGACATTCTGGACGGCGCCGAAAACAGGGACCTGGCCATCGAGCGTCTGCGCGAGCACGCCACGATCCCGCAGATGCAGGCTGAGCTGAAACTGCCTGAAGGCGGCAGCAAGCAGGTGATCGTCGCCGGTCAACCGCTGGAGTTCAATGAGGAAGACTGCATGCTGTTTTCCTTCGTCGACATGGAGCCGCGGCACAAGGCCGAGGTTGCCCTGCGCCAGAGCGAGGAGCGGTTCGCCAAGGCGTTTCGCCTGACGCCGGTGCCGACGCTGGTCTGTGGTGCACAGGATCAGGTGGTGATCGACGTCAACGAAGCCTTCCTGGATACCCTCGCGTACCCCAGTGAAGAAGTGCTCGGAAAAACCGTTGCCGAACTCGACTTTATCGATGACAAGGGCGCGCGCACACGGCTGTTCGCGGCGCTGGAGAAGGCGGGAAGCCTGGATCGGGTCGATGTCAGAATCCGCAGGAAAGACTCGAGCGTGATTGACTGCACGGTGTCGGCCGACACCGTGAACATTCAGGACAACCCTTGCTACCTGCTGGTGTTGATGAACATCACCGAACGCAAACGTACCGAGCTGGAACTGGTGGCGGCGATCGAAGAAGTGATGAAAGACGCTTCCTGGTTCACCCGTACGTTGATCGAAAAACTCGCCAACGTGAAGAACATTAACTCGCCGCAGTTACCCAGCGTGTCCTTCACCGACCTGACCGCCCGCGAGCGCGATGTGCTCGGCCTGATCTGCGAAGGCCTGGCGGACAAGGAAATCGCGGCACGCCTGAAACTGGCGCCCAACACTGTGCGCAACCACGTGTCGACGGTGTATTCCAAGCTGGATGTGCACAGTCGCAGCGAAGCAATTGTGTGGGCGCGGGAGCGAGGTTTGTTCTCCAGTGAGTGGCGTCCAAAAGGCCAGCGTTAAGGTGCAAATGCACTAGACGAGGCAGTGCAAATGGAGGTTCTGGCGGGGTGCAGCAGTTCCTAACCTGTCAGGGTGCGAAACGGGCCTTTGGTCGGTATCGCGTCCTCTACGGAACAGCTTAAGGAACAGTCGTATGCTCGGCCAATTCAACCAGTTTTCAGTCGACGGGGTCAGCCGGCCCATGGGTGAATCGCAATGATTTATCTGGCGCAATTGCGTGCGCAACTGGAACAGCACTTTTCCCCGCTGGCTTGTGATTGCAGCGTGTCAGGGGACAACTCGGTGACGGTGAAGCTGTATCACCCGGCGTCGGGGCAGGTGGATCTGGTGGTCAGTGGGCTGAGTGTCGCTCACCTCAGAACGCCGGAAGCGGTCGCTTCGTTGATTGAAGAGCTGCGTTACGAGCTCGAAAGCAACAATTTGCATCAGAGGCAGGACTCGGTTTCGTAGCTGTCGTTTTTCAGTGTTGAAAACGAGTTAAGTGCCTTATTGACTGGCATTGGCGGCGGGCTAGGCTATAAGAAATGCGAGGGTATTATTTTCTGTGACCAATCCGCGGCTACGCGGTAGGGGTGTCGGGTCGCGGAAAGTGTCGATGACTTATCGCGGGACAGCCTATGAACAGTCTTGGGAAACGTGCTTTTTCGCCCCTGTCGCTCGCCTTTTGCATAGCGATGCTCAGCGGTTGCGCCAGTCCGCCACCTCCACCGCCCGCCGCACCACCGCCTGTTCCGCAGCGCACCTGCGAAACCACTGAACAAACGGATGTGATGGGCGATGCAAGAGTGACCGAGGAAGTGACCCGGCAAACGAAAGTGACCCGTTGTGTCACTCAGTAGGTCTGAGTGACTGCTTCGTTGCTTTCTTCGTTGCTTTCTTCATGTGTTGAATGCGCAATGATCCGGCACCCTCACGGGTGCCGACACCTGGGGGCCTGAACCTCAGACATCCTCGATCCTGACCCAGCGTGACTCGCTTGCCGCCAACCGGATCGCCGTCGCCAGACGTTCAACTTCCCATGCTTGCTCAAAGTCAGTCCCGCCCTGGGAAAGGCCGGCCAGGGCCATCACCAGGTCATGTACCTCTAGCGTCTTGAGTTCGTTGTATCCCAGCTGATGACCCGCCGCCGGGCTGAACGCCGCGTAACCCGGCAGGTTCGGTCCGGCGAGCAAGCGCTGGAAACCGTCCTGGCCGGCGCGATACAGCCGCAGCTCGTTCAAGCGCTCCTGGTCGAACGTCAGCGTGCCTTCAGTGCCGCTGATCTCGAAGCTCAGGTGGTTCTTGTAGCCATGCTTGAGCCAACTGCTGCTGAACGTACCGCGTGCGCCGTTGGCAAACCGCAGCAGCGCGTGGACCTGATCGTCGACTGCAATGGGCCGTTGCTCCTGGCTGCCTGACGTCGCAGGACGCTGCCGGTGCACGGTTTGAGCGTCGGCGCACACCGATTCGATATCGCCCATCAGATAGCGCGCCATCGCCAGTAAATGACTGCCCAGATCCGCCAGCGCGCCGCCCGCGTGATCGGCATCGCAGCGCCACGACCACGGCGAAGCTGGATCGGCCATGAAGTCTTCGCTGAATTCGCCCTGAAAACTGATGAGCTGCCCCAGTTTGCCGCTGTCGATCAGTTCCCTGGCCAGCCCGATCATCGGATTGTGCTGATAGTTGTAACCCACCCGCGTCACGATGCCCGCTGCGTTGGCGGCCTGACGCATCGCGTTGGCTTGCTGCAGATTCACCGCCAGAGGCTTCTCGCAATACACCGCTTTACCCGCCGCGAGGGCGGCCATGGCCATGGGGTAGTGGAGGTGATTGGGCGTAGTGATGGCGACCAGATTGACCTTGGGATCATCGATCAGCTGTTGCCAGTCGGTGTGAGCGGTTTCGAAACTCCAGGCGTCGGCACAGTGCCGTGCACGATGTGGATCGACGTCGGCGAGGGCCGCCAGCCTGAGCTTCAGCGGGAGTTCGAACACCGCGCTGACATTGCGAAAGGCCAGGGCGTGGGCGCGACCCATGAAACCTGTGCCGATGAGTCCGATACCGAGTTCGCGCATAGCTGGGGGCCTTTTGGGATTTTTGTTGTTGGGACGCTATTTATGGAATATAAATTCCTAAAATGCAATTGATGGAATAATAATTCGTTATGTGTGTGGGGTCAGCGAAATGACAACAACGCTATGCGCTCAGTAAGCGGTGCTGGAAGGTGAGGGGGCGAGTCATTGGTGGAGTATTCGGTGGACCGCTCTTGCTGGTCTCTTTTACCGCTCTGTCAGATTCTGAAATAACTCGTCTCGTATGAGGTGCTCCGAAACATTGTAGGATTTCATCCCCCATTTCTTTCAGGTCTATATGAACACCCTCCTGGAGCCTCCCAGTCGCTTTTTTCAATCCACACCCTGTATCCATTTGGCCTCCGCTATTCGGCGCAGGTCTCGCTTTCTAATATCGCTTAACCTCGAAATCCCGGCGGCAGGTTGCTCAGTGATGTCCTTCTCCAGGACTGACCGTGCCATCTCGAAGGGTTCACTTCCTTGCCTGCGCTCGGTGAAACCTTTCTTTCTTGCGCCTTGTGCCCTGAACATCGCATCCGCTCCGTCGAGCAGGCGTTCGTGTGTTTCTGCCATTCACTCATTCGCCCCCACTCTACGAGAGACTGAATAATTCCTATGGAATGGATTGCTGATCCCACGGCCTGGCTTGGCCTGCTGACCCTGATCGTGCTGGAGCTGGTGCTCGGCATCGACAACCTTGTGTTCATTGCCATCCTGGCTGACAAGCTACCGCCAGAGCAGCGAGATCGCGCGCGTGTCATCGGGCTGTCCCTTGCATTGCTGATGCGTCTTGGCTTGCTCGCGAGCATCTCCTGGATGGTCACCCTGACCGAACCTTTGTTCGAGGTCTTCGACAAGACGTTCTCGGGCCGGGATTTGATCATGCTGTTCGGTGGTGTGTTCTTGTTGTTCAAGGCCACCATGGAATTGCATGAGCGACTTGAAGGGCATGTGACACAACGCACAGGCAATGCGGCCTATGCGATGTTCTGGCCTATCGTTGCGCAAATTGTGGTGCTGGATGCCGTCTTCTCGCTGGACGCTGTGATCACTGCCGTGGGCATGGTGGAGCACTTGTCGGTCATGATGATCGCTGTGATTTTCTCCATTGGCTTGATGATCATCGCAAGCAAGCCATTGACCAATTTCGTCAACGGGCACCCCACCGTCATCATGCTCTGCCTGGGTTTCTTGATGATGATCGGCTTCAGCCTCACCGCTGAGGGCCTTGGCTTCCACATTCCGAAAGGCTATCTCTACGCAGCGATCGGCTTCTCGATCCTGATCGAGTTGTTCAATCAGGTGGCTCGCTCACGCCGCAAGAAGAGTGTGCAAGGTCATCGCCCTATGCGTGAGCGTACTGCGCATGCCGTTTTGCGTTTGCTGGGTGGCCACAAGCTGGGGGCCGATGAAGTCGGCGAGGAAATCGCTGACATGCTGTCAGGTGCAGAGGCCGAGCAGGTTTTCCATCGACGGGAGCGCGTCATGATCAGTGGCGTGCTGCAGTTGGCGGAACGCCCGATACGCGGCGTCATGACTCCGCGTGCGGAAATCGACCATATTGACCTGGCCGATTCTGCGGAAAAAATCCGCACCCAGCTGATGCACTCGCCGTACTCCCGATTGCCGTTGATCCGCAGTGGGCGCGTTGATGAACCTTTGGGGTTCGTCCACAAGAAGGAGCTGCTCAAAGAGCTGTTGGCCGGGCACCAGCCCAACCTGGAAACCATTGCCCGCCAGGCCATCAACTTGCTGGACAACTTCTCGATTCTCAACGCACTGGAACAGATGCGCAAAGAGTCGACTCACATCGCGTTCGTGGTGAACGAATTCGGCGACTTCATGGGTATTCTGACCATGACCGACATTCTCGAATCCATCGCGGGTGAGTTGCCGGATGCCAGTGAAATTGAAGGCCCGAACATCGTTGTCGAGGAGGGAGGCTTCCTCGTCAGTGGTGCGCTGAATCTCAGCCAGATTCGCGAACACATTGGCTTCCAGGCTAAAGCGACTGATGACTATCAGACGCTCGCAGGGTTGGTCATGAGCTTGCTGGATCGTCTGCCGGTCATTGGCGACAAGCTCGATTGGCAGGAGTGGAGCATGACCGTTGTGGAGGTCGAAGAACGACGAGTGACGAGGGTGCGATTGCGTAAAAAGTAAGCCGGAGTCCGCTCGGCAAAAGGCAGCCCTGAGGCTGCCTTTTGTTCATCCTGAGCAGTGAATCAGGACAAGAATCCGCCATCCACATTCAACGAAACCCCGGTCGTGTAGCTCGACGCATCGCTGGCGAGGTACAGAACCGCGCCGGCCATCTCGCTCGGATCCGCTACGCGCTTGAGCGGGATCTGCTGCAACGCGGTCTTCAGGATCGCGTCGTTCTTCACCAATGCCGACGCAAACTTGGTGTCGGTCAGGCCCGGCAGCAGGGCGTTGCAGCGGATGCCGAACTGCGCGCATTCCTTGGCGAACACCTTGGTCATGTTGATCACGGCGGCCTTGGTCACCGAGTAGATGCCCTGGAAGATGCCCGGCGAGATGCCATTGATCGACGCGACGTTGATGATGCTGCCGCCGCCGTTTTCGCGCATCAGTTTGCCGGCTTCGACCGACATGAAGAAGTAGCCACGGATGTTGACGTCGACGGTTTTCTGGAAAGCGCCTAGGTCGGTGTCCAGTACGTTGCAGAACTGTGGGTTGGTCGCGGCGTTGTTGACCAGGATGTCCAGGCGCCCGAACTGTTCCTTGATGCCGGCGAAGACCTGGCTGATCTGTTCCATTTCACCGATGTGGCACGCGACGGCGGTGGCTTTGCCGCCGGCGGCGATGATGGCGTCGGCCACGTGCTGGCAGCCGTCGAGCTTGCGGCTCGAGACGATGACGTGGGCGCCTTGCTGGGCCAACAGTTTGGCGATGGCCTCACCGATACCGCGGCTGGCGCCGGAGACGAAGGCGATTTTGCCGTCGAGGTCGAACAAGTGAGTCTTGGACATGAGGTTTCCTTGTTATTAGGGCCCGGAATGTAGTTAAAGCCGCGATCAGAGCGTAGATTTCTGGATGACTTGCAGGCTCATCTGCTCCAGCAGTTTGTTCATGTGAATGAACTGCGCGAAGCGTTTGTCCTGGGTCTGACCGTGGAAGAAACGGTAGTAGATCTGCTGCACGATGCCGGCCAGGCGGAACAGGCCGTAGGTGTAATAGAAGTCGAAATTGTCGATCTGGATGCCAGAGCGCTGGGCGTAGTAATCGACGAATTCGCGACGGGTCAGCATGCCCGGGGCGTGGCTCGGCTGGCGACGCATCAGTTGCACCGGCGCCGGGTCTGTGGCTTCGATCCAGTAGGCGAGGGTGTTGCCGAGGTCCATCAGCGGGTCGCCGAGGGTGGTGAGTTCCCAGTCGAGCACGCCTATGATTTGCATCGGGTTGTTCGGGTCGAGGATCACGTTGTCGAAGCGGTAGTCGTTGTGGACGATGCTGGAGGTCGGGTGGTCGGCCGGCATCTTGTCGTTGAGCCAGGCCTTGACCGCCTCCCACTTCGGCGCGTCCGGCGTCAGGGCTTTTTCGTAGCGATCGCTCCAGCCCTTGATCTGCCGTGCCACATAACCTTCGGGCTTGCCCAGATCGCCCAGGCCAAAGGCCTTGTAGTCGACACGATGCAGTTCAACGAACTTGTCGATGAAGCTTTTGCACAAGGCTTCGGTTTTCGCCGAATCCAGGCCCAGTTCCGGTGGCAGTTCCGAGCGCAGGATGATCCCGTTGACC
The DNA here is from genome assembly GCF_058797635.1 of Pseudomonas sp. GW823-FHT02C02. NCBI lineage: Bacteria > Pseudomonadati > Pseudomonadota > Gammaproteobacteria > Pseudomonadales > Pseudomonadaceae > Pseudomonas > Pseudomonas sp. GW823-FHT02C02. The sequence goes on along the minus strand of NZ_JBXAJV010000013.1, from coordinate 166,904 downwards.
CGTTCCATCACGTAGAACTCGGCGCCGATCACCGATTCGTCGGTGCAGTGCACATAGGCCTTGGGGCAATACGGAAAACCGTCGCGCAGTTGATTGAGAATGCGAAATTCGCGGCCCATGTCGTGTGCGGACTTGGCTTTGTGGCCAAACGGCGGCCGACGCAGGACGAACTCCTGCTCCGGGTATTCCAGCAGGTAGGTCAGGTTCGACGCACCGCCTGGAAACTGGCTGATCTGAGGCAAGCCACTCAAGCCCGGAATGTGGGCCTTGAGGTACGGATCGATCAGGCTGGCATCGAGTTCTTCGCCGGTGCGGATACGGGTGGACTGGTCAGTAAGCGCCATGCTTATCCCTTCTGCTTATTCTGGAGGCCTGCGATTATTGGCTAATCTAATGCGCGCACCCGGCACCCACAACCACGAACGGCCCTTATAGGTGAGCGTGTTGCCGGGCAATCATTGCTTTTGATACACCTGTTTGAATGACCCTCAAGGCGCAACCTTGCTCAGTGAGGCCGGCAGGGCAATGGGCGTCAACACGGGACTGCCGGAGAAGAATGCCACCAGATTGCGACCCACCAACTCCACGGTGCCTTGCGTTGCCTCCGGAGACAACCCAGCGACATGCGGCGTCAGGATCACGTTGGTCAGCGCCTTGAGTGCCTCCGGCACGTGAGGCTCGGCATCGAACACATCCAGGGCGGCACCGGCAATGCGTCGTTGCTCAAGCGCAGTGACCAGGTCTGCCGTGGCGATCACCGAGGCTCGGGCGATGTTCACGACGAACCCTTTGGGGCCCAAGGCATCAAGGACGTGTTTATTGATCAGGTGTTTGGTGCCCAGGCCGCCAGGGGTGGCAACGATCAAAAAGTCCGAGGCACGAGCCAGTTCGGTCGGTGTCGAGCAGAAGGTATAGGGGACGTCGCTGCGATGCTGGCGGTTGTGGTAACTCACGGTCATGTCGAAGCCGGCGGCGGCGCGTTTGGCGATGGCCATGCCGACCGCGCCGAGGCCGAGGATCCCCAGGCGCTTGCCGGCCAGGGAGGGGCGCATGATCTTCGGCCACTCGCCGCGGCGTACCGCTGCGTCGCAACGGGGAATGTCGCGAACCAGCGCCAGCAACATCGCCATGGCATGGTCGGCGACTGAAGAGGCGTTGACGCCGGCGCCATTGGTGACGGTGATGTCCCGGTTGGCGGCGGCTTGCAGGTCGACGTGCTCGTAACCGGCACCGATCACGCAGATGATTTTGAGGTTGGGCAGGGCGGCAATTTCATCGGCGTACAAGCCCAATGGACCGCGAGTCAGTACCGCATCAATCTGCGGGCCATGCCGTGAGATGGCGGCGGCGCGCTCGGCCGGCGTCGGGGCCAGAATCAGGTGAAAGCCCTGATGTTCGAGAATCGGCAAGTAATCGTTGATGGTTTCAACCAGTACCAGAACGGTTGCAGGCATGCTGAGCTCCTGTGGGGATTGAATGTCGGATCTCGAATGTTGCTTCAGATTGCTGATTCCAGAGGAGTTTAGCAACGACCGGGGATTGCACACGCCGTTGATCAGACTGATTCACCTTGGGAGGTCAGAAAATGGCGGGCGGCGGCGAGAATCTCATCAGACAGTTCATCCCCCCGCGTGGCGCGAGCCAGGGTCAGCGCGCCGACCATCAAGGAATAATCCACCAAGGCTTGCTGGCGATTGGCTTGGGGCTGATCCGAACCCATCAAAGGGGTGAGCATCTGCAACAAGGCTTCCAGCCCCTGGGTATAGGTCTGGTGCAAACCGCTTTCGGCGGTTTCATGGCACATGTCGCCGGCAAACGCCGTGACCGGGCAGCTTTCGCCCGGGTTATCGCGGTTGGCCGCCGACAGGTAGGGCGCGATGATGCTCGTGCGGGCCGAGACGCGGTTATCGTTGGCGTCGATTTTCTGCTTCCAGCGTTCCATCGACTGGGTGAACGCCCGGGTACAGGCCTCTTTCGCCAGCGCTTCCTTAGAGTCGAAATGACCGTAGAACCCGCCATGGGTCAAGCCGGCCGCGCCCATTACATCAACGACGCTGATCCCGTGCAGGCCGCGCTCGCGAAACAGTCGCGTGGCGGCTTCGACGATGATCTCGCGGTTGAGTTCGGCTTGTTTGCGAGAGACTCGAGGCATGGCGGCTCACAGGTAGGGAAGGTGTTTAGATGACTGGCATCATAAGGAACTGTCGGGCGCGTGTCAGTGAATGACTTTCGCGGCAACAGTCGGCCCGGTCGAAGGATGTTTCTATCCCGATTGAGAGATGTCCTCCGAGACCTTGTAAAACGCCAGGCGTGGCGGCAATCAGTTGGCGTATTGAGCGATGCCATTGCCGAATGACCAGTTCTCGGGTTTGCCTTCCACCAGATTGATGAAGACATCTTCCAGGCGAACACCCAGTTCAGCGTTGAGGCTTTCGGCGATGGTCTTGTAGAGCAGTTTTTTCTGCTCGAGGGTGCGGCCTTCCCGCAAGGTGATCTGGATGATCACCAGGTTGTCCGTGCGATTGATGCCCATGTAAACGGGGTCAAAGATGAAGTGGTTCTCGTCGTGTTCGGCGAGGATCTGGAAGTTATCGTTCTCGGGGACGCCAATGGTGGCATGCATGGCAGCGTAGATCAGTTTGCCGATGCGCTTGGCGAAGGTCGGGTCCTGGTTCTTTTTGATATCGACGCGAACGAGTGGCATGGGAGGTCTCCGTAAAAGAGGGCTGCCGGTCAGCAGGTGATTCGAAAATACATGACGCTAATCCTTCACCGAATAGATTTATCAAGACATCTATTTAATTTGATGCAAGAGCGCCACGGGAGCAAGTGTAGGAGAGCGCCACAAAGGCACGCGCCCACGGGGTCTGGATCTGATCCGCACAACCACTCCTCAGCTAAGTCTTTGCTTCTGTTCATTAATCCCGGACAATCGCGCCCCTGTTTCGGCCAGGGCGCTGCCCGTCGGATTTTTCCGACTCGTCCTGACCGGGTAGCAAATGACCGGAATGCGGAGATCCCACCGGATGAATGATCAGGCCAATAGCGTCGACGAACGCTATGTAGCGGCGACACCAGCGACTCTCACTAGCTGGAATCGCCATGACACCACCTGGATGCTCGGCCTGTTTGGCACGGCCATCGGAGCCGGTACCCTGTTTTTGCCGATCAACGCAGGCCTGGGAGGTTTCTGGCCGTTGCTGATCCTGGCGGTGCTGGCATTCCCGATGACCTTTTATGCGCACCGTGGCCTGACCCGCTTCGTGTTGTCCGGCCGCGAAGGCGCGGACATCACCGAAGTGGTGGAAGAACACTTCGGCATCAAGGCCGGTGCGTTGATCACCTTGCTGTACTTCTTCGCGATCTTCCCGATCCTGCTGATCTACAGCGTGGCTCTGACCAACACCGTGGGCAGTTTCCTTGAACATCAACTGCACATCATGCCGCCCCCGCGCGCCGTGCTGTCGCTGGTGCTGATCCTCGGCCTGCTGGCGGTGGTGCGTTGTGGCGAGCAGGCGATCGTCAAGGCCATGAGCCTGATGGTGTACCCGTTCATCGTGGCGCTGCTGTTTCTCGCGGTGTTCCTGATTCCGCACTGGAACGGTGGCATCCTGGCCACGGCGTCGACCCTGCCTGAACCGTCGGCGCTGCTGCACACGCTGTGGCTGGCCATTCCGGTCATGGTGTTCTCGTTCAACCACTCGCCGATCATTTCGGCGTTCGCGGTGGACCAGAAGCGTCGTTACGGCGAACACGCTGAAGAGCGCAGCTCGCAGATCCTCTCCCGCGCCCACCTCTTGATGGTGGCGATGGTGCTGTTCTTCGTCTTCAGCTGCGTGCTGACCCTGTCGCCGGGGCAACTGGCGGAAGCCAAGGCGCAGAACCTGTCGATCCTGTCGTACCTGGCCAACCACTTCAGCAACCCGACCATTGCCTTTGCGGCGCCGTTGATTGCGTTCGTGGCCATTTCCAAGTCATTCCTGGGCCACTACATCGGCGCCAGCGAAGGCCTCAAAGGCTTGATCGTAAAAAGCGGCAAACGCCCGGCGCCCAAGACCCTGGACCGCATGACCGCCGCGTTCATGCTGGTGGTGTGCTGGATTGTCGCGACCCTGAACCCGAGCATCCTCGGCATGATCGAAACCCTCGGTGGCCCGATCATCGCCGCGATCCTGTTCCTGATGCCGATGTACGCGATCCGCAAAGTGCCGGCGATGGCGCGCTTCCGAGGTCAGGCGTCCAACGTCTTCGTGACGGCGGTGGGGCTGGTGGCGATTTCGGCGTTGATCTATTCGCTGACGGCCTGAGCACTGCTTTGATCATTCCCACGCGGGGCGGGGGAACGATCAGGGAACGATCAGGCATAAATAAACGCTGCTCATCTTTCGATGGGCGGCGTTTTTTATTGCGTAGAAGAACGCACACCCCTGATCCAGCGCACCCGTCCCCCGGGATTAGCGGCTAAGCTTGCGGCTGCATCAGCGCGTCGTAGACCGTTTGCCGCAGATTGACCCTTTCTCTGGAGACGCTTTATGGCAGGTGCCCCCGGCGCATCGGTGCAACCCCGTGCCGATACGCCCAACCGTTGGCTCGACGTTATGGCCGGTGTGTCGATTGCCGGTTTGTTGTTGCCCGAGGCCGTTGCCTATTCCAGCATTGCGGCGTTGCCGCCCCAGGCCGGGGTGATTGCGCTGTTTGCCGGGTTGCTGTGCTACGGACTGTTCGGCACCAGCCGTTTTGCCATTGTTTCCGCGACTTCATCTTCGGCAGCGGTGCTGGCCGCCGCCACCGCCACGCTGGCCAACGGTGATTCAGGGCTGCGCATGACGCTGGCGATCGGGCTGGTGCTGGTGACGGGTGGTTTCTTCCTGTTGGCCGGACTGTTCAAGCTTGGCCGCGTGACGTCATTTATCGCCAAACCGGTACTGCGCGGCTTTGCATTGGGCCTGGCCGTGACCATCATCCTCAAGCAACTGGCGAGCATCGTTGACGTGCACTTGAGCAACGGCAACCTGATCCGTTTCCTGCCGCAACTGCTGGAGCAGTGGGCGCAGTGGAATCGGGTTGGCTTGCTGGTCGCCGCGGTGGCGCTGCTGGTGTTGTGGGTGTGTGCACGTTTTCGGCGATTACCGGGAGGCTTGCTGGTGGTGGCGCTCGGCATTGCCGCCGGCCAATGGCTGAACCTGCCGGGCTACGGAGTGAAACTGATCGGTGTGATCGACCTGAGCCTTGAAGTGCCCCGGCTGCCGGTGCTGCCGTTTGCCGACTGGCTGCACCTGGGGGAATTGGCGTTTGCCATGGTGATGATTCTGTATGCCGAATCCTATGGATCGATTACCTCGTTTGCACTCAAGCATGGTGACCGGGTTTCCTCGAACCGCGATCTGCTGGCCCTCGGGGCGGCCAATCTGCTGTCAGGCCTGTTCCACGGCATGCCGAGCGGCGCCGGTTACTCCGCGACGTCGGCCAATGAGGCGGCCGGTGCCGGTTCACGCCTGGCCGGTGTGGTTGCGGCGGGGGTGGTGTTGCTGATTGTCTTGACCGTGTTGCCCTGGATTGCCTTGACGCCCGAACCGGTGCTGGCGGCCATCGTCATTCATGCACTGGCGCGCGGCTTGAGCCTGCAGCCATTGGGTCGGTATTTCATCTGGCGTCGCGACCGCTTGCTGGTGATCTGCGCGGTGGCCGCCGTGTTGGTGCTTGGCGTGCTGGACGGCTTGCTGGTGGCGGTGGTGATCAGCGTGGTGCTGATGCTCAAACAGATGTCTTCGGCGGATATTCAAGTGCTGGGGCAAATGGGTAACGGCCATGATTATGTCGACCTGCAGCGCCATCCCGATGCCCGGGCAATCCCTGGCGTGCTGATCGTGAGGCCCAGCGAGGCGCTGTTTTTCGCGAACGTGGAGCGCATTCTGGGTGGCGCGCTGCACCTGGCCCGGCACGCGGAGCCACCGGTGCATACGATCATTCTCAGCCTGGAAGAATCCCCCGATCTGGACGGCACCAGTATCGAAGCGCTGGAAGCGTTCTTTTTGCAGGTGCGGGCGCTGGACATGCTGTTGATCCTGGCGCGGCTCAAGCACGAAGCCAAAGCGGTGCTCGCACGGTTACCTACGCAGGAAATGGAGCAGGTGATTCTGAGTGGCCTGAGCGTCGACGGCGCGGTGCAACAAGCCCTCAAGCCATCCACATAACCCCTGTGGTAGAGGGCTTGCGGGCATAAAAAAACGCCGCTCATCTCACGATGGGCGGCGTTTTTTATTGCGTTGCAGCGTTAGGCTTGAACGACCGGGATGTTGGCGTTCGCAGCAGCTTCACGGAACTCGGCGATCTGGTCGAAGGACAGGTAGCGGTAAACGTCGGCCGCCATGCTGTCGATCTTGCCAGCGTATTCCATGTACTCCTCGACGGTCGGCAGGCGACCCAGGATGGAAGCAACGGACGCCAGCTCGGCCGAGGCCAGGTAGACGTTCGCGCCGTCACCCAGACGGTTCGGGAAGTTACGGGTCGATGTCGACACCACGGTGGAGTTCGGCTCTACACGTGCCTGGTTACCCATGCACAGCGAGCAGCCTGGCATTTCCATGCGAGCGCCGGCCTTGCCGTAGATGCCGTAGTAGCCTTCTTCGGTCAGCTGGTGAGCGTCCATCTTGGTCGGCGGCGACAGCCACAGACGGGTTGGAAGCTGACCTTTGACCTGATCCAGCAGTTTACCGGCAGCGCGGAAGTGACCGATGTTGGTCATGCACGAACCGATGAACACTTCGTCGATCTTCTCGCCAGCAACGCTGGACAGCAGACGGGCGTCGTCCGGATCGTTTGGCGCGCAGAGCACAGGCTCTTTGATGTCGGCCAGGTCGATTTCGATGATTTCAGCGTATTCGGCGTCAGCATCGGCAACCATCAGCTCAGGGTTGGCAACCCAGGCTTCCATCGCTTGAGCACGACGTTCCAGGGTACGCGCATCGCCGTAGCCTTCACCGATCATCCAGCGCAGCAGGGTGATGTTGGAGTTCAGGTACTCGGTGATGGATTCTTTCGACAGCTTGATGGTGCAACCGGCAGCCGAACGTTCAGCCGAGGCGTCGGACAGCTCGAAAGCTTGTTCGATGCTCAGGTTGTCCAGGCCTTCGATTTCCAGGATGCGACCGGAGAAGGCGTTCTTCTTGCCTTTCTTCTCGACGGTCAACAGGCCAGCCTGAATCGCGAAGTAAGGAATGGCGTGAACCAGGTCACGCAGGGTGACGCCCGGTTGCATTTTGCCTTTGAAGCGCACCAGGATCGATTCCGGCATGTCCAGCGGCATGACGCCAGTGGCGGCGGCGAACGCTACCAGGCCAGAACCGGCCGGGAACGAAATGCCCATCGGGAAACGGGTGTGCGAGTCACCACCGGTACCGACGGTGTCCGGCAGCAGCATGCGGTTCAGCCAGCTGTGGATGATGCCGTCGCCCGGACGCAGGGAAACGCCGCCGCGGGTCATGATGAAGTCTGGCAGGGTGTGGTGGGTGGTCACGTCGATCGGCTTTGGATAGGCCGCGGTGTGGCAGAAGGACTGCATCACCAGATCGGTCGAGAAGCCCAGGCACGCCAGGTCTTTCAGTTCGTCACGGGTCATAGGACCGGTGGTGTCCTGAGAGCCGACGGTGGTCATCTTCGGTTCGCAGTAGGTGCCAGGACGAACGCCTTTGCCTTCTGGCAGACCGCACGCCTTGCCGACCATTTTCTGTGCCAGGGTGAAGCCTTTGCCGGTGTCGACAGGCGCTTCAGGCAGTTTGAACAGGTCGGTAGGGCCCAGGCCCAGTTCGGCACGCGCCTTGTCGGTCAGGCCGCGACCGATGATCAGCGGAATACGGCCGCCAGCACGAACTTCGTCCAACAGTACCGGGGTCTTCATTTCGAAGGTGGTCAGGACTTCGTCAGTGCCGTGTTTGCAGACTTTGCCAGCATGCGGGTACAGGTCGATCACGTCGCCCATGTGCATGTTGGTCACGTCGAATTCGATTGGCAGTGCGCCGGCATCTTCCATGGTGTTGTAGAAGATCGGAGCGATTTTGCTGCCGAAGCAGAAACCGCCGGCACGCTTGTTCGGCACGAAAGGCACGTCGTCACCGAAGAACCACAGCACCGAGTTGGTGGCGGACTTACGCGAAGAACCGGTACCGACCACGTCACCGACGTAGGCGATCGGGAAGCCTTGGCCGCGCATTTCTTCGATCTGCTTCATCGGACCGGTGACGCCCTGGGCGTCAGGCACGATGCCTTCACGGGCCATTTTCAGCATGGCGAGGGCGTGCAGCGGGATGTCCGGGCGGGACCAGGCGTCCGGAGCAGGGGACAGGTCGTCGGTGTTGGTTTCGCCGGTGACCTTGAACACGCGCAGGCTGATCTTGTCGGCCAGTACAGGGCGGTTCTTGAACCACTCGCCGTCAGCCCAGGATTGCAGCACGCCTTTAGCGTGTACGTTGCCGTTCTTGGCTTTTTCAGCGACGTCGTGGAACGCGTCGAACATCAGCAGGGTGTGCTTGAGTTCTTTGGCAGCGACTGGCGCCAGTTCGGCGTCGTCCAGCAGATTGACCAGGGTCACGATGTTGTAGCCGCCCTGCATGGTGCCGAGCAGTTCAACAGCGCGTTTCTTGTCGATCAGAGGGGAGGTTGCTTCGCCTTTGGCGAGGGCAGACAGGAAACCGGCCTTTACATAGGCTGCTTCGTCCACGCCTGGCGGAATGCGATTGGTGATCAGGTCAACGAGGAAAGCTTCTTCGCCAGCCGGGGGATTCTTCAGCAGCTCGACCAGGCCTGCAGTTTGTTCGGCGTTTAGCGGCTGGGGAACGATACCCAGTGCTGCACGCTCTTCGATATGTTTGCGGTAGGCTTCAAGCACAGTTATTACCCTCATCAGTGGTCCCAAATGGGTGTCCGGGACGCTCATCCCGAAATTGCCGTACTCATGCGCTGCGTGGCGTTGTGGGCCACTTAGCCAGAATTACCGACAATTCCTTACAGAAGCTGCTTTCAAAGTTTTACGCCTGCAGAACGGGGAGCTGATGAGGGTTGGCGTAGAGCTTTTCCCCGCTGGAAAAACCCTTCGCCAACTCCGCTCTGAAGGAACGACTGTGCTCGTGACGCTTTGAAAACAGCTTCTAACGGACATTGGCGCCTTAAAAGGCTGGCTGATTCTACGGCAAAAAAAAATTAAAGGTAAGTTGGCCCCTCAAGATTGAGGGGTGATCAATGTTAGACAAAGGGCTAACATGCCGGCCTGTTCTGCTTTCCCGTGTCCTCCTGACCTATGCCCAATCAGACCATCAAGACCCCCTGCGTCGGCCTCTGTTCCACTGTTTACGGTGATCTGGTGTGCCGTGGCTGCAAGCGTTTCCACCATGAAGTGATCAACTGGAATGGTTACAACGAGGAGGAAAAGCGCGCGGTATGGCTGCGTCTTGAGCAGTTGTTGTCCCAGGTGATGGCCAGCAAGCTGGAAATTTTCGACCCGCAGCGCCTGCGCTTGCAACTGGAGCAGCGCAAGATCCGCTTTGTGCCGCATCAATCCGAGTATTGCTGGGCTTATCAGCTGATCGCCCGTGGTGCGCGGGTCATCAATAACCTGGAAGCCTACGGGATGGTGCTGATGCCGGAGTTTCGCGACTGGAACCTGCCGGAATTGCGTGACGCCATTGATCGGGAATTCTTTTTGCTCTCTGAGGCGCATTATCAGCGCTACATTGCGCCGGGGTTTCTGAAAGACGCTTTTGGCGGCTGAACATTAAGTGCTTCGCGGGCAAGCCTCGCTCCTACAGGGGGTGTGTCGTACACAACGGGTGTGATCAACACAAACCCTGTAGGAGCGAGGCTTGCCCGCGAAGGCGTACTACCCGACGCCGCAAATCTCAATGCTGCGTCACAATCTCCTCCAGATGATCCATGATCGTATCCGGCTTCAGCACCAGCACATCGCTCTCCACCGCATCCAGCACCACTTCCGCCGTATTCCCGATCAACGCTCCGGACAACCCGGACCGCGCAACAGTGCCAATCACCGTCACCGCCGCCTGCAGCTTGTGCACCATGAACGGAATCAATACATCCGCCGGACCTTCCTCGATGTGCAGGTGATCATCATCGATATCGAACTCGGCCTGAAAGGCCTTGCACTGCTCGCGATAGCGCTCCTCGATGGTTTCGCTGAGCTGCAGCGTAGGGTCCGCCGCCGACAGCATCGGTGACGGATGGGCACTGACCACGTGCAGTTTGGCCTTGGCCAGGCTGGCGATGTCGTAACCGTGATCGACGATGGTGGCGTGCAACGTGCGGTGTTCGCCATCGGCATTGCCGACGTCAATGGCCGCGAGAATGACCCCGCCGGTCCACGGTTTAGAGGTTTTCACCAGCAGCACCGGCGTCGGGCAATAACGCAGCAGTTTCCAGTCCGCCGGGGTCAGCAGGGCTTTTTTCAACGGGCTGTCGGGGTAATGCTGTTTGATCACCAGCCCGCAGCCTTCCGCCTGCTGCACATCGACGATGGTTTCATGCAGGCTTTCATTCCAGGCCTGCTCGGTGGTGACACTGTAGCCGTCCTGTAACAGTGCCGCCTTGAGCACGCCCAACATGCCGCTGTGGTCATGCTTGCGATCGCACACCAGCAGATGCAGATGCGCCTGGGTCACGCCTGCAATCAGTTTGGCCCGTTTGAGCGCCAGGCTTTCCGAGTGTTCGGGTTCGATGACCACCAGGATGCTGCGAATGGCTTGCATGATCGGGATCTCCAGGAAGGTAAAAAATACTGCGTTGGACAACTATAGTTGGTCGCCGCCAACCCGGTACTTGATGCATATCAACGGCGGCGACTGGTGGTCTGGCGGCAGGCCGGTATAATCGGCGCCCTTCGATTCAGACCTTTTATTCCGTGAGCCCCATGATCCTTCCCGAAATTCACGAGTTCCTCGGCTGCCGAACCCCCGATGGCTGGGTCCAGGCCGCGCTTGCCGATCAGGACACCTTGCTGATCGACCACAAGAACTGTGAGTTCAAGGCGGCCAGCACGGCGTTGAGCCTGATCGCCAAGTATCACTCCCATGTCGACCTGATCAACCTGATGTCGCGCCTGGCCCGGGAAGAGCTGGTGCACCACGAGCAGGTCATGCGCCTGATGAAAAAGCGCAAGATCGAGCTGCGTCAGCTGTCCGCCGGGCGTTATGCCTCGGGCCTGCGCAAAGTGGTGCGCAGCCACGAGCCGGTCAAGCTGGTGGACACGCTGGTGGTCGGCGCATTTATCGAAGCCCGCAGCTGCGAGCGTTTCGAGGCGCTGGTACCGCATCTGGACGAAGAACTGGGCAAGTTCTATTTCGGCTTGCTGAAAAGCGAAGCGCGGCATTTCCAGGGTTACCTGAAACTGGCTTACCAGTACGGTGATGCCAAGGATGTTGTGCAAGTCATTGACCGGGTCCGCGCCGCCGAGCAGGAACTGATCGAATCGCCGGACGTGGAGTTCCGTTTTCACAGCGGTGTCCCGGCATCGGCGTGATTCACCCTCCGCACGTTGCAATCTTTTGCGACTGAATTGTTAAAAACTCTTAAGAGTATGAAAGATCACTGAAAACCGGCCCTCGATGCCGGTTTTTGCTGCCCGTCATCACCGTCCCGTCACCGATTGGCGCCATAATGCCGCCCACTTCTCACAAGGGTTGGCAGACGGTCGTTATGGATAACCTGGGTTTTGGCAAAGTATTGCTGGTGGAAGACGACGAGAAGCTCGCCGGGCTGATCGCGCATTTCCTGTCCCAACATGGCTTTGAGGTCCGCCAGGTTCACCGCGGCGACCTCGCGTTGGCCGAGTTCCTCGAATTCAAACCGAAAATCGTCGTGCTCGACCTGATGCTGCCGGGGCAGAGCGGCCTGCATGTGTGCCGCGAGATCCGCAGCGTGTCCGACACGCCGATCGTCATCCTGACGGCCAAGGAAGATGACCTCGATCACATCCTCGGCCTGGAGTCCGGTGCCGACGACTACGTGATCAAACCAATCAAACCGCCTGTATTGCTGGCCCGCCTGCGTGCGTTGCAACGGCGTCAGGCGCCGGACAGCGGCGTGTGCAGTGCCCTGGAGTTCGGCAACCTGAGCATCGACCGCAGCTGTCGCGAAGTGCGGTTGGCGGGGGAGGTCATCGAAATGACCACCATGGAATTCGAACTGCTGTGGTTGCTGGCCAGCGCTGCCGGCAAGGTTCTGTCCCGCGACGACATCCTCAACCGCATGCGCGGTATTGCGTTTGACGGCCTCAACCGCAGTGTCGACGTCTACATCAGCAAATTGCGCGGCAAGCTCAAGGACAACCCGCGCGAACCGGTGTGCATCAAGACCATCTGGGGCAAGGGTTACCTGTTCAATCCGTTTGCGTGGGAGCTGTAAATGCTGCGGTTATTTCTTGGGCTGTTTCTGGTGATGACGGTCGGCCTGGTACTGGGGTTGCAAACGGTCGAGCGCACGTTCGATGCGCTTCTCGATGATCAGATGCAGAGCTACAACCGCGAGGCGGTGCGTGGCCAGGCCTGGTCGCTGGCCGAGCAATTACGCGATCTGGACGGGTCGGACCGGGAGCGCGAACTGGAAGCGGTGCGCCCGCATTATGGCTTGGGCCTGACGCTGGTCGAGAGCCGTCAACTGTCCCTGACCGATCAGGAGAAAGCCGAGTTGGCCCAAGGGCTGCTGGTGATCCGTGACAAGTACACGCAGTTCATCTCGCGCATTGACGAGGGTTCGCAGTTGCTCAGCATCAAGCTGCCGGCCGAGCCCAGTCTGATGCCGTTCTACATTGCCGCGGCGTATCTGATGATCGCGGTGATGATCGGTTTTGTGTTGATGTTCTGGGTACGCCCGCATTGGCGAGATCTGGAGAAACTGCGCCTGGCGGCCGAACGTTTTGGCGATAACGACCTGTCGTCGCGGATCCAGCTGTCCAAACGCTCGAATATTCGTGACCTGGCCGAGCACTTCAACCTGATGGCGGCGCGCATCGAAGGCTTGATCGCCAATCAGCGCGAACTGACAAACGCGGTGTCCCACGAGTTGCGCACGCCGATTGCCCGGCTGTCATTCGAACTCGATCAGCTCAAGCAACAACCCGATCCGACCCAGAACCTCGAACTGATTGCCGACATGTACGCCGACCTGGGCGAGCTGGAAGAAATGGTTTCCGAGCTGCTGACCTACGCCAGCCTTGAGCGCGGCGCTACGGTCATCAGCCGGGAAAACATCCAGGCCAACAGTTGGCTGGACAGCGTGGTCGGCAGCGTGGCCCTTGAGGCTGAGGCTGCCGGGGTGCAGTTGTTGATTGTCGAGTGTCAGGTCGATGAGGTTCGCATTGAGCCACGCTTTATGGCCCGGGCGGTGATCAACCTGCTGCGCAATGCCATTCGTTATGCCGATGAGCGGGTGGAAGTGTCGTTGGTCCGTACCGGTGATCACTACGAAGTGCGGGTCAACGATGATGGGCCGGGTGTGCCGGTGGACGGGCGCGAGAAAATTTTCGAACCGTTCTCGCGCCTGGACGCCAGCCGTGATCGCCGCACAGGTGGGTTTGGTTTGGGGTTGGCGTTGGTGCGGCGGGTGTCGCAATCCCATGGCGGGCAGGTGGAAGTGGGGGATTCGCCTTGGGGTGGGGCGTCGTTTCGCATGACGTGGGCGCATCTGGATTGATTGCGTTGATCTCACCGGCCCCATCGCGAGCAGGCTCACTCCCACAGGGGAATGCATTCCAAGTGTAGGAGTGAGCCTGCTCGCGATGGGGCCATCCGCACCACCGAAGAGCTAAAAGGTGTACACCACCTGCCCACCCACCGAAGTCTCCCACAGGGGAATGCATTCCAAGTGTGGGAGCGAGCCTGCTCGCGATGGGGCCATCCGCACCACCGAAGAGCTAAAAGGTGTACACGACCTGCCCACCCACCGAAGTCTCCCACAAGGGAATGCATTCCAAGTGTAGGAGTGAGCCTGCTCGCGATGGGGCCATCCGCAACACCGGATCGTTAAAAGGTGTACACGACCTGCCCAGCCAAAGAGGTCTGCATGCGCCGCTCGACAATCGGACTGTCGGCGGCATCACCTGCCAGATACTGCGCGGCCAGCACCGTCGACACACTCCACTGATCATCAATCGGCATCGACCAGCTCAACTCCGCCCCTCGACTCACCAAACCTCCGCGAGTGTCATGCGCCCTGAACCGGCTGCGCGAAGCCTGCGCCGCACTGACGCCATACCAGGTGCGCACGTAATGGCTGTCGCCAAACTGACTGTTCAGGCTGCCCACGACCTTGCCGTAGTCACCCTCATAAAACGGTGCGCTGATGCTCAGCTTCAGGCGATTCCAGGATGAACCGGTGTCGTGATCGTCATCGTCCTTTTCCAGCGCATGCTCGAAACGGGCCCCGAGAATGATCGGGCCCATGTGGTAAGTGCCGTCCAGACCCAACGCCGGCCGCGACTTGATCGAGCCCATGCCGTTGAGCTCGTCCGAGCCTTTGAACCCGCTCTTGCGATCCTTGCGCACATCGCTCGCGCCGATGTACACGCTCAGGCCGAAGTCGTCCTCATCAAAAGCCCAGCCCAAACCCTTTTCCGTGTCCAGAAAGAGGCCATAGGGGCTGATAACCTTGGCGCCCAGCAGCGGCGCCACTACGCGCTCGTCGCTGCCGCTGTACCGCGGCGCGCTGGCGGCACCGGCGCGCAAGGTGTATTGCCAGTCTTCAGCGCGTAATGAGTCGGTGGGAAGCAGCAGGCAAAACGAAGTCAACGACAGACACATCGAACGTAACATGGGAGCACCCGAGGGGAGGTTGGATGCGCCCATGCTAGGCGGCCGCCGGGCGGCAATCTTTGAGAGCTTTGTCGGGAAACTGTCAAAGACTGTGAAGCGGCTTTAGCGGCTCAAACCCAGGCGCTCATGCCATTGGGCGATGGACTCCTCGGGATAGACGTCGAATTGCTGGTCTGCAGGATGCGCCTCGACTTCCACCCACGGCGCCTTGGAGCCGAGCATCAAGTGCGTGTGTTCCGGTGGCACCGGCAATGGCGTGTCGATGGCCGAGGCAAACGGGTGGATCAGCTCCGGCCACTCAGGGCTGAACAGCCACAAACCTGATCCGCAAAGGCTGCAGAAATGCCGTTCGGCGCTGCTGCTGTGGGCGCGTTTGTCGCCTTCGTCCTTGAGTCGTGCATGATAAATCGCGATGTGCTTGCGGCCGCGGACTTTCAGGCTGGCGGCATCACCGGCAATATTGATCGAGTAACCGCCACCGCCCTGAGTCTTGCGGCAGATCGAGCAGTAGCAACGCTGATAAGGATAGGGGTGGGCGCTGGTCAAACTGAACGACACAGCGCTGCAATGGCAGGAACCTTCGAGCTGCATGGGAACCTCCGACAAGGGTTGGGTTTACCCCAGACAGCCTAGACCGTCAGCGGACGTCGACCGGCACCAGAATCGCATCACCGGTCGCCACCAGCTTCAGCTGGTCGCCGGTTTGCGCGAACAACTCGGCGCGGGCAAACACCTGCTTTTTGCCGGCCTTCACCACCCGGCCCCTCACGATGAACACTTCGCCAATGGCGGGTGCCAGGCAGTTGACCGAAAAATGTGAAGCCAGCACGTTGCCGGCAACCGTCCCGGCGGCGAATCCGCAGGCCGTGTCGAGCAGCGCGCCGATCAGGCCGGCGTGCAGAAAGCCTGCGTATTGCGCCATGTCGGCCTCGCGAAAAGCCAGGGTCAGCTCGGCTTCACCGCTCGCGGCTGCGGTCACTTCGAAGCCTGCCCAGCGGTTGAAGGCTGAGGTTGAATTGATGTGTTTGAGTGCGTCGAGCATGTCGAATCCCTCCGGTTGAGACACCAACATGCGCCGGGTTTTGGGGGATGTCATGGTGGATAAGGGAGGGTGATGGGCCGCAGGATTTGTGGTGAATGTGCCGCCTTCGCGAGCAGGCTCGCTCCTACAGTTGAAATGCATTCCCCTGTAGGAGTGAGCCTGCTCGCGAAGAACGATAGCGCGGTCCCGCTGGACGCCCACCCATGCCCAAGGCAGCATGGTCGCCTTCATCACCGGGGCTGAATTCATGCGACGACTGCCTTCCTTAGCAGCACTCAGAACCTTCGAATGCGCCGCCCGCCACGCGCATTTCGGCCGGGCCGCCGCCGAGCTGTGCGTCACCGACAGCGCCGTCAGCCATCAGATCCGTCAGCTCGAAGAGCACTTGGGCGTCTCTTTGTTCATCCGCGAAGGTCGGCAAATCCGCCCGACCATGGCCGCGGGGCGATTGATGCAAAGCCTGCAGCACGCCTTCGAACTGATCGGCGAGGCCTGCGATGAATTGCGCGACCCGTCGTCGTTGGCGGTGTTGCGCCTGGCGGTCACCGCCGAGCTGGCGCAAAAGTGGCTGATGAGTCGGCTCACGGACTTCTACGCGCGCTATCCGCACATCACGCTGCACCTCTACGAACAACCGATCGACGCCACGGCGCCGGGGGAGGACATCGACCTGGCGATCACGTATGGAACGGGCCCGGTCGACAGCAGCGCGTACTTCGTCCGTCCCTTGCCGGCGTTGCAATTTTTCCCGGTGTGCAGCCCCGGCCTCTTCAACCAAGGCACCCTGAAAACCCCGAAGGACCTGGCGCGCCATTGCCTGCTGCACGACGATCAGGACGGCAAGACCTGGACCGCCTGGCTCACCAGTCATGCCGGCGATCAGCGTCCCGAACGCCAACTGTATTTCGCCCACGCGGGCCTGGCGCTGGAAGCGGCGGCGCAAGGGCAGGGCGTGGCCATGGGCGACAATCTGACGGTTCAGGAAGACTTGCTCAGCGGTCGTCTGGTCCGGCCATTCACCGCCAGCATGACCGCGCTCGGGCAATATGCACTGGTGTGTGAGCGGGTGCGTCTGGAGCGTCCGGCCGTGGCGCAGATGCTGGAGTGGTTCAACGATCAGCTGATCGATTGATGAGTTGAATTCAAGTATTCCGAAATAATCATCGTTGGCGAGGAGGGCGCCGACGACCTTAGCCTGTGGTCATTCCAATCCCCGCTGATGAGGTCTGACCATGGCACGTTTGCTCGATTCCACCCCGAAACTCGACGGCTTCCGCCTGCCCGGCGAATTCGAAACCAAGGCCGGTTGCTGGCTCGGCTGGCCGGAACGTACTGACGTCTGGCGCAACGGTGCCAAGCCTGCGCAGAAAGTCTGGGTGCAGATCGTCACCGCCATTGCCCAGAGCGAACCCGTGACGGTGTGTGCTTCCGCCGCCCAGTTCGCCACCGCTCGCCGCCAGTTGCCGCCTGAGGTTCGCGTGGTGGAAATGACCTGCAACGACACCTGGTTCCGCGACAGTGGCCCGTGCTTTGTGGTCAACGACGACAGCGGTGAAGTGCGCGGCGTCGACTTCGAGTTCAACGCCTATGGCGGTCTCGACGGCGGGTTGTACTACCCGTGGGACAAGGACGATCAGATCGCCAGCAAGATCCTCGAAATCGAGCGTTTCGACCGTTATCGCGCGCCGTTGATTGCCGAGATGGGCGGGATCCAGAGTGACGGCCAGGGCAGCATCCTCACCACCGAGCAATGCCTACTCAACCGCAATCGCAACCAACATCTGGGCAAGGAAGAAGTGACCCGTCGCCTGACCGATTACCTCGGTGCCGAGCAAATCATCTGGCTGCCACGGGGTTGCAAGTTCGACGAAACCGACGGCCACGTCGACGATCTCGCCTGCTTCGTGCGCCCCGGCGAAGTGGTGCTGCAATGGACCGATAATCGCGATGACCCGCAGTGGGAAATCTATCAAGAGGCCTACGACATTTTGCGCAGCACCCGCGACAGCCGTGGCCACGAGTTGATCGTGCACAAGCTGCCGCAACCGGATGTGCTGGAGTGGACCGCTGAAGAAGCCGAAGGCCTGGACCAGCAAGACAGCACCCATACCCGTCAGGCCGGAACCCAAATCTGCGCGTCGTACATCAACTACTACGCCGGCAACAGCTCGATCGTGGTGCCGCTGTTTGGTGATCGCAACGATCAGGCGGCGCAGGCGACGCTGGCCGAATTGTTCCCGCAGCACACAATTGTCGGCATCGAAAACTCCCGGGAAATCCTCCTCGGTGGCGGCAACGTCGCGTGCATCACCATGCCGCAATACGCCGCCCCCGCCAATAACAGGAAGGGAGTTTAATCATGGGCCTGCACAAACTGACTCAAGCGTTATTGCTGGTGCTTGCACCCATGTGTGTGCAGGCCGCCGACACCGCGAAACCGGTGGTGAACCTGTACATCTGGGGCGAATACCTGGCCCCGGATACCCTGGCCAATTTCGAGAAGAAAACCGGCATCCATGTGGTGGTCGATCACTTCGACTCCCTTGAAACTGCCGAGACCAAACTGCTGACCGGCCGCAGCGGTTATGACCTGGTGCTGACGGCGGGGCAGCACCTGTCCCGGGCAATCCAGAGCGGGGCGATTCAAACACTGAACCTGCAACGGCTGCCGCACTTTGCTGGCGTCGGCGAAGAGTTCCGCCAGCACATGGCGGCGTTCGATCCGGGCAATCGTTATGCCGGGATCTACGCCTGGGGCACTACCGGGGTCGGCTATCAGGAAGAGGCGATCAAACAGCGTTTGCCCGATGCGCCACGGGACAGCTGGGCGATGCTGTTCGACCCGGCCGTGGTGTCGAAATTTGCCGATTGCGGGGTCAGTCTGCTCAACGACCCGAACGAGGTGTTTGCCGCGGTCATGAAGTACATGGGCCTGGACATCAACCGCCAGAACCTCGATGACCTGAAACTGGCCGAACAACAATTGGCGAAGATCCGGCCGTACATCCGCTACTTCGACAATGACCTGAACATCAGCGATCTGGCCAACGGCAATACCTGCGTGGCGATGTCGTGGAACGGCAACGTGGCCATCGCGGCCGGGCAGGCCGAGGCGGCGAACAAACCGTTCAAGCTCAGTTACCGGATACCAAAGGAGGGCACGTTGATCTGGTTTGACGCCATGGTCATTCCCAAGGATGCACCGCACCCCGAGGCCGGGCTGGCGTTGATGGATTACCTGATGACACCCGAAGTGATTGCGCCGATCACGGACACCATTCACTACGCCAATGCGATTACGGCGGCGGATGGGTTGATTGATCCGGCGATTCGTAACGATCCAGGGACGTATCCGTCGGCGCAGGTGAGGGCTTCGTTGTATAGCAAGAATGACAATGGCAAGGCGTTCAACCGGGCGCTGATTCGGGCGTTTACTCGGTTGAAATCCGGGTTGTGATTGGCTTTGGGTGATGGGGTGAGTGTGAAATCGCCATCGCGAGCAGGCTCGCTCTCACAGGGGTTTTGTGAACACTCGAGCTCCAGTGTGGGAGCCAGCCTGCTGGCGATGAACGATGACGCGGTCTACTTGCCGGTCATCCGCCACAAATACCAGGAAGCCACCGTCCGATACGGACGCCACGCCAAGCCAATCTCCACCATCTGCTTACGCGTCGGCTGCACCTCCAGACCCTTCAGCCGGCGATACCCCTCACGCACCCCAAAGTCATCCGCCGGCAAAATATCCGGTCGCTCCAGGCTGTAAATCAGCAGCATCTCGACCGTCCAGCGGCCAACCCCGCGCAAGGTAATCAACCGCTCGATCAGCGCCTCATCGTCCATCGCCAGTGCGGTGGCGTAATCCGGTACGACACCGTCCAGAGCCGCCTGCGCAATCCCTTGAATGGTCGCGATCTTGCCCGCGGAAAACCCGCAACTGCGCAGTGGATCAAAGCCTGTCGCCAGAATCTGCTCAGGCCTTGGAAACGTCGTCGCCGGAAACAACGCCAGCAGCCGGCCGATAATCGCATCCCCGGCCTTGGCGTGCAGTTGCTGATAGGCAATCGCCCGCACCAGCGATTCATAAGGATCGCGAGCTGCGTGGGGCTCATGCAGGCAGGGGCCAACGGCGGCGATGTGGCGCCGCCAGTCGTCATCGATTGATGACAGAAACCCGGTCGCGGGCAGATAGGGATCGGGCATGACGATCAAGCGTTCCCGGCAGGTTTCAGCAGGGCATTGATTTCCCCATACGTGAAGGCCTTGAGGTGGCTGCTGTCGAGTTTGCCAGTTTCCAGAAAACCTTTGGCCAGGGACGCCATGGCGCCATACAGAAATTCGGCGATGCCCGAGCCGGCACTCAGGCGTCGCACGCCGAGTGCTTGCAGCGCTTCAGGCGATGGCAATCCCGGCAACCCGAGCACATTCACCGGCAGCGGTGTGCCCTGGCACAGCGCTGCGATTTCATACTCCGCCGTGACGCCCGCCGCAAACAGCCCGTCAGCCCCCGCCGCCTGATACAACGCGGCACGCTTGAGCGTTTCGGCGACGCGGTCTTCGGCAGGCACCAGGCCCCTTAAGTACACGTCGGTGCGGGCATTGATGAACAGCTTCACCTTGCGCCGATCGGCCACCTGCCGGGCGACTTCGATCTTGCGCACCAGCAGCTCTGGCGCAGTGGCACCGTCCTCGATATTGATCCCCACCGCACCGGCCGCGATTACCGCATCAACGACTTCGGCCACCCGCGTCAGGTCGTCGGAATAACCGGCCTCGATGTCGACGGTCAACGGCACCGAGATCACCCGGGCGATGGACTCGACGGTCGATATCAGGCGTTCGAGGGGCAGGGCATTGCCGTCCGCATATCCATGCGCCCAGGCCACCGCCGCGCTGCTGGTGGCCACGGCCTTGCAGCCCAGTTGCTCGACGATGCGCGCCCCGGTGGCGTCGGCGACGTTGGTCAGAATCAACAAGCCGTCGTGGTGCAGTTGATGAAATCGAGTGTCCATCGAATGTCGTTCCTTATGACGTTTGCAGAAAATCAGGGGATCAGAATGCGAGTTGTCCGGTCAGCTGCACCGCGGCTTTTTCCAGCCGGAGCAAAAACGCCTTGCGCGGTTGCCCTCCACCATAGCCCGTCAACGAGCCGTCTGCACCGATCACCCGGTGGCAGGGCAATACAATCGAAAGACGGTTCTGCCCGTTGGCCAGGCCCACGGCGCGACTGGCGCCGGGCTTGCCCAGTGTTGCGGCGATGGTGCCGTAGGTGCTGGTCTGGCCGTAGGGGATCTTCGCCAGTTCAGCCCAGACCTGCCGCGCAAATTCGCTGCCGGGCAAGTGCAGTGCGACGGTGAATTCAGTGAGTTTTCCGGCGAAATACTGGGTCAGCTCGGCTTCAATCTGCTGCAAATGGGCGTTGTGTCCCGGCGCCACGGCATAGCCATAACGCTTCTGCAGTTCTTCGACTTCCCGGGTCAGTGCTGGTCGATCCAGAAACTCCAGCAGCACCAGCCCACGGCGTTCGGCCATGGCGATCATCGGCCCAAGCGGTGTGGTCAGGCGCGTGAACAACAGCGGCTCGCTGTTGGCCGCGCGGCCCGGCGTGGTGTGAAAGGATTTTTGAAACGCATCGCGAAAACCGCTCAGGGATTCGTAGCCCGAGTCAAACGCCACATTGTCGATGGAATCGCCCTGTTTGATACCGCCCAACGCCATCCCCAGGCGTCGGGTGCGCAGCCAGGCGTGGAAGGTCATGCCGAAATGCTGCTTGAACCAGCGGCGCAGTTTCAGCGGCTCGATGCCCTCTGCCAATAACTGGGCATCGGTCCAGCGCAGGTCGGGATCGTTGTCCACCGATTTGAGCAGCCCCTGCACCCAGTCCGGCGCAATGGCCGCGGCGTCCAGCGGTTTGCAGCGCAGGCAAGCGCGATAGCCCGCCGACATGCACTCATCGGCGTGGGCGAAGAACTCGACGTTCTCCGGCTTGGGCTTGCGCGCCGTGCAACTGGGGCGGCAGAAGATTCCGGTGGTCTTCACGGCAGTAAAGAACACCCCCTCGTAGGCGGTGTCTCGTTCGAGCATGGCGCGAACCATCTCGGCGTGGGGCGGAAGCAAAGCGTTTTGTAGGTTCATGGGCTGAGCATAAGGCGCGTTGGGCGACGTCTCCACCGGAAAATCGACAGGGAATTTCGCTGACTCGTTACAGGGGGGGCGATGCGGTCCCATTCGATTTTCGGTTCGACGTGCGGTGCCATGCACCCGCGACGGGCCGGCCAGTCCCCAATGGCTTTTGTGTCGGCGAATTCCGAAGAGTCTTTGTTATCGACAGGCTCGCGACCAAAACCAACGCACTTTCCCCCCGCTAATGCTTGTGTCGGTGATGAATGTCCGGAAAGTGTGGATGGCTGTGGCGGATCGGCGTGTGCTGATGTTCGTGGCTGTGCGGCTCGGTCCCGTCCCACTCGAACGAATGCTCATGTTGATGATGCTCGTCATGCACGTGCCGATGGCCATGGGTGAGTGCCACGTGCTGATGCTCATGGGCATGATGCTCCCTGAGATGTATCCAGACGCCCAGGCCCATCAGCAGCGACGCAATCCAGAAGGTCAGGGAAACCGTCTCACCGAACAGCAGGAGGGCGATGGCGGCGCCGAGAAAAGGCGCCGTGGAAAAGTAGGCGCCCGTACGTGCAGTGCCCAGCCCGCGCAACGCCAGCACGAACAACACCAGGCTGATGCCGTAGCCGAGGAAGCCGACGATCAACGTCGGCCCGATTACCGTGATGTGCGGCAGTTTTGCCCCCAGCAGCAACGCCAGCGAGCAGTTCACCAACCCTGCGGCCAGCCCCTTGATCCCGGCGATGAACACGGCATCCGAGGCCGACACCTTGCGCGTGAGGTTGTTATCGATCGCCCAACAGGCGCAGGCCAGTGCGACCGCCAGTGGCCCGATCCAGCCTTGTGGCTGAGCCGAATCGTGCGGCCACGCCAGGAGCAATCCACCCGCGACAATGGCCAGCATCCCGGCGACGATGCGTCGGTCTGCATTTTCCTTGAACACGACCCACGCCAACACGGCAGTCAGTACCGCTTCGAGGTTGAGCATCAGCGAGGCCGTGGCGCCGGAGGTCAGGGTCAAACCAAACATCAGCGCCACCGGCCCCAGCACGCCGCCAAACACGATGGCACCGATCAGCCAGGGCCATTCAGACGCTTTCAGGCCGCTGGGCTGCCAGCCCCGGTCGCGGATCAGCCTGACGAGGGTCAAGCCCAGCCCGCTCCCCAGATACAGCAATCCAGCCAGCAGGATCGGCGAGACGTCCAGGCCCAACACCTTGGCCAGCGGCGTACTCGCCCCAAACAGCGCGGCTGCGCTCAGGGCATAGACAACGTTCAGGTTCATTCGAGGCTCGGCGAGTATTGATTAGTGATGCAGCGCAGTTTGAACCTGCGCTGCATCCCGTCAACCCCAGGAACTCATGCCCGACGCGCCATCAACAGCACCGAAGCCGCCGCCGACAACAACCCCGCGCAGCAACGGTTGAATAGCCGCTTGCCCCGGGGCTCGGCAAACCAGCGGCGCATGTGCAGGCCCATGTAGGCGTAGGCGCTGATGGCGATCCATTCCAGCATCAGGAACAACGCGCCGAGCAACGCAAACTGTGGCGTCACGGCGCGGGTCGGGTCGACGAACTGCGGCAGGAATGCAGTGAAGATCAGGATCGCCTTGGGGTTGCCGGCCGCCACCAGAAACTCCTGTCGCGCCAGCGCCAACACGCCGACCGACGCACCCGTCGCGGCTTTTTCGACGCCCGGATCGGCGCGCCACAATTGCCATGCGAGGTAAAACAGATACGCCGCGCCAACGATCTTGATGCCGTAGAACAGCAACTCGGACGTTTGCAGCACCACCGCCAACCCGGCCGATGCCAAGGCAATCATCCCGGCAAACGCCAGCAACCGCCCGATCCCGGCCACGCAGGAGATGCGGTAGCCGTAGCGGGTCGAGTTGCTGACCGACAGCAGATTGTTCGGGCCCGGCGCCATGTTCAGGGCGAAGCAGGCGGGGATAAACAGCGTGAGCGTGGCGAGGTCCATGACAGGTCTCCGGTAACGAGAGCGCTATTTTTATCATGGCCGGCGGGGGGCTTTCCCCGTACAGCGATGGACGCAAGTCGCCGTACACTTTTGTTGTTTGTCGTGAGTGCGCGCCTGCTTATTCAACATGATTTGCGGGCGCTTGTTTAAAACCCGTCGGGTTTACTTCCTGAAAGCTACAAATCCTTGCGCCGTTGCCTACGGCTGCGCCAGAATCCGCCGGCTTGTGCGCCTTGGGCCTGGGCTCTATCGTTTCCGGGTCGCTGCCAATTCAGCGTCCGGATTTGACCGTCCGACTCAATCAAGGCGCACCAGTGCCCAAGAAAAGTTTCCGGCTTTTTTGCGGTGGCTGTGCGCGGGACATCTTCGGGTGTGCCGGATTCCTTGATTTCCGGTCGGTCAACCCGCGTACAGCTGCCACCTTCATTCGTTTGACCGCGAATGGTGGCAGCTCCACTAATCAAGGAGCATCACAATGTTCAAGGCCACACCCAATCCCCCGGGAACCGACGACGTTTCCCCCTACGAATCCGCCGATTCCAAAAAGCTCAACGAAGCCGCCGAGCGAGCGCTCGACTTCCACTTCCCGTCGAATGCCGATATCAAAGCTATCCCGCGAATACGCAGCACCCTGTTTTCCGTAGACCCCGAGGCCTCGGCCGAAACCCTGGCGGTTTATCTGGTCGAGACCCTGGCCTCGGTCGATGTGATGGTCCATCAGTTGGTGGATCATCTGGAGGGTGAATCGCGTTACGCGTTGCTGGGTATATCCAACAGCATCATGACGGCGGAGATCACGGCGAACCGGGTGTTGGATAAGATTGATCTGCCCAAGTAGGTGCCGCTTGCTGTGGTGAGTGGCTAACGGATGTTTGGCTGTTCATCAGGGCCAGAAGTGGCATAGCAGCGACTCGTGCGTTTCAAACGCGAAGAACCCCCAGTGGTCTGCCAATCACTGGGGGGGTTGTTGGCCACAAGACCGGCCGGTTTCGCCGGGCACCGTCGGTCTACCTCGCAAACCTCCTCGCACCCACCACACACAAAATCACCGCAACAGTAACTCCGAGCATGCCGAGACTAACCTGCTCGTGAAGCAGCGTAGCCGCCAGCGCCAATCCAAAAAACGGCTGTAGCAGCTGCAGCTGCCCAACGGCTGCAATCCCCCCTTGGGCCAATCCGCGATACCAGAATACGAAGCCGATCAGCATGCTGAAGAGCGACACATACGCCAGGCTCAACCAGGCTGGTGCGCTGATGCCCGAGAACGAAGAGGGCGTCAGCCACCAGGTCAGTGGCGCCACGATCGGCAGTGACACTACCAGCGCCCAGGAAATCACCTGCCAGCCGCCCAGGGTTTTGGAAAGCTTTGCCCCTTCGGCGTAACCGAGGCCGCAGGCAAGAATGGCAAGTAACATCAGGATGTCGCCGGCCGGCGAAGCGGTGAGCCCCTGGGAAACGGCGAACCCGACCACCAGCAGGCTGCCCAGGACCGAGAAGAACCAAAAGGCCGGCCGGGGACGCTCGCCGCCGCGCAACACCCCGAACGCGGCGGTCGCGAGCGGCAACATGCCGACGAAGACAATGGAGTGCGCGGACGTCACATATTGAAGCGCCAGCGCCGTCAGCAGCGGAAACCCGACCACCACGCCCAGCGCGACGATGACCAAGGGCAGCATCTGGTGGCGCGCAGGGCGCTTTTCCTTGAACAGCCACAACATGCACAGCGCCAGCACGCCGGCGATGGTGGCTCGGGCGACGGTCAGAAAGACCGGCTCGAATTCCAGGACGGCCACCCGTGTCGCGGGCAGCGAACCGCTGAAGATCAGGACGCCGATGAGTCCATTGATCAACCCGCTGGTGTTCTTTTCCACGGTCGGGTTTTGCAGCTTCGATGTGCGTTCCATTTGGCGTCCACTCAAGGGGCGGGGTTGCGTTCAGCGCATCGTATGACCGACTATCGATACAATCAAAAAATTGTCATGGATACATTTCCCTATGCCTCGCTCCCGGTACAAGTCGCTGGTGGACGCCTTCGCAGCCGATATCCGCTCAGGGCGTTTGCCGCCCGGTACGCGCCTGCCGACTCACCGTTTGCTCGCCGCCAGCCATGGCTTGGCCTTGGTCACTGCCAGCCGGGTCTATGCAGAGCTGGAGGCCATGGGCCTCGTCAGTGGCGAAACGGGGCGCGGGACTTTCGTCCGGGAGACTTCGCTGCCGCCCAGCCTGGGCATTCATCAGCCCAGCGTGGCGGCGGGGATGATCGACCTCAACTTCAACTATCCCTCGGTACCGGGGCAGGCCGATCTGCTGCGCAATGCCTTGCGTCAGCTCGCATTGTCGGGTGACCTGGAATCCCATCTGCGCTATCAACCGCACGCGGGGCGCCTGCATGAGCGGGCATCGGTCGCGCGCCATCTGGAGGTGCGCGGGCTGACGGTACAGGCCGAGCAGGTGTTGCTCGTCAGTGGCGCGCAGCATGGTTTGACGGTGGCGTTGATGGCGCTGCTGCAACCGGGGGACGTGATCGCGGCCGACGCCTTGACCTATCCAGGGTTCAAGGTGCTGGCTGAAACGCTGCATCTGGAAGTCGTGCCCATTCCCGGGACCGACACCGGGCCGGATCTGGAGGCGCTGGAAAAGCTCTGCCGGATCCGATCGGTGCGAGCCGTCTACACCATGCCGACGCTGCACAATCCGCTGGGATGGGTGATGGCCGCCGATCAGCGTGAACGCCTGGTGGCGATTGCGCGCCAGCATGACCTGCACATCATCGAGGACGCTGCCTACGCGTTCCTGGCCGAAGACTCGCTGCCACCGCTCGCACAATTGGCCCCCGAAAGAACGGTGTACGTTTCAGGCTTTTCCAAGAGCGTCGCCACCGGGCTACGCGTCGGATTCGTCGCTGCGCCCCTGCAAACCGTGCCCGCACTGGAGCGCACGATCAGGGCGACTACCTGGAATACCCCCGGGGTGATGACGGCGATTGCGTGTGCGTGGATCGATGACGGCACCGTCAGCCAGCTCGAAGCGCAAAAACGTGCAGACGCACAGGCCCGCCAGGCCGTGGCCGATCAGCACCTGGCCGGCCTGCACTTCGTGCGCCATCCATCCTCCTACTTTATCTGGCTGCCCTTGTCGGAAGACGCACGGGCCGACCAGATTGCCATGGCATTGATGCGCGAGCAGGTGGCGGTCTCGACCGCCGAACCGTTTGCGACTTCTGTCCATGTGCCGCATGCGATCCGCCTGGCGCTGGGTTCGGTGGACTTGGGCGCACTTGCCGTGGCACTGGAGAAAGTGAAGCGGGTGGTCGGGGCGTACACGTAGCGAAGTCATTGCCCGGGTGTGATCACTTCGCTAGCCACACACCCATAACCACAACCATGACCTACGCTTGTTCACAGACGCATGTTCAGAGAGCAGGGTTTGCTCCTGAGCGCGATTCAATCGGCACCCCACAAAAATAATATCGGGAGAGTCCCTATGCTTGCCTTGCTCCGTCGATCAAGCCGCTTCATGGCAATTGCCGTCACCGCTGCCGCGCTCGCGGCACCGGCGTTTGCGCTGGACACCGTCAAGTTCATGGCCCCTGGCTCGGTCGGTGGCGGCTATGACCAGACCGCACGGGATCTGGGCAAAGCCCTGGTCGAGGCCAAGGCGGCCAAATCCGTCACCTTCGAGAACAAGGGCGGCGCTGGCGGTACGCTCGGGCTGGCGCAATTTGCCAACAGCACCAAGGGCGACCCGAATGCGCTGCTGGTGGTCGGGGCGATCATGGTCGCAGGTATTGAACAGAACAAACCGCAAATCACCTTGAAGGACGTGACACCGGTTGCCCGGCTGTTCACCGAATACAACGTCATTGCCGTACGCAAGGAGTCCGAGTTCAAAACCCTGGAGGACTTGCTCAAAGCCTTCAAGGACAAACCCTCCAGCATCACGTGGGGCGGAGGTTCCAAGGGGTCGATTGATCACATCGGGATCGCCGACCTGGCCGGCAAAATGGGAATCCCCGTTAACAAGGTGAACTACGTGGCGTTCGCGGGTGGGGGCGAAGTGGTGGCGCAGGTACTCGGAGGCCAGATCAAGGTGATCACCGGAGGTTATGCCGAACTGGGCCAATACATCCGCAACGGCCAGTTCCGGGTGCTCGCCATCGGCGCGCCCGAGCGCATTGCCGGCATCGACGCGCCAACGCTCAAAGAGAGTGGTTACGACGTGACTATCGGCAACTGGCGCGGTGTTTACGGTGCCGCGGGCCTCACACCCGAGCAGCGCAAGGAAGTGACGGACGCCGTGCTGGCCGCCGCCGCCAGCGACGGCTGGAAAGCCAATGTCGAGACCAATAAATGGGCGCCCAACCTTCTGACCGGCGATGAGTTCGGCAAATTCGTCGACGAAGAACACGTGCGGTTGCGTGCGATGCTGGTCGAGGTCGGGTTGATTGCGAAATGAACCCGACTCGTAGAATCCTGCCGGTGCAACTGGCGATCGGCCTCGGTGTGGTCGCCATCAGTACAGTGTTGGCGCTCGGCGCCAACCGCTTTCCTGAGGAAATGGGTTTCGTCATCCTCGGCGCTCACGTCTATCCCTACGCATTAGCAGTGTTCCTCGGTGTGGTCGGTCTGTTGCTGTGTTATCAGGCCGTCACCGGTGGTTTTCGCGAATTGGCCGATCACGAAGACGAGTCTGCCAAGGCGCTGCCCGGCGGCAAACTCGGGGCTGCCTGGGTGACCGCGGGCCTGGTGGGCGTGGCAGTGCTGATCAACCTCATCGGGTTCGTGCTGTCGGCGGGGTTGTTGTTCGCCTGTTCGGCCCGGGGGTTTGGCAGTCGTCGCCCGGTGCGCGACCTCGCCATCGGCATTGCCCTGACGCTGCCGATTTACTGGCTGTTCAACGCCGGGCTCGGCGTGTCCCTTCCGCCCCTGATCAACGCCTGGATCTGAGGAGGTAAAGCACGGTGGATATTCTCTCAAGCCTGGCCATCGGTTTCGCCGCCGCGCTGACCCCGATCAATCTGATGTGGGGATTCATCGGCTGCCTGCTCGGCACGGCCATCGGTGTGTTGCCGGGGATCGGACCGGCGCTGACCGTTGCGCTGCTGTTGCCGATCACGGCCAAGGTCGACCCCACGGGGGCGCTGATCATGTTCGCCGGGATCTATTACGGCGCTCAGTTCGGCGGCTCGACCACGTCCATCCTGCTCAATACCCCCGGGGAATCGTCGTCCATGGTCACGGCCCTGGAAGGCAACCTCATGGCCCGAAACGGACGGGCAGGGCCGGCCCTGGCGACGGCGGCTATCGGGTCGTTTGTCGCCGGCACCATCGCGACGGTCCTGCTCACCTTGTTTGCGCCCATCGTTGCCACGTTGGCACTGAAGTTTGGTCCGGCGGAGTATTTTGCGATTCTGGTGCTGTCCTTCACGACGGTGTCGGCAGTGCTCGGCGCTTCGATGCTGCGGGGTTTCGTCTCGCTGGGGATTGGCTTGACGATTGGTTTGATCGGCCTGGATTCGACCTCGGGCATTGCCCGCTACACCCTGGGCGTGCCGGAGTTGGTGGATGGCATTGAAGTCGTGCTCGTGGCAGTCGGTTTGTTTGCCGTGGGCGAGGCGTTGTACAGCTTGCTGTATCAAAAAGAAGAAGCGTCCGGTCGGCACCGGCTGACGTCTTTGTGGATGACGCGCGCCGACTGGAAACGCTCGATTCCCGCCTGGCTGCGGGGCACTCTGATCGGTTTTCCTTTCGGCTCCATTCCGGCCGGTGGCGCTGAAATCCCGACCTTTTTGTCCTATTCGGCCGAACGCAAACTGAGCAAGTTTCCCAAAGAGTTTGCAGGCAGCAAGGGCGAGGGTGCCATCGAAGGCGTTGCCGGCCCCGAGGCCGCCAACAATGCCAGCGCGACCGGTTCCCTGGTGCCGCTGCTGACGCTGGGCATTCCGACTTCCGCCACGGCTGCAATCCTGTTGGCCGCGTTCCAGAACTACAATCTGCAACCGGGGCCGATGCTGTTCCAGACCTCGGGTGATCTGGTCTGGACCCTTGTCGCCTCGCTGTACATCGGCAACGTCATCCTGCTGGTGTTGAACCTGCCGTTGGTGGGGTTGTGGGTCAAATTGTTGCAGATTCCCCGACCGTACCTGAACGCCGGCATTCTGGTGTTCGCCACCATTGGTGTATACGGCATGCGCCACTCTTCGTTCGACCTGCTGCTGATGCTGGCAATCGGTTGGGGCGGGGTGCTGATGCGGCGCTTCGATTTCCCTGTCGCGCCGGTGATCGTGGGCATGCTGCTGGGACCGATGGCCGAAAAACAGCTGCGCAACGCGTTGTCCATCAGCGAAGGTGACTGGATGATCTTTCTGACGCAACCTATCGCCGCGTCGTTTCTCGCGCTGACCCTGTTGGTGTTGATCGTGCCCCATCTGCTGCACGCTCGGGGCATCAAGTTGCATGAGGATGATTAGGCAGTTTTCTTCAATACGCAGGGCAGGGCGCTCAGTACCTTGGGCGCTGGTTTTCCTGAATTGAAGAAGGTGTGCGATGAGTCTGATTATCTCCATGGCCACATTTGCCCTGGTGGCGTCGATAACGCCGGGTCCGGTCAACATTGTCGCGTTGAGTTCGGGGGCGCAGTTCGGCTTTCGCGCCAGTCAGCGGCATGTGGCCGGGGCCACGTTGGGCTTTGTGTTATTGCTGGTGTTGATGGGCCTGGGGCTGCATGAGGTGTTGCGCATCTGGCCCGCGTTGACACAGGTGGTGCAACTGGCGGGCGTGGCGTTTTTGTTGTTCATGGCCTGGAAGCTTGCTTCAGACGATGGTCGCATCGACGCCAAAGAGTCACGCCGGGCACCGTCGATGCTGTATGGCGCGGTGATGCAATGGCTTAACCCGAAAGCCTGGCTGGCGTGTGTGGCGGGCATGGGCGCCTTCGTCGCGGACGGCGAGGCGCGGTTGGTCTGGCAGTTTGCAGCGGTGTATCTGGTGATTTGCTACGTGTCGGTGGGGTGCTGGGCGTATGCCGGAACTTTCCTGCAGGGTTATTTGAATAACCCTGCAGGCATGCGCTTGTTTAACCGCGTCATGGCGCTATTGCTGGGGGCGAGTGCCGTGTATCTGCTGGTTTCCTAGCCCCCGGGTCACTCACCTCAATCGAGACCGTGCAGCAAACTGAACCCATTTTTTATCAACGGTGTGCTTAGCCTCGATACTGTCCCGGTGTCGCTGCCAGATGCTGTTTGAATACCCGCTGGAAATGCGCCTGATCGGCAAATCCCGCTTCCAGTGCTACCTCCGCAATCAACTTGCCATTGCGCAGTTGATCACGGGCGAACTGGATACGCCGGTTGACCAGAAAGGCATGGGGCGTCATGCCGTAATGGTGCTTGAAGGCGCGAATCAGGTAGGACGGAGAGAGTTGAGCCGCGTCGCAAATATCCTCGAGCTTGAGTGGGTGTGTACAGTTGTCACGAATGTAGTCGGCGGCCCGTTCCAGCTTGAAATTGGGTTCGCGCAACGCTTGATCGACCGG
The DNA here is from genome assembly GCF_058797635.1 of Pseudomonas sp. GW823-FHT02C02. Lineage (NCBI taxonomy): Bacteria > Pseudomonadati > Pseudomonadota > Gammaproteobacteria > Pseudomonadales > Pseudomonadaceae > Pseudomonas > Pseudomonas sp. GW823-FHT02C02. The sequence continues at coordinate 135,419 of NZ_JBXAJV010000013.1, read as the reverse complement.
GTTTAGCCGCTGTTGCACATCGGTAAAAAACTCCACCGCCGCACTGTGTTTGCACAACACGTCCTGCCAGGGATCAACCAGTATTTCGTACAAGCTGTTGAGGCCGTCGAACAGGTTGCCATCGCGGGTGTGGGTGACGGAAAACCGCCTGAAGGCGGAGTCCTGGCTGAAGCCGAGCTGACGCTGCAAATCGGTCAGCCAGGGCGTTTCGACGTACAGCATCAAGTATGACCACGGCTGGTCGTCGATCGGATTGCAGGCATGCACATCATCAGGGTTCATCAACACCACGGTGCCGGCGCTGACCTGGAACTGCGCTTGCTCATGAAGGTAAGTACTGCGCCCGGCGGTGATCGCACCGATGGAAAAGTGCTCGTGGGAATGCCTGGTGTAGCAGACCTCGCGGCCGTCGGCGATGGAACGGGCCTCGATGAAGGGCAGGGCATCGTCTCGCCAGAAACGGGGTGCTGTGTCAGCGTCTTTGGCAACGGTGTGCTTCATCGTCAATGTCCTCGGCAGGCCAGCAACGGAGTGTATTAGCTCTCGCCGTCAAAGGCTCGTCGCAACGCGGCAATGTCGAGCTTTTTCATCTGCATCATGGCTTGCATGGCGCGTTGGGATTTCTTCGTGTCGGGGTCTTTGAGCATGTCCATCATGGCGACCGGCACGATCTGCCAGGACACGCCGAACTTGTCCTTGACCCAACCGCACTGCTCGTTCTGCGGATGGGCGGAAAGCGAGCCCCAGAAATAGTCGACTTCTTCCTGGGTCTGGCAGTTGACCTGAAACGAAATCGCTTCGCTGAACGTGAACGCCGGGCCGCCATTGAGGCCTGTCATGGGCTGCCCGTCGAGTTCGAAGCTGACCGTCATCACAGAGCCTTCGGGCATGCCATGAACCTCCTGGCCGGCCTTGCCGTAGTGAGTGATGGCGGTGATTTTCGAATGATCGAAGATCGAACAGTAAAACTTCGCTGCCTCTTCGGCCTGATTGTCGAACCAGAGGCAGGGCGTCAGTTTTTGCACGCGTTGCATGATGAAGCTCCTCTACGGGTGATTCATGCTGGATTATCAGCGTAGCCAGCTTGTGGTCGATTGGCTGGACCGTAGATCGACATTTACCCTCAGGTCCTGGTGTGCGAATGAGTCAAAATGACACCTGTGTGAGTCATATAGACCATTGGCGGGGATGGTCGTTATGACTCATATGGCTTCAGGGCGCTGATTTGTAAGGATTAAAAAACTGGCACGAGACTTAATACGTAAAACGTACAACTGAACTGCTTCAGGAGTACGGAAAAATGTTCGAGTTCTTCAACAATCCTCAGAACGTTCTGAACCTGTCGAGTCGCGTGCTGGGCGCGGGTCTGGCACTGCTTTTGGCGGGCATCTACGGCGCGTATCTCTACGGCGGCCATGTGCCAATCGTGGCGCTGGTGATGATGCATGCCATGACCATCGTCGGGCCGACCTTGCTCAAGATCGGCTACGTGATGCGCCTGCTGGCCCAGCATCGGTTGAGTAAAGGTTTGGTCAGGGCGTTGGCCTGATGCGCAGACTCGCCGCTGCACCCCTTTTCAGTCTCGGCGTTCGACCCTTCTTTCTGGCGATCACCGGTGCGAGCCGGGTGTTTCCGGTACCGTTTTCCGGGTGGGGGCTGGGCTCTCGGCGCTGTTGTGGAGCGGCGCTTTCGGCCTGTTTCTCATGCACTACACCGGCATCCTGTTGAGGCCGAGACTCTAATGCCCAAGGCCGCCGCGATCAGCGATCCACTGCGTGGCCATGTCGATGAAAGCGCGCAGTTTCGGTTGAGTCTGGGTACGGCTGGGGAAGTACAGGTACAACCCCGAACTCAGCGGCACAAACGGCTGCAGCACTCGCTCCAGCTGACCGTTCGCCAGCTCGTCGATGATCTCCAGGTTGCAGGCGTAAGCTAATCCGAGCCCGTTTCGGGCGGCGCTGATCAGTAGCTTGCGATCATTGACGAGCACGCCACTCTCGACGCCCACCGTGAAGTCTCGCCCGTCGCGGCGAAACTCCCAGCGATGCGCGCTGCCGGAGCTGGCGAAGCGGAAGCCGATGCACGCATGCCGGGTCAGCTCTTCCGGGCTGAGCGGTTTGCCGGCCTTGGCGAAGTACGCTGGCGAACCCACCACCGACCATTGCAGGTCCGGTGTCAGGCGCACGGCGATCATGTCTTTCTCGATGGACTCTCCCAGCCGGATCCCGGCATCGAAACCGCTTTCCATCAAGTCGACTGTGGCGTCGTCCAATGAAATGTCGAGGCCGACCTGCGGATAAGCCTGGCGAAACAGCGGCATCAGCGGCTCGATCAACAAGGCGCCGGACAGGCGTGGCGCGGTGATGCGCAACGTGCCCATCGGTTGGTCGCGAAAACCGCTGAGCACCGCCAGGGCTTCGTCGATTTCACTGGCCGCCGGACGCAAGCGGGCGAACAGGCTGGCGCCAGCCTCGGTCAACGCCACCCGGCGCGTAGTGCGCTGGAACAGCAACACGCCGGTGCGCCGCTCGAGCAGTTTGATCGCGTGGCTGACCGCCGTGGGCGTCACCGCCAACCGGGTGGCGGCGAGGGTGAAGCTTTTGTGCTCGGCCACCGCCAGAAACTCGGTCAAGCCATCGAAAGGATCGTGATTCATATCGGCGCCATTATGAAAGACAGTTTCATAGTGCTTGTAACACGAGGGCATTTTTCAGACCAATCTTCCTGCGTACCTTGTGCTCACCCCAACCCAAACAAGGAACTCGATTCATGACCACTTCCCACACCTTCAAACGTGTCTGGCTCATCACTGGCGCTTCCCGTGGTATCGGCGCCAGGATCGCGGCCGCTGCACTGGCCAATGGCGACGCCGTGGTGGCCACCGCCCGTGATGCCAGCAGCGTCACCCAACGTTTCGGCACTCAACCCGCGTTGCTCGCCGTGTCCCTGGATGTCACCAACGAAGCGCAAGGCGTTGCGGTCGCCAAGGCCGCCGTCGAGCACTTCGGGCGCATTGATGTGTTGGTCAACAACGCCGGCTTTGGTTTGCTGGGCGCGGTGGAAGAAGCCAGCGCCGATGAAGTACGCCGCGTCTACGAAACCAACGTCTTCGGTTTGCTGAACATCACTCGGGCCGTGTTGCCATACATGCGCGCCGCCCGCAGTGGGCATGTGATCAACCTGTCATCGGTGGGTGGTTACGCGTCGGGGCCGGGGTTTGGCGTCTATTGCTCGACCAAGTTTGCCGTCGAAGGCCTGAGCGAGGCGTTGCACGCCGAGTTGGCACCTGTGGGTGTCAAAGTCACCGTGGTTGAGCCTGGATACTTCCGGACCGAATTCCTCGAGGGTAACTCCCTGGTCGAATCCCCGTCGACGATTGCCGACTACGACAGCACGGCGGGTGAGGTGCGCAAAATTGCCAAGGCCGTGACCCTGAACCAGCCGGGCGACCCGGACAAGCTCGCCCAGGCCATGATTATCCTGGTGGAAGCAAAAAAGGCACCGCTGCGCTTGCCGCTGGGCAGTGATTGCGTCGCGGCGATCGAAGCCAAGAACGCCTTCGTTGCTGATCAGTTGCAGACGTGGCGCGAGGTGTCGGTGTCCACCGACTACTGATCGCAATCTTTGTGGCCAGGGAGCTGCTGTGGCGAGGGAGCTTGCTCCCGCTGGGCTGCGAAGCGGCCCCAAGCCCTCCAAACCCGGTACATCAGAAAAACCGTGTTGGTTTTGCGACGGCTTCGCCGCCGAGCGGGAGCAAGCGCCCTCGCCACAAATGCCCACCAGGCACAAAAGCCCGCTAGCCGCCCAAGCGCCATCACTACAAAACCTCATTCCAAGGCCACCCATCAAGGTGGCCTTTTTTTGACCGGTGGTCGATGAACCGGTCTCGCCCGGCATTTTGCGCTTAGCTGTAGGGATAACCGGAGGCGCGCGTAGGCATTCCGTGTCACAGCAACGCCCCTTCAGAACACCGTGAGTCTGAGGAAATTCGCAATGCTGACCCTGAATATCAACGGCAAGGATCAGGAGTTGGATGTCCCCGCGGACATGCCGCTGCTCTGGGTCCTGCGCGATGTCGCGCACCTGACCGGGACCAAATTCGGTTGCGGCATGGCCCAGTGTGGCGCCTGCACCGTGCACGTCGACGGCGCGCCGCTGCGCTCGTGCATCACGCCCGCCACCGCGGTGGCCCACGGGCAAAAAATCCTCACCATCGAAGGCCTGTCCACGGATGGTTCGCACCCAGTGCAGCAAGCCTGGGCCGAACTCGACGTGGTGCAGTGCGGTTACTGCCAGTCCGGGCAAATCATGTCCGCCGCCGCGCTGCTGGCGAAAATCCCCAAACCCACCGACAGCGACATCGATCAGGCGCTCTCCGGCAATATCTGCCGCTGCGGCACCTACCCAAGGATCCGCGCCGCGGTCAAACGCGCCGCCGAGATCGATTGATGCCACGTTGAAGGGAGTCTGAACATGAACAGCATCAACCCGGTGTCACGTCGCGGTTTTCTCAAGGGCAGCGCGCTGTTGGGCGGAGGTCTGGTGGTGGCGTTCGTCATTCCCGGCGCCCATCGCTTTGCCGTGGGGGCGGAGAATGAAGGCAACGTGTTTGCGCCCAATGCGTTTTTACGGATCGGCAACGACAACGTCGTCACCGTACTGCTCGGCCACTCGGAAATGGGCCAGGGCATCTGGACCGGCCTCACCATGCTGATCGCAGAAGAGCTGGACGCCGACTGGTCGAAAATCCGCGTCGAACATTCACCCGCCTCGGCGGCTGACTACGGCATGGCGGGTTTCGGCGGAATGCAGATCACCGGCGGCTCGACTTCGACGTGGATGGAGTTCGATCGTTATCGCCAGGCCGGCGCGGCAGCGCGTCTGATGCTGGTCGACGCAGCCGCCAAGCGTTTCAACGTCGCGCCCTCGGCGATTCACACCGAGTCAGGTGTGGTCATTGCCGGCGACAATCGCGCGACCTACGGCGAACTGGCGGACGACGCCGGCAAGCTGCCGGTGCCGGATCCGGCTTCGATCAAGTTCAAAGAGGCCAAGGACTGGAAACTGATCGGCAAACCCACCAAGCGCCTGGACACCCCGGAGAAAATCACCGGCCGGGCCAAGTTCGGCATGGACGTGCAATTCGATGGCTTGATGACTGCCATGGTCGCCCGCTCACCCGTGTTTGGCGGCAGCGTCAAATCTTTCGAAGGCGCCGAAGCGCTGGCCGTGCCGGGCGTGCATAAAGTGGTGCAGGTGCCCACCGGCGTGGCGGTGATTGCCGACCATTACTGGGCGGCGAAGCTGGGGCGCGATGCGCTGAAGGTCGAGTGGGACCTGGGGCCGAATGCCGGCCTCGACAGCCAGAAATTGCTGGAAAGCTTCCGCAAACTCGCGACCACGCCTGGCGTCTCTGCCAGCAAGGCCGGGGATACCACCGCCGCGCTGGGCAAGGCGGCCAAGACCGTCGATGTCGAATACAGCGTGCCGTACCTGGCCCATGCGCCGATGGAGCCGCTCAATTGCACGGTGAAAATCAGCAAGGACAAGTGCGAGATCTGGACCGGCACGCAGTTCCAGACCCTGGATCAAATGATCGCGGGCAAGATCACCGGGCTCAAACCCGAGCAGGTTGAAATCCACACCGAATTCCTCGGCGGCGGCTTCGGTCGCAGGGCCAATCCGACCTCGGACTTTGTCGCTGAAGCCGTGCAGGTCGCCAAGGCGGCAGGCGGGCCGGTGAAAACCGTCTGGTCCCGGGAGGATGACGTCCGCGGCGGTTATTACCGCTCGGCGTTCCTGCATCAGGCACGGATCGGCCTGGATGCTGGCGGCATGCCTGTGGCCTGGAAGCATGTGATGGTCGGTCAGTCGATCATGGCCGGCACCATGATGGAGGCGACGATGGTCAAGGACGGTATCGACAAGACCTCGGTCGAAGGCGTTGCCGACAGCCCGTACCTTGAAGACCTGGCCAATCACCAGGTGGAACTGCACTCGCCGACTACCGGCATCAGCGTGTTGTGGCTGCGTTCGGTGGGGCACAGCCACACGGCGTTTGTCATGGAGTCGTTGATTGATGAACTGGCGGAGGCGGCTGGCAAGGATCCGGTGGAATACCGACGAACCTTGCTCAAGGCGCATCCGCGACATTTGGGTGTTCTGAACCTCGCCGTCGAAAAAGCCAACTGGAAGGCGGAACTGCCGGACGGCCATGCCTTGGGTGTGGCGGTGCATGAGTCTTTCGGCAGTTACGTCGCGCAGGTCGCTGAGGTGTCCCAGGACAACCTGAAAATCCGCGTGCATCGGGTGGTGTGCGCGGTGGACTGCGGGATTGCGGTCAACCCGATGAGCATCGCGGCGCAGATGGAGTCCTGCATCACCTTCGGCCTCGGCTTTACCTTGCACAGCAAACTGACGTTCAAGGACGGTCAGGTGGTGCAATCCAATTACCACGACTATCAGGTGCTGCGGCTCAACGAAATGCCGGTGGTCGAAGTGCATATCGTGCCAAGCACTGAACGGTCCGGCGGTATTGGCGAAGCCGGCGTCCCACCCACGGCGCCGGCAGTGGCCAACGCGGTGTTCGCCCTGACCGGGCAGCGCTTGCGGGAACTGCCGTTGCAACTGTCGGGGGTGTGAGATGAGACGACATCTGATTCTGGGGACGGTGGTGTTGATCGGCTTGGTCAGCTATGCCGAGCACCTGTTTGCTGACGATAAGGAAGCGATCAAGGCGTTTGATACGGTGCAGAAGGTCTTTCAAAGTCCGCGTTGCCAGAACTGTCATATCCCGGGCGATTCGCCGTTGCAGTTCGATGCAGGCATCCCCCACGCCATGAGCGTAGTGCGCGGGATGGACGGCAAGGGCGCAGCGGGTTTGCCCTGCGCGACCTGTCACGCCGAGGCCAATCCGCCCGCCAGCTACGGGCCGCATACACCACCGGGGGCGCCGCACTGGAGCTTGCCGCCCGCGGCGCACAAGATGGCCTGGATCGGGCTGCCGGCCGACCAGTTGTGCGCGATGATCAAGGATCGCTCCAGTAATGGTGACCGTGATTTCGCGGCCCTGATCAAGCACGTCACCGAGGACAAACTGGTGCTCTGGGGCTGGAATCCGGGTGAGGGAAGGGCGCCGGTGCCGGTGCCGCACGACATTTTCGTCACCCAATTCAAGCTGTGGGCGACCGCTGGAGGCCCGTGTCCGGTGCAGGGCAGTTGACCGGCGGTCCGTTAACAGGGAGTCAAACCGGGTATGCACGACTCTAAAGTAAATACCCGCCAATGGAGTGAGTCATGCTGATCCCAGGCAAACCGGTCAAGCGCGGTGCTTGTACAGACCCGTTACGTTCGCCACTGCAGGAGCGTGAGCTGTTGCGTGACCTGGCCCGCAAGGCCGAGCAAGAACTGATGGGCGTGCAGATGGCGAGCATGGACGAGTTGACGCTGCTGCCCAACCGCCACGGTTTTACAGCGCTGGCCCAACAGGGGATGGACGCCTGCCAGCAACTGGGGCTGCCGGCAACGCTGCTGTTTTTCGACCTCGATAACTTCAAGCGAATCAACTATCTGTACGGGCGCGCCGAGGGTGATCACGCCCTGAAGACCTTCGCTGACGTGCTGCGTATCGCCTTTCGCGAAAGCGATGTGATTGGTCGACTGGGCAACGATGAGTTTGTCGCCCTGTTGACGGGTGCAAGCGTTGTCGAGCTGTCCGCGATCAAGGCCCGGCTCGAAGAAATACTCGCCGAGCGCAATGCCACGGCGAATCGCAGTTTTGCCATTCACTTCAGCATTGGCCAGGTCGAGTTTGATGCTCGGCTAAACCCGACAGCGGAAGACGTGTTGACCCTGGCCGATAAGGCGATGCACGACACGGATCATTGCTGAGCGGCGCCTTGCAACGCTGCGGCAACGTAGGCGGCCGTTCGCAACAGCCGGCCATCGTCCCTGAACTTCCCGATGATCTGTAGCCCGACCGGCAACATGGGGTGGGCGCGCACCAGCGGGACGTTCACCTGCGGCCAGCCAAACGCCCCCCAGAACTTGATGAAATCCGACGGTCCGGTGCTTTCCAGGCCCATCGGCGCGACCATCCCGCAGGAGGCGCCGAGCATGGCGTCGAACGGTTGGCAAAGCTCATTCAAACGGGGCGCAAGGGTGGCCAGGCGCGCCTTGGCAGCGGATTCCTGCTCCCAGGTTGTTGCCGCCGCTCGCTCGAACATGGCCAGTGTCGATGGGCTCAGTTGAGCACGATGGCGTTGGAATTCCTTGGCCAGCGAGCGGGCACCTTCGCAATCGTTGATCAGCTGATGGTCGTCGAACACTGCGGCAAACTCATCGGGCAGTTCCAGTTCGCTCACATAATGGCCGGCGCTGCGCAACTGATCCGTGGCCTGCTCCAGAGCGCAGGCCACCTCGGCGTCCACCTGATCCCAGCGTGAGGTGCGGCAGAAACCCAGCCGCAGTGGACGCCGCTCGACGTCCGGCACTACAAAACCGGGAATCAACACCCGCGCCACAAGGTGCAGATCGCGCACCGATCGTCCATACCAGCCCACGGTGTCGAAGCTCGGCGCCAGCGGCTTTACACCTTCCAGCGACACCAGTCCCAGGGAAGGTTTGTAGGCGAAGAGGCCGCAATAGGACGCCGGCTTGAGCAGCGAGCCAGCCGTCTGGGTGCCCAGCGCCACCGCAAAGAAACCCGCTGCCATCCCCGCCGCCGAACCCGCGCTGGAGCTGCCCGGCGTGCGAGCGAGATCGTGAGGATTTCGGGTCGGGCCAGTGTGCATGTAGGCAAATTCGGTGGTGTGGGTCTTGCCGATGATCAGCGCCCCGGCCTGGCGCAGCAGCGTCACGACGTGGGCATCCCGGGACGGTTGATGGTTGGCGTAGATGGGCGAGAAAAATTGCGTGGGGTAGGCGGCCGTGTCGAAGATGTCCTTGATGCCGACGGGGACGCCGGCCAGCAGGCCGCGCCCGGTGATCTGCGCAGCATCGGCACGCACCTGCCGGTCGTCGAACGAGACGAACGCCTGAATCTCCGGCTCCCGCGCCTGAATGCACTCAAGAAAGGATTCGGCGATGGCGGCAGCGGTCGTATCGCCATTGACTACCGCTTCACTGAGGGTGGTCGCGTCAAGGGCTGGGCGGTTCATTTGGCGAACAACTGGCTGATGTTTTTAAATGCCTTGAACTCCAACGCGTTGCCGCAAGGGTCGAAGAGAAACATCGTGGACTGCTCGCCCACCAATCCCTGAAAGCGGATGCCTGGCTCGATCACGAAGCGTGTCCCAAGGCCTTTCAAGCGCTCGGCCAGCGCCTCCCATTCCGCCATCCCCAGCACCACACCGAAATGCGGCACCGGTACGTCATGACCGTCCACGGCATTGGTGTGCGCCGCTTCCTGTGAAGCGTTTTTCGGTGCCAGGTGAATCACCAGTTGATGACCGAAAAAGTTGAAGTCGACCCAATGCTCGCTGGAACGGCCTTCTTCAAGACCGAAGACTTCGCCATAGAAACGCCGGGCAGCGGCCAGATCGTAAACCGGTACAGCCAAGTGAAAAGGGGAGAGTTGCATCGGATTCGCCTCGGATTGTCAGGAGATGAGCCTGAGTTTAGCGCTATGATTTTTGATTGAAAGACGATAGTTTTTGCGTCGAGCTCAAATTATTTCGATCAATCGAGAAGTCCAATGCTGCGCGAATTGAAAACCTTCGTCGCCGTCACACGCTACGGCACATTCGCCGCCGCCGGCATGCACATCGGTCTGACGCAGTCGGCGGTCAGCGCGCAGATGCGCAACCTGGAAAAGGCGCTGGGCATCCGCCTGTTCGATCGCACCGGGCGACAGGCGATTCTGAATGCCGCAGGGCAACGGGCATTGCCGATGGCACAGCAGATCCTCGACACGTTTAGCCGGATGGCCGTCAGTGAGGACGTCAGCGAGTACCGTGGCGAGTTGAAAATCGGTGCGGTGGCCACGGTCCAGACCGGGTTGCTACCTCAGGCATTTTTGCGCTTGAGGGAGCAGGCACCGCTGCTGGAACCGAAACTGGTGCCGGGCGTGTCGTTGAGCCTGCTGAGTCAGGTCGATACGGGTGAGGTGGATCTGGCGATATTGATCAAGCCGCCCTTCGAACTGCCCAAGGAGCTGTCGGCGCAGGTGATTCGCCGGGAACCGTTTGTATTGATCGTGCCGATGGATCTTGAGGGCGATGATCCGCTGCAGATCCTCGCGAGCCAGCCGCACGTGCGGTACGACCGTAACTCATTCGGAGGGCGCCTGATTACGCGATTTTTGCGTGAACAGCAGATTGATGTGCACGTGGCGATGGAGATGGATGAGCTGGAAGCCATTGTGAAAATGGTTGAATGCGGGTTTGGCGTTTCACTGCTGCCCGAGGCCGGGTTATGGCTTGAACATGGGGCGAAGGTCAGGATCATCGCGCTGGGCGAGCTGACGTTTTATCGGGAGATTGTCTTGTTGCAGCGCTACAGCCAACGCACGCAGCCGATCCAGCTGTTGTTTGCCAAGTGCCTGGCGCAACCTGCCGGCTAACGCAGGCGTGGCAGTGTATGTGCTGTAAAGAATGAATTTTGGCTCTTGAAGACAGTAAGACTGTTATTTATGACAGTGATATGCGTGTCGGCTTTCGCATTAGGGTGGCGCTGTCAAACGGATCTGGCTGTCGGGATGGATGTTTGTTGGCATTCCCCTGATTGCATGGAGCCCTTACTTCAGGAGGATAACGGCATGACAGCGCAAGCCAACACGCAGCAAGCACCAGGTGACCTGGATGTGGGATTTGCTGACAACGGTATGATCAATATTCCCCAAGGTTCGTCTCAGTGTGTCGTTGAAACATCTGCCGGCAAACTTCTTTACGTGGCTCAAACAGGCCGTGTCTCATGGGTTTATCGGGCCATGGCTGATGGCACTTCCGATCCGACCTTCCAACCGTTCGCGTGGGACTTCGCCAAAGGCCAATTCGAAAGTTTCACACGTTTACTTGCTCGAAGAGACGGCAAATTCCTGTTGATTGGTAACTCGGGTAATGAGCCCTTTATCCGGCAGGCTGCGATCACGCGATTCAACGAGGGAGGAAGTCCTGATTTAGTCTTTGGCACAAAAATGCTGCCTTTACCCGTAGACCCCGTCCCTCCGGAGCAGGGTTTGCAGACATTCGGACCTACGGGATGCCTCACTGCTGACAACCATGTGTTAGTGGCCGCAAGTTACCAATTGGCGGACAGCGAGGGCACAACTATTGATTCGGCAGGTAGGGTATACACCCTGGATGACCAAGGTCATCCCGACACTGGATTTGAAGTCAGATTCAAGGGGCCGATTACAACGATTCATAGTATCGGCGTCCTGTCAGACGGGCGCATCGTTGTGTTTGGGATTGTTGACCGCCCGGCATCAGGCACATCAGTGCCGAACGCGGTCTTGGCTTGCTACAACCGAGACGGCACGTTGAACAAAACCTTCGGCATTGACGGATTTTGGGAAGACAAAAGCTACGCTGGTTTTGGCTCGATGGTGGTGGATGATGACAAGATAATCATCGCCGCTGTCACGTCGATTAATAACGATGGCAACCGTTATGTTTCCGTGCAACGGGTATTGGGTGATGGCACCTCGGATAAGACCTTTAACAATGGAGCGCCGTTGGTGGTTGATCTGGGTTCCGGCTTTATAAACATCCCGTCCATCACCGTACAGCCGGATAAAAAAATCGTGGTCGCAGGGAGTGAGAATTTTCCTGTGCAAAACCTGTACTGGCTGCGTACCACCGAGGGCGGTGAGCTAGACACTTCTTTCGGTGATTCTGGGGTGGTTCGACAGCAAGCTGGCCGGGTGAATGACATTATTGTCCCGCGCACCGGCAATCGACTCATCCTCGCGGTTAATCTGGACTCAAGTGAAGCTCAAGGTCCGAAAGTCTTGGGTATCCTGAGCTGATAGCGTCTTTACGACCACGCAAGCCACAAATCCTTGTGGGAGCGAGCCTGCTCGCGATTGCAGTGTGTCAGTCAACATCAATACTGAATGTCAGACCGCAATCGCGAGCAGGCTCGCTCCCACAGGGGATTTGCGTCGGGCATTGATAATGCAGGCATAAAAAACCCGCCAGACGAGGCGGGTTTCTTATTGGCTAGCAGAAGATCACTCTTCCAGGCTACCCATCGCAGTGGTGTTGAAGCCACCGTCTACATACATGATTTCGCCGCTGATACCGGACGCCAGGTCCGAGCACAGGAAGGCGCCGGCGTTGCCGACTTCGTCGATGGTGACGTTGCGACGCAGCGGGGTTTGCGCTTCGTTGGCGGCCAGCATCTTGCGGAAGTTCTTGATGCCGGAAGCGGCGAGGGTGCGGATCGGGCCAGCCGATACGCAGTTGACGCGGGTGCCGTCCGGGCCCAGGGAGCCGGCCAGGTAACGCACGCCGGCTTCCAGCGAAGCCTTGGCCATGCCCATTACGTTGTAGTTCGGCATGGTGCGCTCGGCACCCAGGTACGACAGGGTCAGCAGGCTGCCATTGCGGCCTTTCATCATTTCGCGGCCAGCTTTGGCCAGGGCCACGAAGCTATAGGCGCTGATGTCGTGAGCGATGCGGAAACCTTCACGGGTGGTGGCTTCGGTGAAGTCGCCGTCCAGTTGGTCGCCCGGGGCGAAGCCGACGGAGTGCACGATGCAATCCAGTCCGTCCCACTTCTTGCTCAGCTCAACGAAAACCTTGGCGATTTCTTCATCGCTGGCCACGTCGCACGGGAAGCACAGGTCAGGGTTGGAACCCCAGCTTTGTGCGAACTCTTCGACACGACCCTTGAGTTTGTCGTTCTGATAAGTGAAGGCAAGCTCAGCGCCCTCGCGATGCATGGCGGCAGCGATGCCGGATGCGATGGACAGCTTGCTGGCGACACCGACGATCAGTACGCGCTTACCGGCGAGAAAACCCATGTGTTGCTCCTCTCTTTCAGGTTATTGCGCAGTGGCCGGAGCCAGGAAAGCGGCTTCCAGCAACTGCTGTGTATACGGATGTTGGGGGGCGGCAAAGATACTTTGCGCGTCTCCCTGTTCGACCACTTGGCCCTGCTTGACCACCATCAGTTGGTGGCTCAGCGCCTTGACGACAGCCAGGTCATGGCTGATAAACAGATACGTCAGGTTGTACTTGGTTTGCAGTGAACGCAGCAGCTCCACCACTTGGCGTTGCACGGTGCGGTCGAGGGCCGATGTCGGCTCGTCCAGCAAAATCAACGCCGGTTTTAGCACTAATGCCCGGGCAATGGCGATTCTCTGCCGCTGCCCACCGGAAAATTCGTGGGGGTAGCGGTTCCGGGTTTCCGGGTCCAGGCCTACCTCCTTCAATGCCGCAATAATCGCTTGTTCCTGTTCCGCCTCGGTACCCATCTTGTGGATCCGCAGGCCTTCGCCGACGATCTGGCTCACGCACATCCGTGGGCTCAGGCTGCCAAACGGGTCCTGAAACACCACCTGCATCTCCCGGCGCAACGGCCGAACCTCGGCCTGCGTCAGGCAGTCTAGCTGCTTGCCTTCAAACCGGATGGCGCCTTTGCTGCCGATCAGCCGCAAAATCGCCAAACCCAGTGTCGACTTGCCCGAACCGCTTTCTCCCACAATCCCCAGGGTCTGGCCCTGAGGCAGGCTGAAATTGATCCCGTCCACCGCTTTGATGTGGTCAACGGTCTTTTTCAGAAAGCCTTTCTTGATCGGGAACCAGACTTTCAGGTCCTCGACCTGCAGCAGCGGCGGGCCAATCACGTTGGTCGCAGGCGTCCCGCTGGGCTCCGCTGCCAGCAGTTCCCGAGTGTACGGATGCTGCGGCGCGCGGAACAACTCTTCGCACGATGCCTGTTCGACGATGCAACCGCGCTGCATGACACATACGCGATGCGCAATTCTTCGTACAAGGTTCAAATCGTGACTGATCAGTAGCAAGGCCATGCCCAGGCGGGCTTGCAATTCCTTGAGCAGTTCGAGGATTTTCAGCTGAACGGTCACGTCCAGCGCGGTGGTTGGCTCGTCGGCAATCAGCAGTTCCGGCTCGTTGGCCAGGGCCATGGCAATCATCACCCGCTGGCGCTGGCCACCGGACAACTCGTGGGGTAAAGCCTTGAGGCGCTTGTGCGGTTCAGGAATGCCGACCATTTCCAGCAATTCCAGGGTGCGCTTGGTCGCCACTTTGCCGACAAGGCCCTTGTGAATACCCAGCACTTCGTTGATCTGCTTCTCGATCGAGTGCAGCGGATTGAGCGAGGTCATCGGTTCCTGGAAGATCATCGCGATCCGGTTGCCGCGGATGTGGCGGATGGTTTTCTCTTTCAGACTCAGCAGGTCTTGCCCCGAATACTCGATGGTCCCGGACGGATGCCGGGCGAGCGGGTAGGGCAGCAGTCGCAGGATCGAATGCGCGGTCACCGATTTGCCTGAGCCGCTTTCGCCAACCAGGGCCAGGGTTTCGCCGCGCTTGATGTCGAAGCTGACGCCTTCCACCACCCGCTGGCAGTGATCGCCGACGACGAACTCGACGGCCAGGTCGCGCACTTCGATCAGATTGTCCTGATTCATTTCACTTCCTCGGGTCGAAGGCATCGCGAGCGGACTCGCCGATGAACACCAGCAAACTCAACATCAATGCCAACACGGCAAACGCGCTCATGCCCAGCCACGGAGCTTGCAGGTTGGATTTGCCCTGGGCCACCAGTTCACCCAGGGACGGCGCACCCGGCGGCAAACCGAAGCCCAGGAAGTCGAGGGCGGTCAGGGTGCCGATGGCACCGGTCAAAATGAACGGCATGAAGGTCATGGTCGAAACCATGGCGTTGGGCAGGATGTGGCGGAACATGATCGCGCCATTTTGCATGCCCAGCGCACGGGCCGCGCGCACATATTCCAGGTTACGCCCGCGCAGGAACTCGGCGCGCACCACGTCCACCAGGCTCATCCACGAGAACAGCAGCATGATGCCCAGCAGCCACCAGAAGTTCGGCTGCACGAAACTGGCGAGAATGATCAGCAAATACAACACTGGCAGCCCGGACCAGATTTCCAGGAAACGCTGCCCGGCCAGATCCACCCAGCCGCCATAGAACCCCTGCAAGGCCCCGGCAATCACGCCGATGATCGAGCTGAGAATGGTCAGGGTCAGCGCAAACAGTACCGAAATGCGGAAGCCGTAAATCACCCGCGCCAACACATCGCGGCCCTGATCGTCGGTGCCCAGCAGGTTGTCGGCCGAAGGTGGCGCCGGCGCCGGGACTTTCAGATCGTAATTGATGCTTTGGTAGCTGTAGGGGATCGGCGCCCACAGCACCCAGGCATCCTTGGCCTTGAGCAATTCACGGATGTACGGGCTCTTGTAGTTGGCCTCCAGCGGAAATTCGCCGCCGAACGCGGTTTCCGGGTAGCGCTTGAGCGCCGGGAAATACCAGCCGTTGTCGTAATGCACCACCAGCGGTTTGTCGTTGGCAATCAGTTCGGCGCCGAGGCTCAGGCCGAACAGCACCAGAAACAGCCACAGCGACCACCAGCCACGCTTGTTGGCCTTGAACAGTTCGAAACGCCGGCGATTGAGCGGGGACAGATTCATCTCAATGCTCCCGGCTTTCGAAGTCGATGCGCGGATCGACAAAGGTGTACGTCAAATCGCCAATCAGTTTCACCACCAGCCCCAGCAACGTGAAGATAAACAGCGTGCCGAACACCACCGGGTAATCGCGGTTGATCGCCGCCTCGAAACTCATCAAACCGAGACCGTCCAGGGAGAAGATCACTTCCACCAGCAGCGAGCCGGTGAAGAAGATCCCGATAAACGCCGACGGGAAGCCGGCGATCACCAGCAGCATCGCATTGCGGAACACATGACCGTAAAGCACACGGTGATTGGTCAGGCCCTTGGCCTTGGCAGTGACCACGTACTGCTTGTTGATTTCGTCGAGGAAGCTGTTTTTGGTCAGCAGGGTCATGGTCGCGAAGTTGCCGATCACCAGCGCGGTCACCGGCAATGCCAGGTGCCAGAAGTAATCGAGAATCTTGCCGCCAGTGCTCAGCTCATCAAAGTTGTTCGACGTCAGTCCCCTGAGCGGGAACCAGTCCAGGTAGCTGCCGCCGGCAAACACCACGATCAGCAGGATCGCAAACAGGAACGCCGGGATCGCGTAACCGACGATGATCAGCGAACTGGTCCAGACGTCAAAGTGGCTGCCGTGTCGCGTTGCCTTGGCGATCCCCAGCGGGATCGACACCAGGTACATGATCAGCGTGCTCCACAGCCCGAGCGAGATCGACACCGGCATCTTTTCCTTGATCAGGTCGATGACCTTGGCGTCGCGGAAGAAACTGTCGCCGAAGTCCAGGGTGGCGTAGTTCTTGATCATGATCCACAAGCGTTCCGGCGCCGATTTGTCGAAGCCGTACATGTGCTCGATTTCCTTGACCAGCATCGGGTCCAGGCCCTGCGCGCCGCGATAGGCCGAGCCGGCCACCGAGACTTCGGCACCGCCGCCGGCAATGCGGCTGGTGGCGCCTTCGAAGCCTTCGAGCTTGGCGATCATCTGCTCCACCGGCCCACCGGGGGCGGCCTGGATGATCACGAAGTTGATCAGCAGAATGCCGAGCAAGGTCGGGATGATCAGCAGCAGTCGCCGAAAAATATACGCCAGCATCTGATTACTCCGTGCCCGCAGGGTCGGCTTGCAGTTTGGTTTCGACTTCTACCGCAGGTTTCGCATCAGGCTTGACCCACCAGGTAGTGGTGCCGATGTCGTACTTGGGAGAGACTTTCGGGCGACCGATGTGGTTCCAGTACGCCACGCGCCAGGTTTTGATGTGCCAGTTGGGGATCACGTAATAGCCCCATTGCAGCACGCGGTCCAGTGCCCGGGCATGAGCCACCAGACTTTTGCGCGAATCGGCGTTGATCAGTTGTTCGACCAGTTGATCGACCACCGGGTCCTTGAGGCCCATGGAATTGCGGCTGCCGGGTTTGTCGGCCGCGGCGGACATCCAGAACTCGCGCTGCTCGTTGCCCGGCGAGTTGGATTGCGGGAAGCTGCCGACGATCATGTCGAAGTCTCGTGAACGCACGCGGTTGATGTACTGCGAGACATCGACCCGACGAATCACCAGGTCAATGCCCAGGTCGCTGAGGTTGCGTTTGAACGGCAGCAGCACGCGTTCGAATTCGGTCTGGGCCAACAGGAACTCGATGGTCACCGGTTTGCCGTTGGCGTCGACCATCTTGTCGTCGACGATCCGCCAGCCCGCCTCTTGCAGCAGTTGGTAGGCTTTGCGCTGCTGGGCGCGGATCATGCCGCTGGCGTCGGTCATCGGGTTCTGGAACGCTTCGCTGAATACCTGCTCGGGGATCTTGCCGCGGAACGGACTCAAAATTTCAAGCTGATCGGCGTCGGGCAGGCCGGTCGCGGCCATTTCCGAGTTTTCGAAGAAACTGCGGGTACGCACGTAGGCGCCGTTGAACAGTTGCTTGTTGGTCCATTCAAAGTCCAGCAGCAACGTAAATGCCTGGCGCACGCGCACGTCCTGGAACACCGGACGGCGCAGGTTGAACACAAAGCCTTGCATGCCGGTCGGGTTGCCGTTCGGGATCTGTTCCTTGTTCAATCGGCCTTCGGTGACCGCCGGGATGTTGTAGGCGTTGGCCCAGTTCTTCGCGCTCATTTCCAGCCAGTAATCGAACTGCCCCGCCTTGAGGGCTTCCAGCGCCACCGTGTTGTCGCGGTAGTAATCGGTGGTCATCACGTCGAAATTGTAGAAACCACGGTTGGCCGGCAGGTCCTTGCCCCAGTAATCCTTGACCCGCTCGTAGCGGATCGAACGCCCGGCCTTCACGTCGGTCACCTTGTAGGGGCCGCTGCCCAACGGTATTTCGAGGTTGCCTTTGTTGAAATCGCGATTGGCCCACCAGTGTTTGGGCAACACCGGCAACTGGCCGAGGATCAGCGGCAGTTCGCGGTTGTTGTTGTGCTTGAACTTGAACAGCACGGTGAGCGGGTCTTCGGCGACCGCTTCCTCGACATCGCTGTAGTAACCGCGATAGAGCGGGGCGCCTTCTTTGGTCAGCATCTGGAAACTGAACACCACGTCTTCGGCGCGCATCGGATGGCCGTCGTGGAAGCGCGCTTCAGGACGCAGGTAGAAGCGCACCCAGCTGTTGTCCGGGGCTTTCTCGATCTTGCCGGCGACCAGCCCGTATTCAGTGAACGGTTCGTCCAGTCCCTGTTTGGCCAAGGTGTCGTAGATCATGCCGATGTCGTCGGCCGGTACGCCTTTGCTGATGAACGGGTTGAGGCTGTCGAAGCCGCCGAACCCGGCCTGGCGAAAGATTCCGCCTTTGGGGGCGTCGGGGTTCACGTAGTCGAAATGCTTGAAGTCGGCCGGATATTTCGGCGGCTCGTTGTACAGGGTCACGGCGTGTTGCGGGGCGGCGCAGGCCAGCCCGGCGAACAGCAGACCGCTGGCCTGCATCAGCAGTGCGCATAGGGGCTTCATCGATCTTTCTCCGAAGATTTCAGCCACCACGCGGAGAGGCCCAGGGTATAGGGCGGCGTGGTGACGAAGGCGAACCGGTTGCGGTAGGCCAGGCGGTGATAATTGAGGTACCAGTTGGGAATCATGTAGTGCTGCCACAACAAGACCCGGTCCAGGGCTTTGCCGGCGGCCACTTGTTCGTCGCGGGTTTGCGCGGCGAGCAATTGTTCGAGCAGGTGATCGACCACCGGGTTGGCGATGCCGGCGTAGTTTTTACTGCCCTTGACCCCGACCTGGCCGGAATGGAAATACTGCCATTGCTCCAGGCCCGGGCTGAGGGTCTGGTTGAGCGTCATCAGGATCATGTCGAAATCGAACTGATCGAGGCGTTGTTTGTACTGCGCGCGATCCACTGTGCGCAGCCGCGCATCGATGCCAATGTTGGCGAGGTTCTCGACGTAAGGCTGAAGGATGCGCTCCAGGTTCGGGTTGACCAGCAGGATCTCGAGCTTGAGCGGTTGGCCTTTGGCGTTCTCGATCCGTTGTCCATTGAGCTTCCACCCGGCCTCGGCGAGCAGCGCCAGGGCCTTGCGCATGGTTTCCCGAGGGATGCCGCGTCCGTCGGTCTTTGGCAGGCTGAACGGCTCGGTGAGGAGCTTGGCGGGCAATTGCTCGCGATAGGGCTTGAGCAACAGCCATTCATGACCGACCGGCAGGCCCGTGGCGGAGAATTCGCTGTTGGGGTAGTAACTCATGGCGCGCTTGTAGGCGCCGCTGAACAGCGTGCGGTTGGTCCACTCGAAGTCGAACATCAGCCCCATGGCTTCACGGACTTTGGTCTCGGAGAAGATCGGGCGCCGGCTGTTCATGAACAGACCCTGAGTCTGGGTCGGGATCTGGTGCGGGATCTGCGCCTTGATCACGTCTCCACGACGGACGGCCGGGAAGTTGTAACCGTTTTCCCAGTTCTTCGCCTGGTGCTCGATGTAAATGTCGAATTCGCCGGCCTTGAAGGCTTCGAACGCCACATCGCTGTCGCGGTAGAACTCGACTTCCATGCGGTCGACGTTGTACTTGCCACGATTGACCGGAAGGTCCTTGCCCCAGTAATCCTTGACCCGCTCGAAAATGATCTGGCGTCCTGGCGTCACCGAGGTGATGCGATAAGGCCCGCTGCCCAGCGGCGGTTCGAAGGTTGTAGCCTTGAAGTCGCGACCTTTCCAGTAATGCTGCGGCAGCACCGGCAATTCGCCCAGGCGCAGGATCTGCAACGGATTGCCGGCCCGCTTGAAGACGAATCGAATGCGCTGCGGGTTGAGGATGTCGACCCGCAACACTTCCTGAAGGCTGGTGCGGTACTGCGGGTGACCTTCCTTGAGCAGCAAGCGGTAGGAAAAGGCCACGTCGTAGGCGGTAATCGGCGTGCCGTCGTGAAAGCGCGCTTCGGGGCGCAGGTTGAACACCACCCAACTGCGGTCCTCGCTGTACTCCACCGATTGCGCGATCAGGCCATAACTGGAGGTCGGCTCATCGCCGGACGGCGCGTATTGACCGGTGCCGACCATCAGCGGTTCGTTGAGCTCGTTGATGCCGTATTGCAGGAAATTGGCGGTGGAAACCGGGCTTGAGCCCTTGAATGTGTAGGGGTTGAGCGTATCGAAGGTGCCAAACGCCATCACCCGCAACGTACCGCCCTTGGGCGCTTGCGGGTTGACCCAGTCGAAGTGGGTAAATCTGGCCGGGTACTTGAGCGTGCCGAACTGCGCATAACCATGGCTTTCGCTGATCGTCGCGCTTGCGGTGGAGCTCAAGGCCAGGCTGATCAGGAAGAGGAGGAGGGGACGCTTCAAGTCAGAGATCCGATCCAGGCGGCTTGGGCTTTGTGGGCCGTACAGTAACAGCTTGTATCGACAGGAAAAAGACAGGGGGTTAATGCGCTGTTAATTGCCGAGGTGACGATGCGGCAGGTGCTGTGCCTGTGGCGAGGGAGCTTGCTGCCGCTGGGCTGCGAAGCGGCCCCAAAACCTGAAAATTTTTATAATTCCTGACACACCGCATGTTCAGGGTTTACGACTGCTTCGCAGCCGAGCGGGAGCAAGCTCCCTCGCCACAGTTCCCATGCATCCCCCGATTCCAGCAGAGCTCAAATTGCAGGCGAAAAAAAGCCCCTGGATTCAGGGGCTCGTTTTTAGCGCGGCGAAGACACCGTCAACATCTGCCCAGGCTTGAGCGCCTGGCCAACACGCGGATTCCAGCGCTTGAGGTGCTGCATTTCAACGTTGAAGCGTTTGGCGACCATGTATAGCGAATCGCCTTGCTTGACCTTGTATTGGGTCTGCGGCTTCTGTTTGTCGGCTTTGCTGTTGGTCTTGCTGTTCGCCGCCACAACGGTGTTGACGCGACCGCCGCTACGTTTGGCAGTGTCCTGCATCACCAGGGTCTGGCCGACCTTGAGGTTCTTGCCGGTCATCTTGTTCCAGCGCTGCAGGTCCTTGACGGCGACCTTGTTCGCCTTGGCGATGGCGGCCAGGTTGTCGCCGCGTTTGACGCGGTAGGCACGTTTCAGGCTGGCGACTTCGGATTCATCGGCGCCTTCGAAGACCGGCTTGAGCGACTTCTTGCTGATCAACTCTTCAGGACGCATTGTCGAGAGGCTGGCGGTCAGCAACTGCGCCTTGGACGTTGGCACGAGCAAATGCTGGGGGCCGTCGATGGTGGTGCGCTGTTTGAAGGCCGGGTTGAGCTGGAACAACTCGTCTTCGTCGATGTTGGCCACCGCGGCAACCTTGGACAGGTCCATGCGCTGGTTGATTTCGACGACCTGGAAATAAGGTTCGTTGGCGATCGGGTTGAGGTTCACGCCGTAGGCTTCGGGGGCCAGCACAACCTGGGACAAGGCCAGCAGCTTGGGCACGTAAGCCTGGGTTTCGGCTGGCAGCGGCAGGTTCCAGTAATCGGTCGGCAGGCCCAGCTTCTCGTTGCGCTCGATGGCACGGCTGACCGTGCCTTCACCGGCGTTGTAGGCCGCCAGGGCCAGCAACCAGTCACCGTTGAACATGTCGTGCAGACGGGTCAGGTAATCCATGGCCGCAGTGGTCGAGGCGGTGATGTCGCGACGGCCATCATAGAAGCGGGTCTGACGCAGGTTGAAGTAACGGCCGGTGGAAGGAATGAATTGCCAAAGGCCCACCGCATTGGCCCGGGAGTAGGCCATCGGGTTGTAGGCGCTTTCAATCACTGGCAGCAGCGCCAGTTCCAGCGGCATGTTGCGTTCTTCAAGGCGTTCGACGATGTAGTGAATGTAGAGGCTGCCGCGTTCACCGGCGTTTTCAAGGAAGGACGGGTTGCTGGCGAACCACAGGCGCTGTTGCTCGATGCGCGGGTTGACGCCCAGGTTGTCCTGCAACTGGAAGCCCTGGCGCATGCGCTCCCAGACATCCTGTGGAATTTGTGGAGTCGGCTTTTCGCTGAGCCAGATAGGTTTCTGCTTGGCGCGAGCGGCGATGTTCGGAGTGTGTGTCGCTTCGGTCTGCGGCACATGGCTGGAACAGCCCGCCAGAGTGGCGGACACAGCCACCGCTATGGCTTGAGCCAAGCGGGTCAATGCGTCTGAATTGATGGCTTTACGAATAGATGACGACATTGGCTGGAAGTAAGTTCCGGGCAAAAATGTCGGGCGATTCTAGAAAGCGCACCCTCTGCGGTCAACCATTCAGAATTTTTGTACCAACGGGGCGGCGACTTAGAACTTATCTTTCCAAGCCCGAAGAGCAGCAAAGACCGCACTCGGAGACCGGTTTTGGGTTCCATTCCGTTCGTCCACTTTTTCTTTAACGGATGTTTCGTCGACACGCAAAAAGGGGTTGGTCAGTTTTTCAAGCGCCAGAGTAGAGGGCAGCGTCATGATTCCGGCCGCACGTTGCTCGGTAACTTTTTCCAGACGTGCGGCGGTGTCAGGATTGCCGGGTTCGACCGCTGCGGCAAATTTCAGATTGCTCAGGGTGTATTCGTGGGTGCAATAGACCAGCGTATCTTCCGGCAGCGCAGCGAGGCGGCTCAGCGAGGTGTGCATCTGCTCGGGCGTGCCTTCAAACAAGCGTCCGCAACCGGCGGCGAAAAGGGTGTCGCCGCAGAACAGCAGGCCGTGGTGATAATAGGCAATATGCCCCAGGGTGTGTCCGGGAACCGCATAGACGTCGAAGTCCCAGCCCAGCACGCTGACACGGTCGTTGTCCTTGAGCGCCACGTCTCGCGCCGGGATGGTTTCGCTGGCTGGACCATAGACTTTCGCGTCTGTCGCTTTTTTCAGCTGCTCGACACCGCCGACATGATCATGATGATGGTGAGTGATCAGGATATCGCTCAGTACCCAACCCTTATGCGCCGCCAGCCATGCTTGCACGGGCGCGGCATCACCCGGATCGACCACGGCGCAGCGCTGGGTGTTGTGGTCCTGTAACAACCAGATGTAGTTGTCGGTGAAGGCGGGCAGGGCACTGATCTGTATCATCGTCGGATTCGCCAAGCGGAAAACAATGGCGCATCTTAGAACTTCCTGGCGCGTTGGAGAATGCAATGACCGATAAAGCGTTCGCTCAGGCCGATCCTGAGTGGCTGAATTTGATCAGCGCGGCCCGTGAATGGCTGTCCGGGCCCATCGGGCAATTTCTGTTGGACGAAGAGCGGCGCATGCTCGAAGACGAGCTGGGCCGCTTCTTCGGTGGCTATCTGGTGCATTACGGCCCGTCGGCCCAGACACCGCCGTCGGCACCCCAGGTTCAGCGCAATGTGCGACTTGGCGCGCCGTTGCCGGGGGTCGAGATCGTCTGCGAAGAGCAGGCATGGCCGTTGAGCGAGCATGCCGCTGATGTGGTGGTGATGCAGCACGGCCTGGATTTCTGCCTGTCGCCCCACGGCTTGCTGCGTGAAGCCGCGAGCAGCGTGCGGCCCGGCGGGCATCTGCTGATCATCGGGATCAACCCCTGGAGCAGCTGGGGCTTGCGCCATGTGTTCGCTCACGACGGCTTGCGCAAGGCGCGCTGCATCTCACCGTCGCGGGTCGGCGACTGGCTGAACCTGCTGGGCTTCGCGCTGGAGAAACGCCGCTTCGGGTGCTATCGTCCGCCGCTTGCGTCACCCGCCTGGCAGGCTCGCCTGGCCGGTTGGGAGCGCAAGGCCGGTGACTGGCAACTGTCGGGCGGCGGCTTCTATTTATTGGTGGCGCGCAAGATCGTTGTTGGCCTGCGACCCGTCCGTCAGGAGCGGCGCGAACCGATGGGCAAGCTGATTCCATTGCCGATGGCCAAGGTCAACCGTCGTAACATCGAGCCGTAATACACTCTTTATTTTCCCGGCCGGGTTCGCCCCGGCCTCGGGCATCGTCGGTCACTGATCGGCGAGCCACCGCATTTTCTGGATAGATTGGCATGAGCGATAGCGTAGAACTCTTCACCGACGGCGCCTGCAAAGGCAACCCTGGCCCTGGCGGCTGGGGCGCGTTGCTGGTGTGCAAAGGCATTGAAAAGGAGCTGTGGGGCGGCGAAGCCAACACCACCAACAACCGCATGGAGCTGATGGGCGCGATTCGTGGCCTGGAAGAACTCAAGCGCTCCTGCGACGTGCTGCTGGTGACCGACTCCCAGTACGTGATGAAAGGCATCAACGAGTGGATGGACAACTGGAAGAAGCGTGGCTGGAAAACGGCGGCGAAGGAACCGGTCAAAAACGCTGACCTATGGAAACTGCTGGATGAGCAGGTCAACCGCCACAACGTCACCTGGAAATGGGTACGCGGGCACATCGGCCATCATGGCAACGAACGGGCTGACCAACTGGCCAACCGTGGCGTGGATGAAGTGCGCGGGTACAAGCAGGCTTGATCGGTAGTGCCGCCCTTCGCGAGCACTGTCTGCCGGAGAACCATGCAGGAGCGAGGCTTGCCCGCGAAGAAAGCGCCGCGGTGTAACTGAGAGACCGGGTTATCGTTCTTCGCGAGCAAGCTTCGCTCTTGCGGGGCGTCACAGCATCAAGATCGCGGTGGCCAGTTGTTGGTCTGAATACGGTTCGTTGACCACCCCGCGAATCCGCAAAAACGCCGCCTGGATCCGCGCCCCGCGAATCACCCCCTCGCTCGCCACAAACGCTGCCGCATCATCCTTGGCCGCCAGTACGATCTTGTCGTCGCTGAATGAGCCACTGGTGCCTTTGGTGGAGCTCATCGTCAGACTGACGGTGACGTCTGTGCTGATGACAAAACTGGTGGCGTGGGCGCCGGAACCCAGCAAACAGGTACTCAATAAAACCAGCCGTGCAGTCTTCATGACGATTTCAAACCTTGGGTAAGCAAGGGGTGCACGCTAGCAATCCATCGGTTTCCAGACTTTATGAACATTGCTAATGATTGTTAAAAACTGCATGAGCGCCCGTCACCTGGCAGTGCGCGCGCCGGATCCCGCGAGCGTGTTAACATCGCCGCTTTTGCACGATTGACCCGTTGAGAGCTGAGCACTGATGGCCACCAGATCCGTTGTACTCGATACCGAAACCACCGGCATGCCGGTGACCGACGGCCACCGGATTATCGAAATCGGTTGTGTCGAGTTGATCGGTCGGCGCCTGACGGGCCGGCATTTCCACGTTTACCTGCAACCGGATCGCGAGAGTGACGAAGGCGCCATCGGCGTCCACGGCATTACCAACGAATTCCTGGTGGGCAAACCGCGGTTCACTGAAGTGGCCGATGAGTTTTTCGAATTCATCAAAGGCGCACAGCTGATCATCCATAACGCGGCGTTCGACGTTGGCTTCATCAACAACGAATTCGCCCTGATGGGCCAGCACGACCGTGCGGACATCACGCAACACTGCTCGATCCTCGACACCCTGATGATGGCCCGGGAACGTCACCCGGGGCAGCGCAACAGCCTCGATGCGTTGTGCAAACGTTATGGTGTCGACAACTCTGGCCGTGAACTTCACGGCGCCTTGCTCGACTCCGAGATCCTCGCCGACGTTTACCTGACCATGACCGGCGGCCAGACCAGCCTGTCACTGGCCGGTAATGCGTCCGACGGCAACGGTTCCGGCGAAGGCGCTGACAACTCCGCCACCGAAATCCGCCGCTTGCCGGCCGACCGCCAGCCGACCCGGATCATCCCCGCCAGCGAAGATGACCTGGCCCGGCACGTGGCACGCCTGGAAGCCATCGCCAAGTCCGCCGGCGCCCCGTCGCTGTGGCAGCAGTTGGTCGAGGCCAAGGCGCAGGCTTGAGGCGAATTAGATGTAACAGGGCTTTTGTGGCGAGGGAGCTTCCTTGCCACAAGTAGTCCTGCTGAATGTTGGAGAGTTGATGGCCACATGATGGTGCACTCATTGACCCGCTTCAGGGCATCGTCGCTCGCCACATCCACTTCAACCCTCTACCCTGAGCATATTGGCAGGCCACGGTCTGCAGCCTCAGGACACTGAGCCTCATGTATAAAGATTTGAAATTCCCGGTCTTGATCGTGCATCGCGACATCAAGGCCGACACCGTCGCCGGTGATCGCGTGCGTGGCATCGCCCGGGAACTGGAGCAGGAAGGCTTCAGCATCGTTTCGGCGGTGGACTACACCGAAGGGCGGCTGGTCGCTTCGACCCATCACGGCCTTTCCTGCATGTTGATCGCCGCCGAAGACGCCAGCGCCCACTCTCATTTGTTACACAATATGGCCGAGCTGATCGGCCTGGCGCGAGTGCGGGCGCCGGACTTGCCGATCTTTGCGCTGGGCGAGCAGGTCACGCTGGAAAACGCCCCGGCCGATGCCATGGCCGAACTCAATCAACTGCGCGGCATTCTCTATCTGTTCGAAGACACCGTGCCCTTTCTGGCGCGGCAAGTGGCCCGGGCGGCCCGTAAATACCTGGATGGTTTGCTCCCGCCCTTTTTCAAGGCACTGGTGCAACACACCGCCGATTCCAATTATTCCTGGCACACCCCCGGTCATGGCGGCGGCGTGGCATACCACAAGAGTCCGGTTGGCCAGGCGTTCCACCAGTTTTTTGGGGAAAACACCCTGCGTTCGGACTTGTCAGTCTCGGTGCCGGAACTGGGCTCCTTGCTCGATCACACAGGTCCGTTAGCCGAGGCGGAAGCCAGGGCTGCGCGCAATTTCGGCGCCGATCACACCTTTTTCGTGATCAATGGCACCTCGACTGCCAACAAGATCGTCTGGCATTCGATGGTCGCTCGAGATGACCTGGTGCTGGTGGACCGCAACTGCCACAAGTCGGTACTGCACTCGATCATCATGACCGGCGCGATTCCGTTGTACCTGTGCCCGGAGCGCAATGAACTGGGGATCATCGGACCGATTCCGCTGAGCGAGTTCAGCCGCGAATCGATTCAGGCAAAGATCGACGCCAGCCCGCTGACCCAGGGGCGTGAGCTCAAGGTCAAGTTGGCCGTGGTGACCAATTCGACCTACGATGGCCTTTGCTACAACGCCGAACTGATCAAGCAGAGCCTGGGCAACAGCGTCGAGGTCCTGCATTTCGACGAGGCCTGGTACGCCTACGCGGCGTTCCACGAGTTTTTCGCCGGTCGTTATGGCATGGGCACGTCCCGTAGCGAAGACAGCCCGCTGGTATTCACCACGCATTCCACACACAAACTGTTGGCCGCGTTCAGCCAGGCCTCGATGATTCATGTCCAGGACGGAGGTGCGCGGCAACTGGATCGCGATCGCTTCAATGAAGCGTTCATGATGCACATCTCGACGTCGCCGCAGTACAGCATCATCGCTTCGCTGGACGTGGCATCGGCGATGATGGAAGGCCCGGCCGGGCGTTCGCTGTTGCAGGAAATGTTCGACGAAGCCCTGAGTTTTCGCCGGGCGCTGGCCAATCTGCGCCAGCACATCGCTGCGGACGACTGGTGGTTTTCCATCTGGCAGCCACCGTCGGTGGAAGGCATCGAGCGCGTGGTCACCGAAGACTGGCTGCTGCAACCCGACGCCGACTGGCATGGCTTTGGTGGGGTGACTGACGATTACGTGTTGCTTGATCCGATTAAAGTCACCTTGGTGATGCCTGGCCTGACGGCGGGCGGCGCGCTGAGCGAACGCGGGATTCCGGCGGCGGTGGTCAGCAAGTTCCTTTGGGAGCGCGGGCTGGTGGTCGAGAAGACCGGCCTCTATTCATTCCTGGTGCTGTTCTCGATGGGCATCACCAAGGGCAAATGGAGCACGTTGCTGACCGAATTGTTGGAGTTCAAGCGCAGTTACGACGCCAATGTCAGTCTGGCGTCGTGCCTGCCATGCGTGGCGCAACAGAACGTCGCGCGTTATCAGGGCATGGGTTTGCGGGATCTGTGCGATCAACTGCACGCCTGTTATCGCAGCAATGCCACGGCCAAACACCTCAAGCGCATGTACACCGTGTTGCCGGAAATCGCCATGAAGCCGGCTGACGCCTATGATCATTTGGTGCGGGGAGAGGTGGAGGCAGTGTCGATTGATGCCCTGGAAGGGCGAATTGCCGCGGTGATGCTGGTGCCGTACCCACCCGGCATCCCGCTGATCATGCCGGGGGAGCGGTTCACCGAGTCGACCCGGTCGATCATCGATTACCTGTCGTTTGCTCGCACGTTTGACAGCAGCTTCCCCGGGTTTGTCGTTGATGTGCACGGACTGCAACACGAAGACGAGGGCAATGGACGGCATTACACCGTCGATTGCATCAAGGAATGAGGACCTTTCCCAGCATGCAACCGATCATGAATCCCAAATACCCAGGTCTCTCGGTGCGTGTCGCCGATGAGGGGTTTGCGCCCTATATCTGGGGCAGCGATTTCAGTTTTGAAGTCGCGGCCTATGGTGCAGCTGAAATCGGCAAACCGGTGGAGCAGTGGCGGGTCACGCCGATCACCCCTTATCGAAAGTGCTACGGGATTGATCCCGAGGAGTTCAGCAGTTTTCGCGATGCCGCCGACAGTGCGGTGTTCATGGCCTATCTCGATGACGAGCCCGTCGGTCATCTGGTGGTCAGCACCAACTGGAACGGCTTTGCCCATATCGATGAGTTGGCCGTGCATGCGCCAGCGCGCCGTCACGGTGTGGCCAAGGCGTTGCTGGATGTGGCGCAGTTCTGGAGTCGCAAGAAGAAGTTGCCGGGCATCATGCTCGAAACCCAGAACAACAATCTGGGCGCCTGTCGACTCTATGAGCGCTGTGGTTTCGTGATAGGCGGGATCGATCATCTGCGTTATCGCGGCATCGACCCGAACACCGCCGAAGTCGCGCTGTTCTGGTATCGCCTGTTCGATAATCCGCTGGAAAACCCGCTCAGCTCGACAACATCGCCACGGCTTGTTCCGTGAGGATGTCCAGCAGCACCTGAACGGCGGGCATGGGCTCGCCGTTCTTCAGGGTCAGGGCATAGAGGCTGATCGGCACCGCAGGCGCCAAGGGGCAGGCATCCAGGCCGCTCGACTTGGCCCCAAGGGCGGTGAATGGGTCGACAATCGCCAGGCCTTCGCCGGCCTCGACCATGCTGCGCATCATCTGATGAGTCTGCACCCGCGTCTGGATGACCGGGGCAGGGCGCAAGGCATGCAATTTGTTATCGAGCGCCGGGCTTAGCGGATCATGACCTTCCAGGCCAACCATCGACTGGCCGGCCAGATCCTGCAACGAAATGTACTTCTGTTTCGGTTGCAGCCAGCCATGGGGCGCCAACAGCTGGAGCTTGCCTTGGGCAATCACTTGGCAATAGATGTCGGCGTGGTCGGGATCGTGCAGGCTCAGCCCCAGATCGCTTTCACGCAGCAGCAGGCTTCTGACGATCTCGCGGGTGGGTTGGCTCAGCAGGGTGCAAGCCGCATCGGGAAGGCGTCGGCGCAGGGCGGCGATGCTGTGGGGCAATAACTGCTGGGCCAGCGGCGGGGTGCAGATGATGCGCAGCGGGTGCGCCTGATACTGCTTGAGGCTGCTGGCCAGGCGCTGGACCGGTTCAAGCGCGTCATACACGCGGGCGATTTCAACCTGCAGCTCCCGCGCCTCGCGCGTCGCCTGCAAACGTCCACGCACGCTGGAAAACAGCATGAATCCCAACTGATCCTCGGCATCGCGCAAAATGCCTTCGACCTCGGCCACCGGCAACTGCAGCCATTCGGCGGCGGTGCCCAGATGACCGGTCTGCAAGAGCGCGTGGATCACTTCGATATGACGTAAACGCATGCGTGAAGTCCATGTTCAGCAGGTGAGGGAGTCAGTGACTGAATCCTAACTCAAGTGCGCGCATATGACTTCTGCTCATAACGCGGGGTTATGAGGCGGTGGTGATTTCCGGCCGGATGCCGACGTAAGTGTCGGGTTCGCGAACGATGGTGACATCCGACTGAATCAGCAGAAACTGGTTGTCATCGAGCTTCTTGACGCGATCGCCAATGGCCAGCTTATAGGTGGTGACAGGCTTCGTGTCGCCGAGGCCGTCTGCCGACGGGGTGGATTCCTGGAACTCATGCACGGAATAAACGCGGCCTTCCGCGTCTCTTGCATGGAACTGATCGACGAGTACTGCTGCCATCTGCTTAGAACCTCTGGAGATAAATCACTCAATTTGCGGTTCTGTAGACCGTGGTTAAGCGAAGTAAGTTTTCCTACAGGAAAAAAATAGTCAGGGGCGGTGAATTCAACAGCCCACTGGGTGAATCGTCATCTATAACTACAAGTCTTTCCCATCGAACAGTCGAGAGTCTTCAATGAGCAACGTCTACACGATCGCCGTACTGGTCGGCAGCTTGAGAAAGGAATCAATCAACCGCAAGGTTGCGCTCGCCCTGGCCGACCTGGCGCCTGCCAATCTCAAGCTCACCATCGTCGAAATCGGCGATCTGCCGCTCTACAACGAAGACATCGATGGGACTTCACCGCCGGCAGCCTACAGCACTTTCCGACAACAAGTGAGTTCATCCGACGCAGTGCTGTTCGTCACCCCTGAATACAACCGCTCGGTGCCGGCACCGCTGAAGAATGCGATTGACGTGGGATCGCGTCCCTATGGCAAGAGCGCCTGGAGCGGCAAGCCAGGGGCGGTGATCAGCGTTTCGCCGGGGGCTGTCGGCGGGTTTGGGGCCAACCATCACTTGCGTCAGTCAATGGTGTTTCTGGACGTGCCGTGCATGCAGCAGCCGGAAGCCTATCTGGGGGGCGCAGGTTCGGCGTTCGATGAGTCGGGCAAATTGTCCGAATCGGTGAGGCCGTTCTTGCAGAATTTCATCAATGCGTATGGCAAATGGGTCGAGCAGCATAAGAAAGAGTGACCTGAACGCAACACATCCCCTGTAGCAGCTGCCAGGTTGTTCAGTCTTTGCTTTACTGCATATTCGGAATTCCATATATTCACGCCTCGTTTTTCCAGAGGCGTGTACCCGCATGCTTATAGCGTCGCTGATTTTCCTGCTGACCATCACCCTGGTGATCTGGCAACCCAAAGGCCTGGGGGTTGGCTGGAGTGCGACATTCGGCGCCGTGCTGGCGCTGATTTTCGGGGTGGTGCACCTGGCTGATATCCCGATTGTGTGGCAGATCATCTGGAACGCCACCGGCACCTTCGTGGCGCTGATCATCATCAGTCTGTTGCTGGATGAGGCGGGATTCTTTGCCTGGGCAGCCTTGCATGTGGCCCGTTGGGGAAAGGGCAGCGGGCGCAAACTCTTCGCTTATATGGTGCTGCTCGGGGCGCTGGTGTCGGCGTTGTTCGCCAATGACGGTGCGGCGCTGATTCTCACCCCGATCGTGATTTCCATGCTGCTGGCGCTGCGCTTTTCCCCGGCGGCGACGTTGGCATTCGTGATGGGCGCCGGGTTCATCGCCGATACCGCGAGCCTGCCGTTGGTGGTGTCGAACCTGGTGAACATCGTTTCGGCGGACTACTTCGATATCACCTTCAACCGCTATGCGGCGGTGATGATTCCGGTCAACTTCGTGAGCGTCGCCGCCACGCTGGCGATGTTGATGTGGTTTTTTCGTCGTGACATCCCCAAGGCTTACGACCCCGAGCAACTGGAACATCCGTCGACGGCGATCCATGACAAGGCGACGTTTTATGCCGGTTGGGCAGTGCTGGCCATCCTGTTAATTGGCTGCTTCGCCCTTGAGCCGCTGGGCATTCCGATCAGCGCCATTTCCGCTGTCTGTGCCGCGTTGCTGCTGGCCATCGCCGCCCGTGGCCACAAGATCTCCACGCGCAAGGTGATGAAAGAAGCACCGTGGCAGATCGTGATTTTCTCGTTGGGCATGTACCTGGTGGTCTATGGCCTGCGCAATGCCGGGCTCACCGGGTATCTGGCGGGGTGGCTGGACGGGTTCGCGCAGTACGGCGTTTGGGGCGCGGCCATGGGCACGGGCGTGCTGACCGCGCTGTTGTCGTCGATGATGAACAACTTGCCGACGGTGTTGATTGGTTTGCTGTCGATCGATGCCAGCCAGGCCACGGGAGTGGTCAAGGAAGCGATGATTTATGCCAACGTCATTGGCAGCGACCTGGGGCCGAAAATCACGCCGATTGGCAGTCTGGCGACGTTGTTGTGGTTGCATGTGCTGCAACGCAAGAACATTCAGATCGGCTGGGGGTACTACTTCAAGGTCGGGGTGGTGTTGACGGTGCCGGTGTTGTTGGTGACGTTGGCGGCTTTGGCTTTGCGGTTATCCATTTAGAACGGGGTGGCTTCTTCGCGGGCAAGCCTCGCTCCTACAGGATTGATGACGAATGCAAATTCAGCGAACGATACAAAACCTGTAGAAGCGAGGCTTGCCCGCGAAGGGGCCAACCCAGGCACTACAAATCTCAACCACTGCCCGGCACATTCGGCCAAAGATCCGCCACCAGAAACAACCGTTCCGCTTCCTCCCAATCCCCATCCGCGTTCTCGATCAGGCGCACCATCAACTGCGCCGGGGCCAATGGCTCCAGGTCACTGAGCCATGCGTCCAGCTGCCCGGTGTTCCAGGTCTGTTCCGCCGGGTAATGCGCCGGCGCCAGCCACGCATGGCGGGGCAGGGGTTGCCAGCGGCCGAACGGGCGCTGCACGACAAAGTCCGCCCAGTCTTTCTGATGCAGCCAGCTGCCGCGCAGATGCTGCGGATGGGCACCGAGGGGGGGCTCGGCTTGTCCTGGCCACGGATACAGCAGATAACCGCCCAGCCACAGATGCGCGCTGAACTGCTGAATATCCAGCGCCGCCAGTACCTCGCGACTCTCGGGGCGGGCGGAAATCGGCAGTTGGTGTTGCGTCAGATGCGCCAGTTTGCGGTCCAGTCGATCATGACAACCTGGTCCGAGCCACTGTGCCGTGTCCTGTCCGTCACCATTCTGCGGACCCAGATACAGCTTGATCGCCAGTTCCAGATGATGCACGCCGTCGCGATCGCGCAACAGCATGTCCAGCTCGCCCAAGGTGT
The DNA here is from genome assembly GCF_058797635.1 of Pseudomonas sp. GW823-FHT02C02. Classification (NCBI taxonomy): domain Bacteria; kingdom Pseudomonadati; phylum Pseudomonadota; class Gammaproteobacteria; order Pseudomonadales; family Pseudomonadaceae; genus Pseudomonas; species Pseudomonas sp. GW823-FHT02C02. The sequence goes on along the minus strand of NZ_JBXAJV010000013.1, from coordinate 102,458 downwards.
GGCCTTCGCGGCGGATCGGCATGTTGGCGGCAATCAACTCGATACCCGGCGCATGGCGCACGGCGTATTGCCACAAGCGTTCGTAATACAGGCCCAGTCGCCGGGTCCTGGCCTGCGCCAGCCAGTGCAGCAAGTCGTAACTGTCGCGGTCGAGTTGCTTCAGCCAGCGTTTCAGCTGCTCAGGTGCCTGCACCCAGTCGCTGCCGGCCAGCGGATGGCGTTGCGGCCACGGAGTGGTGTCGAGCATCGGCGGCGCGAGGATGACCCAGGCAAGGTCGCGCACTTCGGGGTGGCGCAACTGGTGGGGTAACTGGAGCAAATCGGGAAATAGGATCATCTTGCGAGCATAGCCCTAAACATGAGTACACCCTTGTGGCTGAAAGGATTTTGTCTATCCCGCGCTTTCGCCCATAATCGTGTTTTTCACCGTCGCGCAGGAACCCCATGGAGCAATTTCGTAATATCGGCATCATCGGTCGCCTGGGCAGTTCGCAGGTGCTGGATACCGTCCGCCGACTGAAACGGTTTCTGCTTGATCGTCACCTGCACGTGATTCTCGAAGACACCATCGCCGAAGTCCTGCCCGGTCATGGCCTGCAAACCTCGTCTCGCAAGATGCTCGGCGAAGTCTGTGACATGGTGATTGTGGTCGGCGGTGACGGCAGCCTGCTTGGCGCCGCGCGTGCCTTGGCCCGACACAATATTCCGGTGCTCGGCATCAACCGGGGCAGCCTCGGTTTCCTGACCGACATTCGCCCGGATGAACTGGAAGTCAAAGTCGCCGAAGTGCTCGACGGCCATTACCTGGTGGAAAACCGCTTCCTGCTGCAAGCCGAAGTCCGGCGCCATGCCGAGGCCATCGGCCAGGGCGATGCGCTGAACGACGTGGTCCTGCACCCGGGCAAATCGACGCGGATGATCGAATTCGAGTTGTACATCGACGGCCAGTTCGTCTGCAGCCAGAAGGCCGACGGCCTGATCGTCGCAACGCCCACCGGTTCGACCGCCTATGCGCTGTCGGCGGGCGGGCCGATCATGCACCCCAAGCTCGACGCTATTGTGATTGTGCCGATGTACCCCCATACCTTGTCGGGCAGGCCAATTGTGGTCGATGGCAACAGTGAGCTGAAAATCGTCGTGTCCAAAGATATGCAGATTTACCCGCAAGTCTCCTGTGACGGGCAGAACCATTTCACCTGCGCGCCGGGCGACACCATCACCATCAGCAAAAAAGCCCAGAAACTGCGGCTGATCCACCCGCTCGACCACAACTACTATGAGGTCTGCCGGACCAAGCTTGGCTGGGGCAGCCGGTTGGGTGGTGGAGGCGACTGATGCTCGATCCCGCGCGTAGCTACGACCTGATCGGTGACGTGCACGGTTGCGCTCTGACCCTTGAGCACTTGCTCGACCGGCTCGGTTATCACAAACAAGGTGGCGTCTGGCGGCATCCATCGCGCATGGCGGTGTTCGTCGGCGACATCATCGACCGCGGCCCGCGGATTCGCGAGGCGCTGCATATCGTCCACGACATGGTCGAGGCCGGTCAGGCGCTGTGCATCATGGGCAACCATGAATTCAACGCCCTCGGCTGGGCCACGCCGGCGCCGCCAGGCAGCGGCAAGCAGTTCGTGCGCGAACACACGCCACGCCATGCGCGCCTGCTCGGTGAAACCCTGACGCAATTTGAACATCACCCCGGCGACTGGCATGACTTCCAGCAATGGTTTTACGAACTGCCATTGTTTGTGGATGCCGGGCGTTTCCGCGTGGTGCACGCCTGCTGGGATGCCGGCCTGATCGAGCCGCTGCGCGCGCTGTTCCCCGATGGCTGCGTCGACGAACATTTCCTCCAGGCCTCGGCCGTGCCGGGCAGTTTCGCCTGCACCGTGTTCGATCGTTTGCTGCGCGGGACCGACATGCGCCTGCCCCACGGGCTGACCATGACCAGCGGCGATGGCCTGACGCGATCGTTCTTCCGCACCAAATTCTGGGAAGACGACCCGCAAACCTACGGAGACATTGTGTTCCAGCCCGACGCCTTGCCCGAACCCGTGGCCCAGACGCCCCTGTCGTCCACCGAAAAAAATACCTTGCTGCGTTACGGCGTCGATGAGCCGCTGTTGTTCGTTGGCCATTACTGGCGCAGCGGCAAACCGGCGCCGATCCGTCCGAACCTGGCCTGCCTGGATTACAGCGCGGTGCTCTACGGCAAACTGGTCGCCTATCGCCTGGATCAGGAAACCCGCCTCGACCCGCACAAGTTTGTCTGGGTCGATGTCGAGCGGCCGGAGGTGTTGCGATGACTACCGTTGCTGTTTTACGCCTGCCGCTGGCCGTGGATTTGAGCGGGTTCGTCAAACTGCTGCAACGCATGCAGGTGCCGCATCGGGTCAGCGAAGAGTCCGGTGAACAGGTGCTGTGGGTGCCGGCCAATATCAGCGAAGACGTCCGTTCCTTATATGAACGTTTCCCGGCGGGCGACCCTGATCAGCAGCTGGACATTCCGGTCGCGCAAACCACCAGGCGGCCTGGTTTTGTCGAGCAACTGCGCCATGCCAAGGCAACCGGCTTGGTGTTGCTGCTGAGCCTGATCGTCGGTGCGGTGACGCTGCTGGGGGAAAACCTCGACACGCTGCGTTGGCTGACCTTCCTCGATTTTCGTATCGTTGGCGAGTACATCCATTTTGTGCCCTTGGCCGACAGCCTGGCGGCGGGGCAGTGGTGGCGTCTGGTGACGCCGATGCTGATCCACTTCGGCATCCTGCACCTGGCCATGAACGGCATGTGGTATTGGGAGCTGGGGCGGCGCATCGAGTCGCGTCAGGGCAGCATCAACCTGATCGGCTTGACCTTGCTTTTCAGCCTGGTGTCGAACTACGCCCAGTTTGTTTTCAGTGGCCCGACCCTGTTCGGCGGGTTGTCCGGGGTGCTTTACGGCCTGCTCGGGCATTGCTGGATTTTCCAGATATTGTCGCCGAACCCGGCATATCGCCTGCCGCGCGGTGTGCTGGTGATGATGCTGGTGTGGCTGGTGCTGTGCCTGTCGGGCCTGGTCTCGATGATCGGTTTCGGTGAAATCGCCAACGCAGCCCATGTCAGCGGGTTGCTCGTCGGATGCTTGACCGGTTTGTTGGGCGGTTTGTACAACCGCCGTAAACTGGCCGTCTAATCAGTTATGTATTAAAGAGCGGAGCCCTTGATGTCCTCTTTTAACGAAATGATTCAAAACATCACCCCCGATATCTACCAGAGCCTGAAGCTGGCGGTGGAGATCGGCAAATGGTCCGACGGTGGCAAACTCACCGCCGAACAACGTGAATTGTCGCTGCAAGCGATGATCGCCTGGGAAATCCAGAACCTGCCCGAGGAAGAGCGTACCGGCTACATGGGCCCGCAGGAATGCAGCTCGAAGTCGATCAGCGTGCCGAACATCCTGTTCAAATCGGATGCCATCCATTGATTGAGATTGGCCGTGGTGCAATCAGCAAAATGTCGGCGCGCCTTGACGGGCCGAACGTGCAGTACGCGTTTCGTCTGGATGACGTCGAGGTGCCGGTCAATCCCTTGATCGGCAGCACGGTGCGTCTGGAATATCTGGGGGCGATTCATTGCACCCATTGCGGGCGCAAGACCAAAACCAGTTTCAGCCAGGGGTATTGCTACCCGTGCATGACCAAACTGGCGCAGTGCGACCTCTGTATCATGAGCCCGGAGCGTTGCCACTACGACGCTGGCACCTGCCGTGAGCCGGAGTGGGGCGAGAAGTTCTGCATGACCGATCACATTGTGTATCTGTCGAATTCGTCCGGGGTGAAAGTCGGGATTACCCGCGCCACCCAGCTGCCGACTCGCTGGGTCGACCAGGGCGCCCGTCAGGCGTTGCCGATCATGCGCGTTTCGACCCGCCAGCAATCGGGGTTTGTCGAGGACCTGTTCCGCAGTCAGGTGGCAGACAAGACCAACTGGCGTGCTTTACTCAAGGGCGACGCGGTGTCGGTGAACCTGGCCGAGGTTCGCGATCAGTTGTTCGACAGCTGCGCCGAAGGGTTGCAAGGTTTGCAGGAACGATTCGGCCTACAAGCAATCCAGACCATTGCCGACGTAGAAACCCTCGAAATCCGCTATCCGGTCGAGCAATACCCGGCCAAAATCGTCAGCTTCAACCTGGACAAGAATCCGATTGCCGAAGGCACGTTGTTGGGGATCAAGGGCCAATACCTGATTTTCGACACCGGCGTCATCAATATTCGTAAATACACGGCTTATCAGCTCGCCGTGCATCAGTAAGGACTCCAGCATGCGCACCGAACAACCGAAGATGATCTATTTGAAAGACTATCAGGCGCCCGAGTACCTGATCGACGAGACGCACCTGACCTTCGAGTTGTTCGAGGACCACAGCCTGGTCCATGCGCAACTGGTGATGCGCCGCAATCCCGAGCGCGGCCCGGGCCTGCCGCCGCTGGTGCTGGACGGCCAGCAACTCGAGCTGCTGTCGGTCACCGTGGCTGACCGCGAGCTGAGCGACGCTGATTATCAGCTGACGGAAAACCACCTGACCCTGCACCCGACCAGCACCACCTTCACGGTCGATACCAGCGTCAAGATCCACCCGGAAACCAACACCGCCCTGGAAGGTTTGTACAAATCCGGCACGATGTTCTGCACCCAGTGCGAGGCCGAAGGCTTCCGCAAGATCACCTATTACCTCGACCGCCCGGACGTGATGAGCACGTTCACCACCACGGTCATTGCCGAGCAGCATAGCTATCCGGTGTTGCTGTCCAACGGCAATCCGATTGCCTCAGGTCCCGGCGAAGACGGCCGGCACTGGGCGACCTGGGAAGATCCGTTCAAGAAGCCGGCGTACCTGTTCGCGCTGGTGGCCGGTGACTTGTGGTGCGTCGAAGACAGCTTCACCACCATGAGCGAACGCTCGGTGGCGCTGCGCATTTACGTCGAGCCGGAAAACATCGACAAGTGCCAGCACGCGATGAACAGCCTCAAGAAGTCGATGCGTTGGGACGAAGAGGTCTACGGTCGCGAGTACGATCTGGACATCTTCATGATCGTCGCGGTCAACGACTTCAACATGGGCGCCATGGAGAACAAGGGCCTCAACATCTTCAACTCCAGCGCCGTACTGGCCCGCGCCGAAACCGCCACCGATGCCGCGCACCAGCGTGTCGAGGCGATCGTCGCGCACGAATACTTCCACAACTGGTCGGGCAACCGCGTGACCTGCCGCGACTGGTTCCAGTTGTCGCTCAAGGAAGGCTTCACCGTGTTCCGTGATTCGGGCTTCTCCGCCGACATGAACTCGGCCACCGTGAAACGCATCCAGGACGTGGCTTACCTGCGTACTCACCAGTTTGCTGAAGACGCAGGTCCCATGGCTCACGCCGTGCGCCCGGACAGCTTCATCGAGATTTCCAATTTCTATACCCTGACCGTGTACGAAAAAGGTTCGGAAGTGGTCGGCATGATCCACACCTTGCTCGGCGCCGAAGGCTTCCGCAAAGGCAGCGACCTGTATTTCGAACGCTATGACGGCCAGGCCGTGACCTGCGACGACTTCATCAAAGCCATGGAAGATGCCAACGGTGTCGACCTGGCCCAGTTCAAACGCTGGTACAGCCAGGCCGGTACCCCGCGTCTGGCGGTGAGCGAGTCCTACGACGCCGCCGCGAAAACCTACAGCCTGACTTTCCGCCAAAGCTGCCCGGCGACCCCGGACAAGGTGGAAAAACTGCCGTTCGTGATTCCTGTGGAATTGGGCCTGCTTGACTCGAAAGGGGCGGCCATTGCGTTGCGTCTTTCCGGTGAAGACCGCGCCCAAGGCGCTTCGCGGGTGATTTCGGTGACCGAAGCCGAGCAGACCTTCACCTTCGTCGACATCGCTGAACAGCCGCTGCCTTCATTACTGCGCGGCTTCTCGGCGCCGGTGAAACTGAGCTTTCCGTACAACCGCGATCAACTGATGTTCCTGATGCAGCACGACAGCGACGGTTTCAACCGCTGGGATGCCGGTCAGCAATTGTCGGTTCAGGTGCTGCAAGAGCTGATCACTCAGCAGCAGAAGGGCGAAGCACTGGTGCTGGATCAACGTCTGGTTTCTGCTCTGCGCACCGTGCTGTCCGACGAGACGCTGGACCAGGCGATGGTTGCGGAAATGCTTTCGCTGCCGGGCGAGGCGTATCTGACCGAAATCAGCGACGTGGCTGACGTCGACGCCATCCATATCGCTCGCGAGTTTGCCCGCAAGCAATTGGCTGAAGGTTTGTTCGAGGCGCTGTGGTTGCGTTATCAGGCCAACCGCGATCTGTCGAAGAAAACCCCGTATGTGGCCGAGGCCGAGCATTTCGCCCGTCGTGCCTTGCAGAACATCGCGCTGTCGTACCTGATGCTCAGCGGCAAGCCGGAAGTGTTGGCGGCGACGCTGGAACAATTCGAGACCAGCGACAACATGACCGAACGCCTGACCGCGCTGGCGGTGTTGGTCAATTCGCCGTTTGAAGAGCAGAAGGCCTTGGCGCTGGCGAGTTTTGCCGAGCACTTCAAGGACAATCCGCTGGTCATGGATCAGTGGTTCAGTGTCCAGGCGGGCAGCACGTTGCCCGGTGGTCTGGAGCGCGTTCGTCAGTTGATGGAGCATCCGGCGTTCAACATCAAGAACCCGAACAAGGTGCGGGCATTGGTCGGCGCGTTTGCCGGGCAGAACCTGATCAACTTCCATGCGGCGGACGGTTCCGGGTATCGCTTCCTGGCGGATCTGGTGATCGAGTTGAATGGCTTCAACCCGCAGATCGCTTCCCGCCAGTTGGCGCCGCTGACTCGCTGGCGCAAATACGACGACGCCCGTCAGGCGTTGATGAAAGGCGAGCTGGAGCGGATTCGTGCTTCGGGTCAGCTGTCCAGCGATGTGTTTGAAGTGGTCAGCAAAAGCCTGGCTTGATATTGATGCCGCGGTCTGCCTGGCAGACCGCGGTGCTTGTTTCATCGAATCGCCCCACGGTACAAGCCCACTCGATTTCCCAGGTGGTTTTTTGATGCGCTCCTTCGGCGCTCGGAAACTGGCGAAAAAAACGATGATTGCCTACAGTTTCCTCTGAGATCGCAATACCAAAGACCTCGTCTTTGTTCAGGTTGTCGTGCGAGCATTCGCGCAGGAAGTCAAAACTCGGATGAGTCACAGTCGCGCCTTGCGCGCAGTCGAGTGTTTGAGGACCCAGGCCATGACAGCCTCGCAAGCCCTTCCGGAAAGCGAAAATCCAGAGCCCCACAGCGCCGCCAAAAATCTGCAGGCGGCACTAGATGCCGAGGCGCTCGCAATGTCGAAAAACCCACAGTCGGCCTTCCATGGCAAAACAGGGAATGGAAGACATCTGCGCGAGACGTCCCAGACGGTTGGCCTGGCCTTTTCCGGTGGTGGTATACGCAGTGCGACGTTTTGCCTGGGCGTGCTCCAGGCATTAGCGAGCCGCAAACGGCTGGCCTCGTTCGACTACCTGTCAACAGTCTCTGGCGGTGGCTACATCGGCAGCTGGCTGAGCGCCTGGATTCATCGTAAAGGCTTGGCCGAAGTTCAGGAAAGCCTGGCGCAGGCCGACAACGTCAACACCTCGACGGCCCCTGCATCGTCTGAGCCTGCCGAGATTGTCTGGTTGAGGCGATACAGCAACTACCTGACACCTCGGGTAGGCATGTTCTCGATGGATACGCTGACATTGCTTGCCACCTGGATGCGCAATGTCCTGCTCAATCTGATCATCCTGCTGGCTTTTTTCGCATTGTTGTTCACATTGCCTTACGGCCTTCTTCGCGGCTATGACGCACTGGCCACTTACGGACATATTTCGGGTTATGCGGCGGCCTGGGGCGGATTGTTTTTCACGTTCTGCATCGGCTACAACCTCTGGCACCAGGGGTTGCGAATCAAACGCGAGCGAAACGGTTTGATCTCCGTACCCGGCGTGATTCTGACAGTGATTGTCCCCGGGGTTTTCTCGGTGGTGTTTGCGGTTATCTGGTGGATTGACTCCCAGCCAGGCTGGGATACGGCATTTGCCAACGTGTGTTATCTGGCAGGTCTGCTGCTGGCCTTGCAATTGGTCTGGGTGTTGGCTGAGTTGGCTGAGCGTAAACCCTGGAAACAGCTTCTCTGCGACACCATCGTGCAGTGCCTCGCAGGTGCTGTGGCGCTGATTTGTGGCGTATTGGTCATCGCTGCAGCCAGTTACCTGTTGCCGGTCAGCAGAGTCGATACGCTTGAGTACAAAATCGTCTTGCTGTGTCTGGCCGTTCCGGTTTTTCTCGCGGCGCTGGGCGTCACCACAACTGTCTATACCGGCATGGTCGGACGCGCTTACTACGAGCGCAGCCGAGAGTGGTGGAGTCGTCTGAACGCCTGGCTGATGACGATCGCCTTCGGTTGGGCGATCTGGTGCCTGTTGACGTTTTTCTCGTTACCGTTGCTGGAATGGCTGCAAAGTCACATGGGCAACTGGATCAGCCTGTTGGGCACCGGCTGGATTGGCTCACTGCTGGCGTCGATGTTTCTGCGCAAGCCGGAATCGGCTTCGGTAAAGAAACAGATACGCATTGAGCATTACTTGAATATCGCCTCGGCGGTGTTTGTCGTCGGCCTGGTATTTGTTGCTGCAGCGGCGACACAGAAAGCGTTGCTGGCGATTGCCGACCGGACTCCGGCACCCGTTTTCGATAAAGATTATCTACCTGCGTTCTGGGCGATATTCCAAGGCAAGATGCCGTCCATTGGTGCCTTGACCGTTAATAACCCGGACACGTGGGGCATTCCGGTTTTTCTGGTGGCTATCGTTGTTCTGGTGGGGGTGACCCTTCTGTTTGCCTGGCGGGTCGACATCAACAAATTCTCCCTGCACAACATGTACAAGAATCGCCTGGTCAGGTGCTACCTGGGTGCGAGTAATCAGCAGGGCCGCAATGAACAACCCTTTGTGGGCCTGGACGATGACGATGACCTTTCCCTGCACCTGTTGAACAGAAAAAGCGGTGATGAGCGGGTGCCGCAGCTTCCCCTCCAGATCATCAATACCACCCTGAACATTACCCAGGGGGCAGACCTGGCCTGGCAGGAGAGAAAAGCGGCCTCTTTCGCGTTCACACCGTTGTTTTGCGGTTACTCGTTGGAGCGTACGCAAGGGGATACAACGTCCTTGCGCGTCACTGATTCTTCAAAACAGCCAGATCCGGCCTATCGCCCGACCGATGTTTATGCCGCACTGGATCTGGAGGAACAGGGCTTTACGCTGGGGATGGCACTGGCCACCTCCGGCGCGGCCGTCAGCCCGAACATGGGGCGTGCCAGCATGCCGATGCTGGCTTTCGTCCTGACGCTGTTCAACATTCGTCTGGGTCGCTGGAGTCCAAATCCGGCGCAATCGCAGTGGGGCTCGCCGAGCCCTCGATTCGGCTTGCTGGCGCTGTTGTATGAATTATTGGGCTTGAGCGATGAGCGCAGCCGTTACGTTTATCTTTCTGACGGCGGCCATTTCGATAACCTGGGGCTCTACGAACTGGTGCGACGGCGCTGTGCCGTGATCATAGCGGTCGACGCCAGTGCCGATGAGCAGCGCGAGATGACCGACCTGGCAGACACCATCCGCAAGTGCCGGGTCGATCTGGGGGTTGATATTCGTTTCAACCAATTGAACAACTTTCGCGGAGATGCCAATGCACTGTGTACGCAGGGCTACCTTATTGGTGAAGTACATTACGATGCGCAGAATGTTGGCAAGCTCGTGCTCATCAAGCCCAGCTTGGCCTCACTGCGTAATGAACCGGCAGATGTTCTGAACTACGCGATACAAAACCCGACCTTTCCGCACCAGACCACGGCTGATCAGTTTTTTGATGAAAGTCAGTTTGAAAGTTTCCGGCGGCTGGGGAAGCTGATCGGCGAACAATGCTTTGACGACCCCTTGGTCAAGCAACTGCTGCGTGTCCGCAAGCCCGCACCGCCGCCAGTGCCGGCTAAAGCAATAACGGAGGGACGAAGCCATTTCACTGACTTCATCGGTTGGCTCCTCAAGCGTGCGCCTAGCCTGAGACCCTCTCGAGATGGGTCGCTGGTTGACCTGTTTCTTGAAATGCTGGCGGTAACGCTGATAACCGCTGGGATATTCTTCGTGTTGGATCGGACGCTGTTCAACGTCTCCAGCCAGTTCTGTTTCAGACTGGCGGATTGTATGGGCGTTGCACAACAGCAGTTCAATAGCGTGCCGTCGCCTGGGCAGAGTACCGCTGGAGAATGGCGGGTCGCGCTGGATAATCTGTTTGTGCTCCTCTATCTCAGCGTCTTTTTGCTCGGTTACAAGGTCGGTTGCGGGAAACACTGGAAAGTGTGGTTGCTGGCAGTTGTTCCGCTGGTTACCGCGTTGAGCGACTATGCTGAAAACTTCATGATACTGAGCTGGCTCAATGGTCATGCATCAGTGGATCAGATCGGGGCACTGGCCATGCTGACCTGGATGAAGTTTTGCGGATTTGCACTCAGTGTCATTTTGCTGGTAACGCTGGCCCCAGCGATCAAGCGCGTGTTCATCAAGCGCTGGTTCGGCTAGGCACGATGACCGGGCGGGATGATGCACGGACCATCATCCCCTCGAATACGCCTCCATTCACCCTCAACCGTTATCCCCCAGTTAACAAAACATAACGCGGCGTCGATTGTCAGACCTTTCCAAACCCCGATAGGATAAGCCAGCTTCCGAAGGGGCTCTAGATTGCGCATTTCAGGACTATGCTCCAGAACAGGCAATCCCGATGAGCACCCCTTACGGCGCCCTGAAAGGTTGAACGACCTAACAATAATAATGGGGGAAGGTCTATGAGTGAGCCTGTCATGGGTGTGGGTATCTGCCGCCCGCCGGCATTACGCAAGTTCGCGTTGCTGGCCACAGCGCTCTCGCTGTTGGGTTGTGCCGTGCTGTCGGCACCTGCGGTGGCCGCTGCGGCGCCAGCGTCCGACACTGTTTATGCCGTTGAATCTGCCAAAGCCAGCAAGAGCCTGATGCTCGACGTCGTGCACGTCGGCAAGCGCCTGGTGGCTGTGGGTGATCGCGGGCACATTCTGTATTCCGATGACCAGGGTGCAACCTGGACCCAGGCCAAAGTGCCGACCCGGCAATTGTTGACGTCGGTGTTTTTCGCCGATGACCAACACGGCTGGGCCGTCGGCCATGACGCTCAGATCCTCGCCAGCGAGGACGGTGGCGCCACCTGGACCAAGCAATTCGAAGATTTGAAACGCGAATCGCCGCTGCTCGACGTCTGGTTTCAGGACGTCAACAGCGGCTTTGCCGTAGGCGCCTACGGTGCGTTGCTGGCCACCACCGACGGTGGCAAACACTGGGAAGATGCCAGTGATCGCCTCGACAACGAAGACCAATACCACCTCAATGGCATTGCGGCGGTCAAGGATGCCGGGCTGTTCATCGTCGGCGAGCAGGGCAGCATGTTCCGCTCCGCCGACTGGGGCCAGACCTGGGAGAAGCTTGAAGGTCCATACGAAGGTTCGCTGTTCGGCGTGATCGGCACCGCTCAGGCCAACACACTGCTGGCCTACGGATTGCGGGGCAATCTGTTCCGCTCGACCGATTTCGGCACGACCTGGGAACCGGTCGAACTCAAGGCTGCTCGCGGTGCGCTGGAGTTCGGTCTGTCCGGCGCGACGCTGCTCGACGACGGCTCGATTGTCATCGTCGGCAACGGCGGCTCGGTGATCCGCAGCAACGATAACGGTGAAACCTTCAGCGTGTTCAACCGCCCGGATCGCATTTCCGTTTCGGCGGTGACCGCGGCAGGCAACGGCAATCTGATTCTGGCAGGACAGGGTGGCGTTCGCGTCACCACGCCAACCGGCGCAGAGAATGGCAAAAACGGGTCGTCCAAATGAGCCGGGCAAATAATAAGAAGGCGGGTCTATGACATCCTTGAGCAGTCATCACCAAGACAAGGCGACGTTTCTGGAACGCCTGATTTTCAACAACCGCCCGGCAGTGATCGTCATCTGCCTGCTGGTCAGCATCTTCCTGTTCTGGCAGGCGACGCTGATACGGCCGTCCACCAGTTTCGAAAAAATGATCCCCCTGGATCATCCCTTCATTCAAAAGATGATGGAGCACCGCAACGATCTGGCGAACCTGGGCAACACGGTGCGCATTTCCGTGGAAGCCACCGACGGTGACATATTCTCCAAGGAATACATGGAGACCCTGCGTCAGATCAACGACGAAGTGTTCTACATTTCCGGCGTCGACCGTTCCGGCCTCAAGTCGCTGTGGAGCCCGAGCGTGCGCTGGACCGAGGTGACGGAGGAGGGCTTTGCCGGTGGCGAAGTGATCCCGCAGAGCTATAACGGCTCCCAGCAAAGCCTCGACCTGCTTCGCAACAACGTGCTCAAGTCCGGTCAGGTCGGGCGCCTGGTGGCCAACGACTTCAAGTCGAGCATCGTCGACATCCCGCTGCTGGAGTCCTACCCGGACCCGCAGGATCAGGGCAAGTTGCTGGCGCTGGACTACCGCAAGTTCTCCCACGAGCTGGAAGAAAAGATCCGCGACAAGTTTGAAGCGCAGAACCCTAACGTGCAGATCCACATCGTCGGTTTCGCCAAGAAAGTCGGCGACCTGATCGATGGCCTGGTCATGGTGGTGATGTTCTTCGGCGTCGCCTTCGTCATCACCCTGATCCTGCTGTACTGGTTCACCAACTGCATGCGCAGCACCGTGGCGGTGTTGAGTACGACGCTGGTGGCGGTGGTCTGGCAGTTGGGGTTGATGCACTTCTTCGGTTTCGGGCTTGATCCGTATTCGATGCTGGTGCCGTTCCTGATCTTCGCCATCGGTATTTCCCACGGCGTACAGAAGATCAACGGGATCGCCTTGCAGTCCAGCGAAGCCGACAACGCCTTGACCGCCGCACGCCGCACGTTCCGCCAGTTGTTCCTGCCAGGGATGATCGCGATCCTTGCGGACGCGGTGGGCTTCATCACGCTGTTGATCATCGACATCGGTGTGATTCGTGAGCTGGCCATCGGTGCCTCCATCGGTGTTGCGGTGATCGTGTTCACCAACCTGATCCTGCTGCCGGTCGCCATCTCCTACGTCGGCATCAGCAAGCGCGCTGTCGAACGCAGCAAGAAAGACGCGCACCGCGAACACCCGTTCTGGCGCCTGCTGTCGAGCTTTGCCAGCCCGAAAGTCGCACCGGTGTCGATCGTCCTGGCCTTGCTGGCCTTCGGCGGCGGCCTCTGGTACAGCCAGAACCTGAAAATCGGCGACCTCGACCAGGGTGCCCCGGAACTGCGGCCGGACTCGCGTTACAACAAGGACAACAACTTCATCATCAGCAACTACTCGACCAGCTCCGACGTATTGGTGGTGATGGTCAAGACCAAGTCCGAAGGTTGCTCGCGCTACGAAGCCATGGCGCCGATCGACGAACTGATGTGGAAGATGCAGAACACCGAGGGCGTGCAGTCGGCGATCTCCCTGGTGACCGTGTCCAAGCAGATGATCAAGGGCATGAACGAGGGCAACCTGAAATGGGAAACCCTGTCGCGTAACCCGGACGTACTGAACAACTCCATTGCCCGTGCCGATGGCTTGTACAACAACAGTTGCTCCCTGGCGCCGGTGCTGGTGTTCCTCAACGACCACAAGGCCGCCACCCTGGATCGCGCCGTGCATGCGGTGCAGGACTTCGCCAAGGAAAACAACAAGGACGGCCTGGAGTTCATCCTCGCGGCGGGTAACGCCGGTATCGAGGCGGCGACCAACGAGGTGATCAAGGAATCCGAGCTGACCATCCTGATCCTCGTTTACATCTGCGTCGCGACCATGTGCATGATCACCTTCCGTTCCTGGGCGGCGACCTTGTGCATCGTGCTGCCGCTGGTGCTGACCTCGGTACTCGGCAACGCCCTGATGGCCTTCATGGGCATCGGCGTGAAAGTCGCGACCCTGCCGGTCGTGGCGCTGGGGGTGGGGATTGGCGTGGACTACGGCATCTACATCTATAGCCGTCTGGAAAGCTTCCTGCGTGCGGGCCTGCCGTTGCAAGAAGCCTACTACCAGACGCTCAAGTCCACTGGTAAAGCCGTGCTGTTCACCGGCCTGTGCCTGGCGATCGGTGTGTGCACCTGGATCTTCTCGGCCATCAAGTTCCAGGCCGACATGGGCCTGATGCTGACCTTCATGCTGCTCTGGAACATGTTCGGCGCGCTTTGGCTGCTGCCGGCGCTGGCTCGCTTCCTGATCAAGCCGGAGAAACTGGCGGGGCAGAAGGGCAATTCGTTGTTCGCTCACTGATCCCTGGCTGAAATAGAAAAGCCGCAACCTGGGTTGCGGCTTTTTTTCATCTGAGGATTAACACAACCCTTTGCAGGAGCCGGCTTGCTGGCTCCTAAAAAGGATCGCGTTGGTTATGAGGGATCTGTGCCGAGCACGACGTTCAGCGCACTGCGCGCATCGTCGAGCTGAACGAGGGTCGCATGCCGCGCACCCAGCGCATCGCGGTTCTCGATCGCCGTCAGGATCGCCTTGTGTCGGGGCAGCGCCAGTTCATGCAGGTTCGGCCGCTGGTTGGAATGTTTCAGCGCTTCAGCAATCGCCACCGACAGCATGTTGCACAGGTTGGCCAGCAGATCGTTGTGGGTCGCATCGGCGATGCGGCTGTGAAAATCCAGGTCTGGCTGCAACAGCGCTTCCGGCGTCGGCGCAGCTTCCATGCGCTGGTAGGCTTCACCGATGGAGGCGATGTCTGCGTCGGTCGCGAACTGCGCGGCGAGGGCGGCGGCAGCGGGTTCGATGATGCTGCGCACGCTGGTCAGCAACTCGAAAAATTCATTCTGCGGGCTGCTTTGCATTAGCCAGTGCAGCACATCCGGGTCGAGCATGTGCCATTCCTTACGCTGCTTGACCACGGTGCCGACCCGAGGACGGGAATACACCAGGCCTTTGGCAACCAGTACCCGGGTGGCTTCGCGCAGCACCGGGCGGCTGACCGCGTACTCCTCGCACAGCAGGGCTTCGGCGGGCAGTTTGTCGCACGGTTTGAAGCGCCCGGAAACGATCTGCATGCCCAATTCCTGGACGATGCGCGAGTGCATGCTTTTGCGGTCGGAGGGTTTGCGGTAATCCATGGGGAACGGCGCGATCCTGTGCGATGGAGATGCCGCGCATGATAGCAGGCGCGGACCCGGTCCTGAATCAGATGAAGAGCCAATGTGGAAGTGAGCCTGCACGCGATAGCGGTCGTTCAGTCAACATCAATGTTGAATGTTCGACCGCTATCGCGAGCAGGCTCGCTCCTACAGGGGGATTGATGTGATCAGTGAGAGTGGCGCGGGACTTCGGAACCGCGGCAGCCAACCAGAAAGTCGAAATCGCAGCCCTGATCCGCTTGCAGCACATGGTCGATGTACAGCTGACGATAACCGCCCACGATCAGATTTTGCGGCGGTTGCAGATCTGCCATGCGCGCCGCCAGTTCAGCATCCGGGATGTCCAGGTGCAAACGCCCGTTGGCGCAATCCAGTTCGATCCAGTCGCCTTCCTTCACTGTTGCCAGAGGCCCGCCGGCCGCTGCTTCCGGGGCCACGTGCAAAACCACGGTGCCATACGCCGTGCCGCTCATGCGTGCGTCGGAAATGCGCACCATGTCCGTCACGCCCTGGGCCAGCAGCTTGGCCGGCAAACCCATGTTGCCGACTTCGGCCATGCCCGGATAACCCTTCGGCCCGCAGTTCTTCATCACCAGAATCGAGTTGGCATCGACGTCCAGGTCCGGATCGTTGATCCGCGCCTTGTACATGTCGAAGTTCTCGAACACCACCGCACGCCCGCGATGCTGCATCAATTCGGCACTGGCCGCGGATGGCTTGAGCACTGCACCGAGGGGCGCGAGGTTACCGCGCAATACGCAAATGCCGCCATCGGCGCGGATCGGGTTGTCGAGGGTGCGGATCACTTCGTCCTGGCCGTAGATCGGCGCGTCCTTGGTGTTCTCGCCCAGGGTTTTGCCGTTGACGGTCAAGGCGTTCGGGTTGGGGATCAGGTTAGCTTCACCGAGGCGACGCAATACCGCTGGCAGGCCGCCGGCGTAGTAGAACTCTTCCATCAGGAAACGGCCGGACGGTTGCAGGTCGACGATGGTCGGCATGCCGCGACCGATGCGGGTCCAGTCATCCAGGTCCAGCTCGACGCCGATACGACCGGCGATGGCTTTCAAGTGGATCACGGCGTTGGTCGAGCCGCCGATGGCGGCGTTCACGCGGATGGCGTTTTCGAAGGCTTCCTTGGTCAGGATCTTCGACAGCCGCAGATCTTCACGGACCATCTCCACCGCGCGCATGCCGGACATGTGCGCCAACACATAACGCCGCGCATCCACCGCGGGAATCGCCGCGTTGTGGGGCAGGGACGTGCCCAGTGCTTCGGCCATGCAGGCCATGGTCGACGCCGTGCCCATGGTGTTGCAGGTGCCGGCCGAACGGGACATGCCGCCCTCGGCCGCGAGGAAATCGTCAATCGTGATGGTGCCGGCTTTGACTTGCTCGCTGAGCTGCCAGACCACGGTGCCGGAGCCAATGTCCTGGCCTTTGTGCTTGCCGTTGAGCATCGGCCCGCCGGTAACGACGATGGCCGGCACGTCGCAACTGGCCGCGCCCATCAGCAGCGCCGGGGTGGTTTTGTCGCAACCGGTCAGCAGGACCACGCCATCAATCGGGTTGCCACGGATCGCTTCTTCAACGTCCATGCTTGCCAGGTTGCGGGTGAGCATGGCGGTAGGGCGCAGGTTCGATTCGCCATTGGAGAACACCGGGAATTCCACCGGAAAACCACCGGCCTCGATCACCCCGCGTTTGACATGCTCCGCGATCTGGCGGAAATGCGCGTTGCACGGGGTCAGTTCCGACCAGGTGTTGCAGATGCCGATGATCGGCTTGCCGTGGAACTGGTGGTCGGCGATGCCCTGATTTTTCATCCAGCTGCGGTACATGAAGCCGTTCTTGTCAGCGGTGCCAAACCATTGGGCGGAGCGCAGGTTGGGTTTTTTATCGGACATGATCGATTCTCTTATTGTATGACTATATTGTTCGAGCTAAGGCGTAACATAAGCGCAATTTCGCCAGTTTGGAAGTGTTGTTGGTTAATTAGTATTACTATATAGTCGCTTTCAACGGAGGGATTGCCCTGGCGGTTTTCAGCGAGAGGCGTCCCCCGAGGTTCTATAACAACAACAATCGGAGACCGATCTCATGAGCCAGGAACTGCGGCTTATTCGTCGCATTACGCTGAAACTGATTCCCTTCCTGATCCTGCTGTACCTGATCGCCTATGTGGATCGCTCCGCCGTAGGTTTCGCCAAGCTGCACATGGGCGCCGACATTGGCCTGGGTGACGCAGCCTATGGCCTCGGTGCAGGGTTGTTCTTCATTGGCTACTTCCTGCTGGAAATCCCCAGCAACCTGATGCTCGACCGCTTCGGTGCCCGACGCTGGTTCGCACGGATCATGGTCACCTGGGGCGCCATCACCATCGGCATGGCGTTCGTCCAAGGGCCGCACAGCTTCTATGTCATGCGCTTTCTGCTCGGCGCGGCCGAAGCCGGGTTCTTCCCGGGCGTTCTCTACTACATCACCCAATGGTTCCCGGTTCGCCATCGCGGCAAGATCCTTGGCCTGTTCATTCTTTCCCAGCCCATCGCGATGATGATCACCGGCCCGGTGTCCGGCGGTTTGCTTGGCATGGACGGCGTCCTTGGTTTGCATGGCTGGCAGTGGCTGTTCATCGTCATCGGCACCCCGGCGATCCTGCTGACCTGGCCGGTACTGCGTTACCTGCCGGACGGACCCCAGCAAGTGAAATGGATGGATCAGGCCGAGAAAGACTGGCTGACCGGCGAGCTGAAAAAGGACCTGGAGGCCTACGGCCAGACCCGTCATGGCAATCCGCTGCATGCCCTGAAAGACAAACGCGTGTTGCTGCTGGCGCTGTTTTATCTGCCGGTGACCTTGAGCATTTATGGCCTGGGCCTGTGGCTGCCGACCTTGATCAAACAGTTTGGTGGTACGGACCTGGTGACCGGTTTCGTGTCATCGGTGCCCTACATCTTCGGGATCATCGGGCTGCTGATCATTCCGCGCAGTTCCGACCGCCTGAATGATCGTTACGGTCATCTCGCCGTGCTTTACGTGCTGGGCGCCATCGGGCTGTTCCTCAGCGCCTGGCTGACGGTGCCGGTGCTGCAACTTGCAGCGTTGTGCCTGGTGGCGTTTGCGCTGTTTTCCTGCACCGCAGTGTTCTGGACCTTGCCCGGTCGTTTTTTCGCCGGCGCCAGTGCCGCGGCCGGGATCGCGTTGATCAACTCGGTGGGCAACCTGGGCGGCTACATTGGCCCGTTCGTGATCGGTGCACTGAAGGAGTACACCGGCAACCTGGCGTCGGGGCTGTACTTCCTGTCGGGGGTGATGGTGTTCGGGCTGGTGTTGACCGGCGTGGTCTATCGGTTACTGGAGCGCAAGCATGTGCTGGCGGCCGACCAGTTCGCGGCCAGTGCTCGCGGCGCGACTCGCACCTGAGAGATCACACAAATCCCCTGTGGGAGCGAGCCTGCTCGCGAAGGCGGAGTGTCAGTCGGTAATGATTTTGGATTTGACGGCCTCATCGCGAGCAGGCTCGCTCCCACAGGGTGCAATGCCGCCTTCAAGATTGTTTACAGGAGAAAATCCATGCGTTTAGTGCAGTTCGAACTGAGTAACGGCGAGCGCCGGGTAGGCGTGGTCGAGGAGGGGCTGGTGCGCGAAGTGCAGGACGCGCGCACGGTCCGTGACCTGGCCCTGGCGGCAATCGAGGCGGGCGTCAATCTGCAGCAGCAGGTGAAAACCCTGGGCCTGGGCATCGGCCATGACTACACGGAGCTGCTGGAGCAGCTGCGGATCCTCCCTCCGCTGGATCACCCGGACCCGGCGCACATGCTGGTCAGCGGTACCGGCCTGACCCATCTGGGCAGCGCTTCGGCCCGCGACAAGATGCACCAGCAGGCCGGCGACGAAGCGGCAATGACCGACACCATGCGCATTTTCAAATGGGGCGTGGAGGGCGGTAAACCGGCGACCGGACAAGCCGGTGTGCAACCGGAGTGGTTCTACAAGGGTGACGGCAGCATCGTCGTGCGTCCGGGCCAGCCGTTCCCGCTGCCACCCTTTGCCGAAGACGCGGGTGAAGAGCCTGAACTCAGCGGCCTCTACGTTATCGGCCACGACGGTAAACCGTATCGCCTCGGTTTCGCAGTGGGCAACGAGTTCTCCGACCATGTGATGGAGCGCAAGAATTACCTCTACCTGGCGCATTCGAAATTGCGCAGTTGCAGCTATGGCCCGGAACTGCGGGTCGGCGAATTGCCGGCACATCTGGCTGGCACCAGCCGCATCCTGCGTGACGGTGAAGTGCTGTGGCAGAACGAGTTCCTCAGCGGCGAGGCCAACATGTGCCACAGCTTCGAGAACCTTGAGTACCACCATTTCAAGTACAGCCAGTTCTTGCGTCCGGGGGACGTGCACATTCATTTTTTCGGCACCGCGACCCTGTCCTTTGCCGACGGCATTCGCACCCGGGAGGGTGATGTGTTCGAGATCAGTCAGGCCGAGTTCGGCGCGCCGTTGATCAACGGGATCGCCCCGGTTGAAGCCGCTTTCGAGCCCGGCACCGTCGGCACCCTTTAAGGAGATACGCATGCCTCAGATTCTTGGTCACAACTACATCGGCGGTCAGCGCAGCGCGACTGGCACCGTCAAAATGCAAAGTGTTGATGCCAGCACCGGCGAAGCCTTGCCTCATGATTTCTTCCAGGCAACGCCTGAGGAAGTCGATGCCGCCGCCAAGGCTGCTGCCGCCGCTTACCCGGCCTATCGCAGTCTGAGCGCGGAACGTCGCGCGCAATTTCTCGATGCGATTGCCGATGAACTCGACGCCTTGGGCGATGACTTTGTCGCGGTGGTCTGCCGCGAAACGGCATTGCCGGCCGGACGTATTCAAGGCGAGCGCGGGCGCACCAGCGGGCAGATGCGTCTGTTCGCCAAAGTGCTGCGTCGCGGTGATTTCTACGGCGCGCGAATTGATCTGGCACTGCCGGATCGCCAACCGCTGCCACGACCGGACCTGCGCCAATACCGCATCGGTCTTGGGCCTGTTGCGGTGTTCGGTGCGAGCAATTTTCCGTTGGCCTTCTCCACGGCGGGCGGCGACACCGCGTCGGCGCTGGCCGCCGGTTGCCCGGTGGTGTTCAAGGCTCACGGCGGCCACATGGCCACCGCCGAACTGGTCGCCGATGCGCTGATTCGCGCGGCGGAAAAAACCGGCATGCCGGCCGGCGTGTTCAACATGATCTACGGCGGCGGAGTCGGCGAAGCGCTGGTCAAGCACCCGGCGATTCAGGCGGTCGGTTTTACCGGTTCGCTGAAGGGTGGCCGCGCCTTGTGCGACATGGCTGCCGCACGTCCACAACCGATCCCGGTGTTCGCCGAGATGTCGAGCATCAACCCGGTGATCGTGTTGCCGAAGGCATTGGCTGCTCGGGCCGACACCGTCGCCCGTGACCTGACCGCTTCGGTTGTGCAGGGGTGCGGTCAGTTCTGCACCAATCCCGGTCTGGTCATCGGTATTCGCTCGCCGCAATTCACCGCGTTTGTGCAGCAGGTCGCGGGCCTCATCGGCGATCAGGCGGCGCAAACAATGCTCAATGCCGGGACGTTGAGCAGCTATGGCAACGGCCTGCAAAAACTCCTTGCTCACCCGGGCATTGAGCATCTGGCTGGCAATCCGCAGCAAGGCAATCAGGCGCAACCGCAGTTGTTCAAGGCTGACGTCAGCCTGCTGATCAATGGCGATGCAGTGCTGCAGGAAGAAGTGTTCGGCCCGACCACTGTGTTCGTCGAAGTGGCGGATCAGGCGCAACTCAGTGCCGCGTTGAACGGCCTGCACGGGCAGCTGACGGCGACGATCATTGGTGAGCCGGCGGACTTCGAACAGTTCGGCGAGCTGACGGCGTTGCTGGAGCAAAAGGTTGGACGGATCCTGCTCAATGGCTATCCGACGGGCGTTGAAGTCTGCGACTCGATGGTCCACGGCGGGCCGTACCCGGCAACTTCCGATGCACGCGGCACGTCGGTCGGCACGTTGGCGATTGATCGATTCCTGCGGCCGGTGTGTTTCCAGAACTATCCCGACAGCCTGTTGCCGGAACCGCTGAAGAACGCCAACCCCCTGCGCATCCAGCGTCTGGTGGACGGCAAACCTTCCCGCGACGCCCTTTAACAGCTCACCGCAATCCCCGTGGGAGCGAGCCTGCTCGCGAAAGTGGTGCATCAGTCAACAACAATATCGACTGACACTCCGCATTCGCGAGCAGGCTCGCTCCCACAGTATTTTGTGTCGCCAGCATGTTGGATGAGCGACACAGACCCACCCTCACATTGAGCTATCATTGCGTCTTTCCCATTCAAAGATTGACTGCCATGACTGCCGCATCCGACACCTTGATCAACGCCCTCGAACACTGTGACATGCTGGAAATCGACGGGCTGCACGCCTTCGATTTTTCCCTCGATGAAGACGAAAACCTGCACATCGAATGCATGGACGGCCGAGCACTCAAACGTTGGGAGTTCAGCATTGCGCAGATCACAGCGGCGACTTTCGATCCTGATTTGAAGAGCTGGATCATTACCGGCGATTCCGGTGAGCATCGACTAGTGCCTATGGACGCGTTCGGCGGTGGTGACGACGAGGAAGAAGGGAATGAGGATGCATAAGCTCTGGCCGCTGTTGATGGCCGGCAGCATCGGCGCGATGGGCATTGAAGCCGCGTCGGCCGACGACTATCAGTTGCTGGTCGGTTCCTACACGGCGGGGCAGAGCCAGGGGATTTATCGCCTGAACTTCGACAGCGCCACCGGGCAGATCAACCCCAAGCCGCTGCAAGTGGTCACCAGTGAAAACCCGTCCTGGCTGACCGTTTCCAAAGATCAGCAGCGCTTGTTCGTGGTCAATGAAAACGGCCCCGGCCAGAAAGACCCGGTCGGGCGCGTCAGCAGTTATTCAATCGATCCCAAGACCCATGCACTGAGCCTGATCAATCAGGTGCAGAGCCTGGGCAACGAGCCGACGCATTCGAGCCTCAGCGGTGAGGCCAGTCATTTGTTCGTCAGCAACTATTCAGTGGTTGAAGACCCGGGCGGCACGTTGGCGGTGTTGCCCGTGGGCGCCGACGGTAAGCTCCAGCCCGTGGTGCAGATGAGCAGTCACCCGTCGAGCCGGGTCAATCCCGAGCGGCAGATGTCGGCGCATGTGCATTCGACGGTTTCCTCGCCGGACGGACAGTACGTGTTCTCCAATGACTTGGGCGCCGACAAGATCTTTGTCTACCGCTTCGATCCCAAGGCCAATCCGGAGCTACCGTTGACTGCCGCCACACCGGCGTCGGTCCAGTTGCCAGCCGGCAGCGGGCCGCGTCATTTGCTGTTCAGCGCCGATGGCAAACACGCCTGGCTGACCATGGAAATGAGCGCGCAGGTCGCGGTGTTCGATTACCAGAACGGCAAACTTGAGCAAACCCAGATGGTTGATCTGGCGGCGGGCCAGCCTGTTTCCGACAAGGCCGCCGCTGCGTTGCACGCCTCGGCCGATGGCAAGTTCCTTTACGTCAGCAACCGTGGCACCGCCAATCAGGTGCTGGTGTTTGCCATCGATCCTGCGTCCGGCCATCTTAAGGAGCTACAACGTCGTTCGGTGGACGGTGATCACCCGCGCGAGTTCAGCCTCGACCCGAGTGGCCAGTTCTTGCTGATTGCCAACCAGAAGAGCAACCAGATTGTTGTGGTCGAACGCGATGCCAAGAGCGGTTTGTTGGGTAAAACCGTACAGAAACTGCCGATGGATGCTCCGAGCGACCTCAAGTTTCTGGTGCGTCAATAGGCCGCAGGCCCCGGTTGATGGGGCCTGCATCCTTGTATTAATGAGGCTGATATCTGCTAATGCTACAAAAGATTTCAAGGCGCCAACCCTCGAAGGTTAAGTTTGCTCCACGGCCCCATCGGGCAAACAAGCCAACTGAATCCGAGGAATACCGCCATGAACTTCAATCTCTTCTCCATCATCGCCGCTTCTGCCATCTCCGCCACCGTTGCTCTGCCAGCCAGCGCCAACGTTGAGATCAGCGACAAAAAATCCCACGCCCAGAGCTACACCCAGAAATACCTGCAACAGAGCGCCAACTTCTACGCGGCACTGGATCACAAGACCCAAGCCTGAAATTCAAGCCCTGCACCCTTTATGCAGGAGCGAAGTCACTTGCGCCGTTCGATCGAAATACGTCGAACGTCGATGAGTGATGTCGCTCCTGCATAACGCGTTTACGACAGCATCACATTGCCATCAATGTATCGCTTGATATCACATAGCCATGCATTTAGATTTGACGTTGATTTTTTGACTCAACATCTAATAACAAGGATCGACAGCATGGCGATGCGTCTGGCAGTGGTTCTTCTGTTCCTCTATTCAACCCCCATTCTTTCGGCTGCTCAGCCCGTTTCCCAAGAGCCGGACGCGGCCCGCGAACGCTTGATGAGTTTTATTCAAGACTGAGATAGACGGGCTTAATGATCAATGAAGCTGATGGTGACTATGGAAAACCCTGAGTGGTTGTCACCGCTTTTTTGATCGATTCTGTGGGCACTTAAACATGCCCACGGAGAACACCATGGCCAGCTCAATCCTCACTTCTGCCAAATACGGCGCCTACCTGGCCATAGGTCTTTACGTGGCCCTGGTGCTGATCGTCAGCGTTTCGTCCAATTTGCAGCACACCTTTGAAGCGCCGGTTCAGGTCGCTTATCCCGCCATCCAGTTCGAACACCGTGCTCAAAGCGTCGTGGTCGATCAAGCCGCATCGGCGGGAGTGGCAGGGGCATGAAAGGCAGCAAACTCTGGGTCATTGCCTTCCTGGCATTCATGACCAATGGCGCTTCCCTGTTGGGGATAGGGCAGGGCTCGGCGGGTTCAGTTGCGCGGTCCATCGAAGCCAATCACAACCTGGCGCGTAATATTGAAACCGCAAAAGCTCTGGGCTTGCTGGCCGGCAATCCGCCCATGAAACGGCAAGACGATTTCTTCGGGCCGTTCCAGGTGGATTGCTCGGTAGTGGAGATGTGCGAGGTGTTCGCCTGAAAACGAGCGGCTATTGAGATCCATTGTGGCGAGGGCGTTTGTCGGAACGCCGCATCGCCCCGTTGGGCTGCGAAGCAGTCGTAAATCGGGCGACTCGGTGTGTCAGAAAGATTGAAGGGGCTGCTTCGCACCCCAGCGGGAGCAAGCTCCCTCGCCACAGGGATTGTGCGTTACTTCTGCATCACGCCTACAAACAACTCTGACGCCAGAAACCGCTGCAACCACCCCTGCAACCGCACATAAGGCGTCTGCCCGAACCACTCGCGATCGACATGGGCGAATTGCCGTATGAACGGCATCAACGCCACATCCGCCAGGCTCGGATGCGCCGCCAGCAGGTAATCGCGTCCCTCCAGCAACACCTCCAGCTTGCGCAGGAACACCTCACCTTCAGCACGATAGGTTTCCATCGGCTGCTCGGGGTAACGCTCGGCGTATTTGTAGCGATTCAAATGCACCTTGAACGTCTGATCGTTCTCTTCAATCAGCGCGGCGATGTGCGCCTGTCCGGCAGGATCACCCTTGAGCAACCAATCCTGCGGATCGTTCTGCGACAAGGCCCAGTGCATGATCGCCAGGCTTTCATCGATGACTTGACCGTCGATACTCAGCACGGGGACCGTGCCCTTGGCCGACAGCGCAAGCATTTCGGCAGGTTTGGCTTTCAGGCTGACCTCGACAATCTGCACCGCTACGCCCGAATAGCGCAGGGCCATGCGCGCCCGCATGGCGTAAGGGCAGCGGCGGAACGAGTACAGCGTATTCATTTGACCTCCAGGGTACTCAAGCCATTGCCCTGGCGTTGGACCTGAATCTGCACCGGAATCCGCTCATGCATTTCCTGCACATGGGAAATCACCGCGACCTTGCGGCCCTGGGCTTGCAAGCCGTCGAGTGCGTCCATGGCCAGTTGCAGGGATTCCGGATCGAGGCTGCCGAAGCCTTCGTCGATGAACAGCGATTCGATTTTCAGTGTGCTCGAAGCCATCGACGCCAAACCGAGCGCCAGGGCCAACGACACCAGGAACGTCTCGCCGCCCGACAACGAATGCACCGAACGCAGCTCATCGCCCATCTCGGTGTCCATCACCAGCAACCCGAGCATGCTGCCGCCGCGTTTCAGGCGATAGCGCCGCACCAGTTGTCGCAGCTGTACGTTGGCGTGATGCACCAGCAAGTCGAGGTTGTAGGCTTGGGCGATCTTGCGGAAGGTGTCGCCGGTCGCCGAGCCGATCAACGCATTCAGGCGAGCCCAGCGTTGATACTCGCTGTAGGCGTCGGCGATCTGCTGCGCCAGGGCTTGGTTGGCATTCTGCCGACGCTGATCCTCGGCCTGTTCGGCGCGCAGTTCGGCGCAACGGTGTTCGCTGGCGGCGAACAGGTTTTGCAGGTCTGTCAGTGCCGTGGCGAGTTGCTCGGCATCGAGATTGCCGTTGTGTTGCGCCTGATGATTGAGCAGGCGCTGGTCCCGTTCCTGCAATCGCACGTTGGCCTGTTCGATGGCTTTTTCGCTTTGCTGCAAGTGCTGCCGCAGTTCGCTGACGTGCTGGTCGTCGACGCTCAGCAGCGCTTCCAGTCCGCCATCGTCGAGCTCTGGATGCAAGGCGCGCCAGTCGGCGATCTTTGCGCTCAGTTCGCGGTCTTCGGTTTCCAGGGCCAGCAGGCGCTCTTGTCTGGCTTTGAGTTCAGCGGCCAGTTCGACTAACCGCGTGCGCACGGTTTGCAGTTCCTGATGGGCTGTTGCCTGGGCAGTGCGCGCCTGTTCGACGGCTTGATCCAGTTGCTGCTGCCAGTGTTCGGCGCTGCTGTGTTCGCCCAGCAATTGCGTCAGCCGTTCCTGGCAAGCCTGTTGTTGCTCGGCGAGGACGGTGAATTGCTGCTGCGCCAATTCCAGTGCCTGGGCGCGGGCCAGTTGGCGGTCCTGTTCTTTTTCCAGTGTCTGCTGGCGTTGTTGCTGTTCGCCGAGCTCATCGCGTTGCTGTTCGAGTTGCTCCAGGCGCTGGGCGATCTGCCGGTCGAGTTGCATGAAGGTCGCGGCCGGCTCGTTGCGCAAGGCCTCCAGTGTCTCGGCCGGAAGCAGGGTGCTGAAGGCGCTCAGCTCTTCGTCGAGACGCTGGCGATCACTGCCCAGCTCACGCTGCTGGTTACTCAGGTGCTGCGTCGCTTGCTGGCTAGCTGCCTCGGCACTGCGCAGTTGCTGCTGAAGGCGAGCCGCGTCTTGCTGCAGGGTGAGCAGGGCGGTCTGCCGTTGTTCATCCTGGGTGATGCTCTGGTTTAACTGGCTGTTTTGCTGCGCCAGCCAACTGTCGCGCTTGTTCGCGTCCTGAGCCAGCAGTTGCGTCGACAACGGATGGGCTTCGAGGCTCGGCGTCAGGCCTTGTTGCTGGCTGGCGAGTTGCTCCTGTTGCTGCAGCAGTTCTTTTTGCTGAGCAATCAAACCGCCGACTTCACCGCGCAAATCGGTGAGTTTCTCTTTCAGCAGGTCGACGGCCTTCTGCGCATTGGCCTGCTCGCTTTCATCGTGGCGACCGAGGCTTTGCAGCAACGCTTCGGGTTGATGATAGGGATGGTCGGGGCTGCCGCAGACCGGGCAGGGCTGATCGTCCTGTAGCTGTGCGCGCAGTTCTTCGACGCTGGCGCTGCGAGCCAGACGCTGACGCTCCAGCAGTTCGCGAGTGACGGTCAGGGTCTGTTCGGCGATGACCAACTCGTTCTTGGTCTTCACGCCGTCCTGGGTCAGGCGATCACGTTCCTGCTGGGCGCTGAGCTGGCGTTGCGTCAGCTCGGCGCTGCGCTTGTCGATCTCCTGCTGGCTGGCCCACAGCCGTGTCAGTTCTTCAAACGCCCGCAGTTGTTTGCGGTTGTCCTGCAACAAGTTGCCCAGTAACTGGATTTGTTCGGCCACGGCTTCCGGCTCGGCACCGGCTTCTTTGTAGAGCACTTCCAGATGCTGCTTTTGAGCCGTCAGTTCTTCGCCGGCGCGGGCGGCGCTTTGCTCCAGAGCCGCCAGTTCAGCCTGGCCCTTGTTCAAGCGATTACCGATCAACATCAGCTGTTGCAGGCGATCACGGTAGGCGTTCCACGCCTCGCTCAACGGTGCTAAATGCGTGCTTTGCTCAAGCTCCCCGGCAATCCGCTCCAGACGTGCAGCCACCTGTTTTTGTTGCTCGAGCAGGCCCTGAATTGTGTGCTGTCCTTGAGTGCTGGCCAGTTCCGCTTGTTGCTTGTGCTCTGCACTCACACTGGCGTCTTTGACCAGCCGAGCGAGGGTGCTTTGCTCTTCAAAGGCCTGGCGCAGCAACGGAGCTTTTTTCGTGTGCTGGCTTTGGGCGTCGACCAGCGCGGTCTGCGCAGCGCTCAAGCTCTGTTCGAGTTGCGCCTGCCGCTCGTTCAACTCGGCCTGCTGTTGGATGTGCTGCTGAATCTGCGCCGCCAGCGGGGTGAGCTGGGCGGTGAGTTCGGTCTTGCGGGCGAACTGGTGCCGTTGCGGGGCCAGTTGTTCCAGGCGCGTCAGCTTCAACCGGTCGCCAGCCAGGCTTTCCCAGTGCTGCCGGGCGCTGGTCAGCTGTTCGGTGGCGCTCTGTTGTTCGTCCTGCAATTGCCGCAGGTCCTTGAGCCAGGTGTGCTGCAATTCAAGTTGTTTGAGCTGCGCTTGCTGGGTCTTGAGTTGCTGCTGCGCTTCGTTGAAGCGCGCATCGAGCTCGGCCCGGGCTTCGGGAGCCAGTGGCGTCACCCCCGTGGCCTGATCCTGCAACAGCTTGTGCGCTTCACGCGCCTCTTTGGCTTTGTCGAAGGCGCGGCGACCGAGGCGGGTGTACAGCGCGGTATCCGTGAGCTTTTCCAGCAGTTCGCTGCGTTCGTTGTCGTTGGCCTTGAGGAAGGCACTGAACTCGCTCTGGGCCAGCAGCACGGCGCGGGTGAACTGTTCGAAGTTCAGGCCCAGCACGGCTTCGAGCTGGGTTTTGAACTCGACTTTCTGACTGGCCAGCAACTGATCCTGATCGATGTCGCGCAGACTCTGGCGACTGGCTTGCAGCTTGCCGCCGGCCTTTTCGCGAGCGCGATTGGCTTCCCAGCGCGCACGGTAACGACGGCCATCGATGCCGACGAAATCCACCTCGGCATACCCTTCGCCGGTGCCACGCCGCAGCAAGGTGCGCGGGTCGCCGGTGCTGATTTCGCCATCGGCGTCCGGTGCCTTGGCCGACACCTGAGCGTTGCTTAATCGCGGAACAGCGCCAAACAGCGCGAGACACAAGGCGTCGAGCAAGGTGCTTTTACCCGCGCCGGTCGGCCCGGTGATCGCGAACAGGCCGGCACTCGCCAGCGGTTCAGCGGTAAAGTCGATTTCAAAGGGCCCGGCCAGCGAGGCGAGGTTTTTCAGGCGGATCGCGAGGATCTTCATGGTTGTTCGCTCTCCATCTGCACGTCCTGCAACAGCTCGGCAAAGTCTTTCAGCGTTTGCTCATCGACCTCGCTGCCGTAGCTGTCCTGCCAGGCACGACTGAACAATTCCTGCGGCGTGAGCTGGTCCAGTTCGATCAACGTGGTGCCGTCTTCGACACCCTCGCGACTGCCGTTGCCGGCATATTCGGCGGCAATGCGCACCAGGCGCACGGCTTTGCCTTGAAGGGCGCTTTCAACCTGGTGACGCAAGTCGGGTTGTGGTTCGTCGAGACGCACCCGCACTTCCAGCCACGGCTGGCGCTGGATGTCGGCCAGCAAATCGATGTTCGGCAGGTCGGCCAGTTGCAAGAGAATCTCGGCCAGCGGTGCCGGGCCGATGCGTTGCAGGTTGACCGCACGGGGAATCAGTTTCGGTTCGACGCTGACCAGAGTTTCACCGTCGAGCGTGACGTCGAGAATCTGATGCTGATAGCCGATTTCCGAGAACGACAACGGAATCGGCGAGCCGCTGTAGCGGATGCGCTCTTCACCGTTGACCTTCTGCGGCTTGTGTAAATGCCCCAGCGCGACGTAGCTGATGCTCGGCCCGAACAGGCTGGCGGGCAGGGCTTCGGCATTGCCGATGATCAGGCTGCGCTCGGAGTCTTCCGAGACAGAACCACCGGCCATGTGCGCATGGCTGATCGCAATCAGCGCCTGGCCAGGCTTGCGCTTGGCATTGGCCGCTTCGATCAGCCACTCGTGCACCTGACCGATGCCGCGCAAGTAGTTGTCACCCAACTGCGCGCCGGTCACTTCGGCCGGGCGCAAAAACGGCAGCGCCAGGCACCAGCCGGCGATTTCCCCGCTGGCATCCGGCAACGGCAGTAACAGCCGTTCGGCGTCCAGTTGACCGTCGTCGAGCCACAGCACTCGGCCGAGCGCATGGGTGCGCAAACGGCGCATCAACGGCGCGGGCAGTTCGATCCGCGAGCCGGAGTCGTGGTTGCCGGCGATGATCACGATGGTCAGCAACGGTTGCTGCTCGTGGGCGCTGACGATGAATTCATAGAGGCGTTCCTGGGCTTTGACCGGCGGGTTGACCGTGTCGAAGATATCGCCGGCAATCAACAGCACATCAGGCTGGTCCAGCTTCAGCTGGCGCAACAGCCATTCAAGAAAGCAGGCGTGCTCGAAATCGCGGTCCTGGCCATGCAGGTTTTGCCCAAGGTGCCAGTCGGAGGTGTGAAACAGACGCAAGGCGTACTCCGTAGGAAAATAAGGTGATGGCCGCGTGGAAATTGATGGCGGCGAAAAGAGTGGGAGTTTACTGGCAAACCGTCGTTTGGGTGCGGCAAGGGGGGGTATTTTTGCCCTGACTTAAAGTATTCGGCGATCTTTAGGCCGTCATCGCGAGCAGGCTCACTCCCACATTGGTCCTGCGTTAACTCCAATGTTGTGTCCAGTACCGTCCCTTGTGGGAGCGAGCCTGCTCGCGATGAACGATGATGCGGTGTTACTTCGGATACAGCGGCGGCAGGCCACTGTCTCCCACCGGATCCTGAACCCGTTCGGCAATCGGGATCGCTTTGATCGCCCGCCACAGTTCTTCGCCTTGCCAGTGCTGGCCGGTTTCGCTGTAGAGCGCGCCGTTCAAGCCGTCCAGTGCGTCGGACAGTGGCACGAAGCGGGCGGCCATGTCGGCGAGGGTTTCCGGTTGTTGCCGGGCCCAGGCGTCGAGGGCCTGGCGGGTGGCGTGGGGATCGTTGGCCTGGCAGGCGCGCTTGAGTTCGTCGAGGACGGTGCGTGGGCTCGGGCCGGTCTGCGCGGCGCGCAGCACGGCGGGTTGCCAGCGGCCACGCCACCAGAGACCGAAACCGAGCAGGGTGGTGCAAGCCAGGATCAGGGTGCTGAGTTTCCAGCGCCAAAGGGTTTCGCTGTCGGCTGCGGACATGACCGACGGCGTGCCAGCCGGAGTATCGACCACCAGGCTCGGATTACTCGCCACTTGCAGGCTTCGGGCCGGCAGGCTGCTGTGTTCCAGGTGATCTTCGAAGGTGTTCCACCAGACCACTTCCACCGCAGGCAACTCGATGGCGCCACTGCGGCCCGGCACCAGCGCTTCGCGCTCTTCACGACTGCCGATCAGGCCGCGCTCGGTGCTTTGGTTGCTCAGCACCGGTTGGTCCGGGTAACGGCGCAGGCCGTTGACGTCGGTGGCCGGCAGCGGCGGCAGTTGGGAACTGGCCAAGCCTTCGGCCTTCAAGGTCATGCTACGAGTCAGCGAATCACCCGCCTGCGCATGGTCCGGCTCCGGGTTCCAGCTTTCGCTCAGGCTCAGGCTACGGGCCGGCAACCAGGGCAGGTCGGCAGGGTAGGTAATGGGTTTGGCCTTGACCGTCAGCAGAATCGGAGTGGAGCTGACACGCATCAGTTTCCCGGACTTCGGCGCCTGGGGGGCGTCCTGGGTGGGTTGGGTGTCGACGAGCGTGGCACTGAAAATCTGCGCCGGAATGGTCAATTCGCCGCTGTGTTGCGGGTAGATCGCATAGCGCATTTCAATCACGCCATGACGCAGGCCGTTGATGGCTTTCTCGTAAGTGCGCGACTCGCCCAGTTGTTCGATGCGCGCGTCGGGAATCTGCAACGGAGTCAGGCTGCTGTCGTCGTACAGCGACACCGAATGATAGATGCGCAAAGTCAGGATGGCCTGGGCCTGCACATAAACACTGGACTGGTCGAGGCTCGCGTCGATAAACACCGGGGCCAGTTTGTTCGCGGTGTCCTGGGTTTCGCTTTCGACCACTTGCACGGTAATCGGCTGGCTCTGCACCTCGCCCAGTTGCAGCGGTGGAATCGTCACGCTGCCGTTTTCCTTGGGCAGCAAGGTGATGATCCAGCGCGTGGTAGCGCGGTTATCGCCGTTCAGGGTGGTCAGTTGGTTGACCTGGCGGGTGCCACGCACTTCGAACAGCGGTTCCAGCGGTGCCAGGTCAGGCTTGCCGAATTGGGTGACGTCGTTGGATTCCAGGGTCAGTTCGACCGTCTCGCCGGAGTTCAGGCGACTGCGATCGACACTGGCGACCAGCGCCGCCGCCTGAGCCTGGACGGTGCTGAGCAGCAGGGCGAGCATGAAAAGGGTGAAGCGGGTCATCGCGTTTTTTCCTGATCCTGATGTTGTTGCTGTTCGTACCAGAATTTGCGCCTGAGCAATTCGCCCGGGTCATCGGGGATCTTGCGCAGCCATTGCTCCAGCGCCTGACGCTGTTCGCCGTCGATATTGTCGCTGGCCGGCCGCATCGGTGGTGTGGTGCTTTGCTCGTCCCCCAACTCGCTGCCCGGGACTTCATTGGCGCCCGGTTTCGGCGGTGTTGTGGCCTGTTGCCCGGCGTCCGGCGTGGTCTGCCCGGCGTCGGACTTCGGTGGATTGTTGTCCGCGGGCTGTGTGGCGGCACCCGGTGGCGTTTCTTGCTCGGTGTCCTTGGTCTCGTCATCGGCGGATTTCTGCGGCTCAACCGGTGGCGGTGCGTTTTTCTGTTTGAGCAGACTTTCTACCAGTGCCTTGTTGGTCTGCGCAGGGCGCAGATCCGGCTGGCGTTCCAGCGCCTGATCGTAAGCGTCCAGCGCCGCTTCCAGCTCACCGCTTTTGGCCAGGGCATTGCCACGATTGTAGTGGGCGTGGGCATCGTTGCCTTCGGCGAACCGCTGGGCGGCGCCGCTGTAGTCGCCGGCCTCATACAGCGCGACGCCTTGCCACTGCGGATCCTCAAAATGCTGCGACGCCTTCGCCGGATGGCCTTGCCTGAGCAGATGCAGGCCCCGTTGATCGGGACGCAACCACAAGTCTTCAAAGTCGAAGGCATAGCTCGGTTGCGGCAACAGGAACAGTAAAGGCAGGCAGAACAACCAGCCACGGCGACCGGCGCACGCCGCCAGTAGCAACAGCGGCAGCAGCAGCCAGTAACCCTGATCCGCCCAGGTGTCCAGGCGCAAGGTCTGGCCGTCGTTGCGCAGGGTGCGTGGACCGTCAAGCAGGCCGAGCCCGCGCAGGTCGGTATCGCCCAGTCGCGCTGGGCGATAGCGTCCACCAAGCTCGTTGGCAAAAGCTTTCAGGCTTGGACTGTCCAGGTACGGCACAAGGATCGCGCCCTGGTCGTCCTTGAGAAAACTGCCGTCCTCCTGTGCGACCGGTGCGCCTTCGGCGGTGCCGATGCCGAGCATCAGGAACTGCGTCGATTTTCGATCCAGTGCCTGGCGAATGCCTTCACGTTCCAGGTCCGTCAGGGTGGAACCGATCAACAGGATCCGGCCTTCACCCAACCCCCCCTGACTCAGCAGTGCCAGGGCCTTGGTCACAGCGAGGTCCGCGCGATGGCCGGCTTCGGGCATCAGCGACGGCTTGAGCGCATCGAGCAGATTACGGCTGGTCGACAGGTCATCCGACAGAGGCACCAGGGTGTGGGCGCTGCCGGCGTAAACGACGATTGCAGTCTGGGCGTCGCTGCGCACTTGCAGCAGGTCCAACAGTTTGCGCCGGGCCTGTTCGAGTCGGTTCGGCGCAACGTCGGTGGCGAGCATTTCCGGGGTCAGCTCAAGCACGACCACCAGCGGGTCGGCGGGTTTCTGACTGATTTGTTCGACGCGCTGCCAACTCGGCCCCAACAAGGCCAGGACGGTCAGTATCCACGCCAGGCCGAGGACGACCCACGGCAGTTTGCTGTCGCGCCCGTTTCCACCGCTCAGCAAAGCAGCGTGGAAGGCCGGTGGCAGGATCATCTGCCAGCGCCCGGCGCGTTTTTGTCGATGCCAGAGTTGCCAGAGCAGCCAGCCCAACAGCGGCAACAACAGCAACCACCAGGGGCGGAACCAGTACGGCCACAGCGCACTCATCGGCGCCTCCGCAGGCGCAGGCGTTTGAGTCGCTGGCGCCAGTCAGGCAATTGCGTTTGCAAAAACAGGTCCTTGGTAAAGAGCCGTTGCAGCGGGTTGTCCGGCCAACGCTCGCGCACCACCAACAACATGCTCAACAACAATGCCAGCGCCAAAGGCCAGTGATACAGCGCCTGCGCCGGGCGGGCCTGGGTCGGTTGTTGGGTCACGGGCTCAAGTGTGTCGAGGGTGTCCTTGATCGTCTGCAGCTCTTTGCCATCGTGGGCGCGGAAGTACTGACCACCGGTGACTTGGGCGATGGCCATCAACGCCGGTTCATCCAGATCCAGGCTCGGATTGACCCCCAGGAACCCCAAGGTGCCGCTTTGCTCCGGGTCAGCGCCGATGCCGATCGGGTAGATTTTCACGCCTTCCTTGGCCGCCAGGCGCGCCGCCGTGAGCGGGTCGATTTCACCGCCATTGTTGGCGCCATCCGTGACCAGGATCAACACACGGCTCTGGGCCGGACGCATGCGCATGCGCTTAATCGCCAGGCCGATGGCATCACCGATTGCCGTGTTCTTGCCGGCGATACCGATTCGCGCTTCGTCGAGCCACACGCGCACGGTGTGCCGGTCGAACGTCAAGGGCGCTTGCAGGTAAGCCTGGCTGCCGAACAGGATCAGGCCGACACGGTCACCGTCGCGACTTTCAAGGAAGTCACCGAGCAAGTGCTGAACCAGCGACAGTCGGCTGACGTCTTCGTCCTGCCACTGCATGTCGGGGAAATCCATGGAACCGGACACGTCCACGGCCACCAGCAGATCGCGACCACTGGCGGCAATCGGCAGGGGATCGCCCAGCCATTGCGGGCGCGCCGCCGCTATCAGCAACAACAGCCACAACAGAATGAACGGTGCTTGCTGGCGCCAGGCCGGCAGGTTGGCGCGCGCACGGCGGCGGGCGAGGCCTTCGAGGTCATGGAGGAAACTGACCTTGAGCGCCGGTTCGCCACTGTCGGCCACCGGCAGCAGGACGCGCATCAACCAGGGCAGCGGCAGCAGGGCAAAGATCCACGGCCAGGCGAACTCAAACATGTTTGCGAATCCAGGTGTCGATGGCTTGAGTGAGGCCGGCGATGGCCTTGTCGTCGAGTTTGCATTCGGGTTTGTAGGCGCCTTCGACCAGCACCATCCAGCGGGTCAGACCGGCGGCCGGGCAGCGGTTGTCGAGGAACGCCAGCCACTTGCGCCCGTTGAGGGTGTGGCTCTGGCTGTAGGGGTAATGGTTGCGGCACAGGCGTTTGAGCAACCCATTGAGTTGTTGCAGCCAGGCGCCGGCCGGTGCGCCGTCGTAGGGCTTTGGCATCCGCGCCAATTCGGCGAGTGCGGCGATACGCACCGGGTCCAGCGGTTGTTCGGCACGGACGATCGGGCGCTTGTTCGGAATGAATCGCCGCGCCTTCCACAGGCCGAAACCGATCAGCGGCAGCAACAACAGCAACAGCCACCAGCCGGGCGCGGGGGGCCAGAACTCGATGGGCGGCGGGGTAATCAGCGGTTGCAGTTGATCGAGGCTGCTCA
Source organism: Pseudomonas sp. GW823-FHT02C02 (assembly GCF_058797635.1). NCBI lineage: Bacteria > Pseudomonadati > Pseudomonadota > Gammaproteobacteria > Pseudomonadales > Pseudomonadaceae > Pseudomonas > Pseudomonas sp. GW823-FHT02C02. The sequence goes on along the minus strand of NZ_JBXAJV010000013.1, from coordinate 67,345 downwards.
TCGACCTTTCCCCGGTTTCTGTGGGTTGAGGTACTCGCGCAGTTGCTCGACCATCTCGCTCTGGGTGCTCAGCGGCATCAGCAATACCCGCAGTTTTTGCGCGAGCAATTCCCAGCGGGCGATGCGCGCTTCGGCCTGGGCGCGGTAGGTCTGGCGCAGGTCGAAATTCAGGGTGTCGAGTTCCAGTTGCGCGCCACGTTCAACGAAACGAAGCAGCCCGGCGGCGGGCAGGGCGTGGTCCAGCGGATCGGACAGCGGCAACAGCAATAGGTCGCAATGGCGCGACAACAGGCTCAGTTGCTGTTCAGAACCTTCGGTCAAGGCGCGTTCATCGCAGATCACAATCACCAGGCTGCCGGGGCGCAGCACCTCCCGTGCACGACGCAGGGCCATGTTGAGGGAATCGCGGTTCTGTTCGCTTTCGGTGTGCAGCGACTGATTGACCCGCACCAGACGGTTAAGCAGTTGCAGCAGGCTTTGTTTGCTGCGCCGGGGTTTGATTTCGTAGTGCTCGTTGTCGCCGAACACCAACCCGCCGACCCGGTCGTTATGGCCAAGGGCCGCCCAGCCAATCAGGCTCGCTGCCTGAGCGGCCAGCACTGATTTGAACATCAGCCCCGAACCGAAAAACAGCCGACGGCTTTGCTCGACCATGATGAAAATCGGTCGCTCGCGTTCTTCGTGAAACAGCTTGGTGTGGGGCTCCTGGGTGCGGGCGGTAACGCGCCAGTCGATGGTGCGCACGTCGTCGCCGGCCTGATAAACCCGAACCTGATCGAAGTCCACGCCACGGCCGCGCAGTTTGGAGTGGTGCAGGCCGATCAGGGGGCTGCGCTGGCTCGGCGTGGAAAACAGCTGCACTTCGCGCACGCGATGGCGCATCTCGATCAGCTCGGCGAGGCTGACGCGGATGCCCGGCTCGGGCGGAAGGAGGGCGTTCATGGGGGTCAAGCGACGGCTACGACGTCGAGAATCCGCTGGACCACCCGGTCCTGATCGATGCCAGCGGCTTCGGCTTCAAAGGACAGAATGATGCGGTGGCGCAGTACGTCGAACAGCACGGCCTGGATGTCTTCCGGGCTGACGAAGTCGCGACCGGCCAGCCAGGCATGGGCCCGGGCACAGCGATCGAGGGCAATCGAACCGCGAGGACTGGCGCCATAGGCGATCCACTCGGCCATCTCCGGGTCGAACTTGGCCGGGGTGCGCGTGGCCATGACCAGTTGCACCAGGTATTCCTCCACGGCGTCGGCCATGTACAGGCCGAGGATTTCCTTGCGTGCGGCAAAAATCGCCTGCTGGCTGACCCGGCGCTCAGGCTTGGTTTCGCCGTTCAGGGCTTCGCCACGGGCCTGTTGCAGGATGCGGCGCTCGACGGCGGCATCGGGGAAGCCGATTTTCACGTGCATCAGGAAGCGGTCGAGCTGGGCTTCCGGCAGGGGATAGGTGCCCTCCTGCTCGATCGGGTTTTGCGTGGCCATCACCAGAAACAGCGGTGACAGCTCGTAAGTGCTGCGCCCGACACTGACCTGGCGCTCGGCCATGGCTTCCAGCAATGCCGATTGAACCTTGGCCGGGGCGCGGTTGATTTCGTCCGCCAGCACCAGGTTATGGAAGATCGGGCCTTGCTGGAACACGAAGCTGCCGGTTTCCGGGCGATAGATTTCCGTGCCGGTGATGTCGGCCGGCAGCAGGTCGGGGGTGAACTGGATGCGATGGAACTGGGCTTCGATGCCTTCGGCGAGTTCTTTGATGGCCTTGGTCTTGGCCAGCCCCGGGGCGCCCTCAACCAGCATGTGGCCGTCGGCGAGCAAGGCGATGAGCAAGCGCTCGATGAGTTTTTCCTGGCCGAGAATCTGCGTTGAAAGAAAGGTTCGCAGCGCTAGCAGCGCTTCACGATGTTCCATCGATGACTGTTCCTGGAAAGGGTGACCGAAGACGTTCGAATAACGCCAGGGCTGGGGGCGTTACTTTAATCCATCGCGGGGGGCGGCGACTAACGGCATTTTGTGCAAAGTGTGGGAAATGGTTGGGGAAATTGTTGGAGATTTGTAGCAGGGGAGTGATTGGGTGGCTGTGCCGGCCCCACCGCGAGCAGGCTCACTCCTGCATTGACGGTGTACGACGATCAACTGTAGGAGTGAGCCTGCTCGCGATGGGGCCGGTCAAGGCACCCTCAAATCTCTCTTATATAGGTGCCAGTGCCCTTAAGGATGTTCTGCAAGGTTTCTTCCACTTCAGCCAGATCGCTCGCATCGGTGCTGTGAGTGATCTCCAGCGAATCATCCCCATTCAACGCATCCGCATCCGCCGCGGCGATTTCAATCAGCAAGCGAGTTGCGCTCAAGGTCACCTTCACGCCATCCAGCGTCGAAGGCTCGCCATCAAGGGTGATGTCCAGCGCGTCCTCGTCGGGGTAACGAGTCATCAGGAACATGTCGCCCTGATCGCTGTGGCAGCAGAGCATGGCCATGTTGTCTTCTTCGTCATCGCACGGGTTGACGATCAAGAGTGCGGTGGTCATTTGCATGGGGAAATCCTGGCTCGGCGAGCATCGTGAACGCAATAAAAGGCGATTCTGCCAGCCCTCGGGAATTTCTGCTTGTCTGAGTGTCAGATCATGTGTCGTGAACACTTGGAGTGTTACTGGTCATTTCTGGTACGGATGTGCCGCAAAACCGGGGATAAAGCGCCCGTTTTCCTGCACGACTGCTAGTGTTGTTCGAGGCGCATGTCGTGAGCTGCGTACCGATGACCGAATATGTCGCAGCGCCGCAAGCACAGGCCTTGCCGCACTCGTTAAGCTGCGCATCGAATGGATATCCGTAAAGACAGTGTGCAATTCATCGCACAGGCGTTTTTGCCGATACCCCTTCATGGAAGGTGAATGTGACCTGAGTGTCTCGTCCAGCTTCACCCACCTGTCACCCTGTTTCCTCTGCCCGAGAATCAGGAACAGGGTGACGGATCGCCCCGAAAGGGGTTTTGCACGCGACGCTTCCATCAATAACAAGCCCAAGCGGAGTACCACAGATGGCGTTCTTCACCGCAGCCAGCAAAGCCGACTTCCAGCACCAACTGCAAGCGGCACTGGCCCAGCACATCAGTGAACAGGCACTGCCACAAGTGGCGCTGTTCGCTGAACAATTCTTCGGCATCATTTCCCTGGACGAGCTGACCCAGCGTCGGTTGTCCGACCTCGCCGGCTGCACCCTTTCTGCGTGGCGCCTGCTTGAGCGCTTCGATCACGCGCAACCGCAAGTGCGCGTCTACAACCCGGATTACGAACGCCACGGCTGGCAGTCGACCCACACCGCGGTCGAAGTGCTGCACCACGACCTGCCATTTTTGGTGGACTCGGTGCGTACCGAGCTGAACCGTCGCGGCTACAGCATTCACACCCTGCAAACCACTGTGCTGAGCGTGCGTCGCGGCAGCAAGGGCGAGCTGCTGGAAATCCTGCCGAAAGGCACCCAGGGCGAAGGCATTCTGCAAGAATCGCTGATGTACCTGGAAATCGACCGCTGCGCCAACGCGGCCGAACTCAATGTCCTGACCAAAGAGCTGGAGCAGGTTCTCGGTGAAGTCCGCGTCGCGGTCACCGATTTCGAACCGATGAAAGACAAGGTCCAGGAAATTCTCTCCGGCCTGGACAACAGCCAGTACGCCGTCGATCCAGAAGAAAAAGCCGAAATCAAAAGCTTCCTGGAATGGCTGGTGGGCAACCACTTCACATTCCTGGGCTATGAAGAGTTCGTGGTTCGCGATGAAGTCGACGGTGGTCACATCGTCTACGACCAGGATTCCTTCCTGGGCCTGACCAAACTGCTGCGCACCGGCCTGACCTACGATGACCTGCGCATCGAAGACTACGCCGTGAACTACCTGCGCGAACCGACCCTGCTGTCGTTTGCCAAGGCTGCGCACCCAAGCCGTGTACACCGTCCGGCTTACCCGGATTACGTGTCGATCCGCGAAATTGACGCCGACGGCAAAGTCATCAAGGAATGCCGTTTCATGGGCCTGTACACCTCTTCGGTGTATGGCGAGAGCGTGCGGGTCATTCCGTACATCCGCCGCAAGGTCGAAGAAATCGAACGCCGTTCCGGCTTCCAGCCCAAGGCTCACCTGGGCAAGGAACTGGCGCAGGTGGTCGAAGTGCTGCCGCGTGACGATCTGTTCCAGACGCCGGTGGACGAGCTGTTCAGCACCGTGATGTCGATCGTGCAGATCCAGGAGCGCAACAAGATTCGCGTGTTCCTGCGCAAAGACCCGTATGGCCGTTTCTGCTACTGCCTGGCCTACGTGCCGCGCGACATCTACTCCACCGAAGTGCGCCAGAAGATCCAGCAAGTGCTGATGGATCGCCTGAAAGCCTCGGACTGCGAGTTCTGGACCTTCTTCTCCGAGTCCGTGCTGGCACGCGTGCAACTGATTCTGCGCGTCGATCCGAAGAACCGTCTCGACATCGACCCGGTCCTGCTGGAAAAAGAAGTGGTCCAGGCCTGCCGCAGCTGGCAGGACGACTACGCCAGTCTGGTAGTCGAAAGCTTCGGCGAAGCCCACGGCACCAACGTGCTGGCTGACTTCCCGAAAGGCTTTCCAGCCGGTTACCGCGAGCGTTTCGCTGCCCATTCGGCCGTGGTCGATATGCAGCACCTGCTGAGCCTGACCGAAAAAAATCCGCTGGTGATGAGCTTCTATCAACCACTGGGCCAGGTGTCTGGTCAGCGCGAATTGCACTGCAAGCTGTATCACGCCGATACACCGCTGGCGCTGTCCGACGTGTTGCCGATCCTGGAAAACCTCGGTCTGCGCGTGTTGGGTGAATTCCCGTATCGCCTGCGCCACAACAGTGGCCGCGAGTTCTGGATTCACGACTTCGCGTTCACCGCCGCTGAAGGCCTGGAACTCGACATCCAGCAACTCAACGACACCTTGCAGGACGCCTTCGTCCACATCGTGCGTGGCGATGCCGAGAACGATGCGTTCAACCGCCTGGTGCTGACCGCCGGCCTGCCTTGGCGCGATGTGGCGCTGTTGCGTGCCTACGCCCGTTACATGAAGCAGATTCGACTGGGCTTCGACCTGGGTTACATCGCCAGCACCCTGAACAACCACACCGACATCGCTCGCGAGTTGACCCGGTTGTTCAAGACCCGTTTCTACCTGGCGCGCAAGCTGACCAGCGACGATCTGGAAGACAAGCAGCAACGCCTGGAACACGCGATCATTGCCGCGCTGGACGAAGTCCAGGTGCTCAACGAAGACCGTATCCTGCGTCGCTACCTGGACCTGATCAAGGCCACGCTGCGAACCAACTTCTACCAGACCGATGCGAACGGCAAGAACAAGTCCTACTTCAGCTTCAAGTTCAACCCGCACCAGATTCCAGAGCTGCCCAAGCCAGTACCGAAGTTCGAAATCTTCGTTTACTCGCCACGCGTCGAAGGCGTGCACCTGCGCTTCGGCAACGTCGCTCGCGGTGGTCTGCGCTGGTCTGACCGTGAAGAAGACTTCCGTACCGAAGTGCTGGGCCTGGTAAAAGCCCAGCAAGTGAAGAACTCGGTCATCGTGCCAGTGGGCGCCAAGGGCGGCTTCCTGCCGCGTCGTCTGCCACTGGGCGGTAGCCGAGACGAGATCGCGGCCGAGGGCATCGCCTGCTACCGCATCTTCATTTCGGGCCTGTTGGACATCACCGACAACCTGAAGGACGGTGCGCTGGTTCCGCCGGCCAACGTCGTGCGTCATGACGACGATGACCCGTACCTGGTGGTCGCTGCGGACAAGGGCACTGCCACCTTCTCCGACATCGCCAACGGTATTGCCATCGACTACGGCTTCTGGCTCGGCGATGCATTCGCATCGGGCGGTTCTGCCGGTTACGACCACAAGAAGATGGGCATCACCGCCAAAGGCGCGTGGGTGGGCGTTCAACGTCACTTCCGCGAGCGCGGCATCAATGTCCAGGAAGACAGCATCACCGTGGTGGGCGTCGGCGACATGGCCGGTGACGTGTTCGGTAACGGCTTGTTGATGTCCGACAAGCTGCAACTGGTCGCAGCCTTCAACCACTTGCACATCTTCATTGACCCGAACCCGGAGCCGGCCAACAGCTTCGCCGAACGTCAGCGCCTGTTCGACCTTCCGCGCTCGGCCTGGTCGGATTACGACACCAGCATCATGTCTGAAGGCGGCGGGATCTTCTCCCGCAGCGCGAAAAGCATCGCGATTTCCCCGCAGATGAAAGAGCGCTTCGACATCCAGGCGGACAAACTGACCCCGACCGAACTGCTGAATGCCTTGCTCAAGGCACCGGTAGACCTGTTGTGGAACGGCGGTATCGGCACCTACGTCAAAGCCAGCACCGAAAGCCACGCCGATGTCGGCGACAAGGCCAACGATGCACTGCGCGTGAACGGCAACGAACTGCGCTGCAAAGTGGTGGGCGAGGGCGGTAACCTCGGTATGACCCAACTGGGTCGTGTCGAATTCGGCCTCAATGGCGGCGGTTCCAACACCGACTTCATCGACAACGCCGGTGGCGTGGACTGCTCCGACCACGAAGTGAACATCAAGATCCTGCTGAACGAAGTGGTTCAGGCCGGTGACATGACCGACAAGCAACGTAACCAGTTGCTGGCGAGCATGACCGACGAAGTCGGCAACCTGGTGCTGGGCAACAACTACAAGCAGACCCAGGCCCTGTCCCTGGCGGCGCGTCGTGCCTTGCCGCGGATCGCTGAATACAAGCGCCTGATGAACGATCTGGAAGGTCGCGGCAAGCTGGATCGCGCCATCGAGTTCCTGCCGGCCGAAGAAGCCATCAACGAGCGCGTCGCTGCAGGCCATGGCCTGACCCGTGCCGAGCTGTCGGTGCTGATCTCCTACAGCAAGATCGACCTCAAGGAAGCGCTGCTCAATTCCCAGGTGCCGGACGACGACTACCTGACGCGCGACATGGAAACCGCTTTCCCACCAAGCCTGGTGAGCAAGTTCTCCCAAGCCATGCGCCGTCACCGTCTGAAGCGCGAAATCGTCAGCACCCAGATCGCCAACGATCTGGTCAACCACATGGGCATTACCTTCGTTCAACGACTCAAAGAGTCGACCGGCATGAGCCCGGCGAACGTGGCCGGTGCGTATGTGATCGTGCGTGACATCTTCCATCTCCCGCATTGGTTCCGTCAGATCGAATCCCTGGATTATCAGGTTTCCGCCGACGTGCAACTGGAGCTGATGGACGAGCTGATGCGCCTGGGCCGTCGCGCCACGCGCTGGTTCCTGCGTGCCCGTCGCAACGAGCAGAACGCTGCCCGTGACGTTGCGCACTTCGGTCCGCACCTCAAGGAGCTGGGGCTGAAGCTCGACGAACTGCTCAGTGGCGAGATCCGCGACACCTGGCAGGCCCGCTATCAGGCGTACGTCGAAGCCGGTGTGCCGGAGTTGCTCGCACGTATGGTGGCTGGCACTTCGCACTTGTACACCCTGCTGCCGATCATCGAGGCCTCCGACGTGACCGGCCAGAACCCTGCAGACGTGGCCAAGGCCTACTTCGCCGTGGGCAGCGCGCTGGACATCACCTGGTACCTGCAACAGATCAGCGCTCTGCCGGTTGAAAACAACTGGCAGGCCCTGGCCCGTGAAGCGTTCCGTGATGACGTCGATTGGCAGCAACGTGCGATCACCATCTCCGTCCTGCAACAGGGCGACGGCACTCAGGACGTGGAAACCCGCCTGGCGCTGTGGATGGAAGAGCACGAAGGCATGATCGAACGCTGGCGCGCCATGCTGGTGGAAATCCGTGCCGCCAGCGGCACCGATTACGCCATGTACGCGGTGGCCAACCGTGAGTTGCTGGATCTGGCGTTGAGCGGGCAAGCGGTAGTGCCTGCGCCTGTCACAGCAGCTGCGGAGCTGGAACCGGCTGCCTGATCGGCTGTTGAATGAAAAAAACCCGCATTGAGAGATGCGGGTTTTTTTTTGGGGTAGACGTGCTCATTTCATTGTGATTAAAGGCAAGATTATGCTGAGCGCTAGTACGACGCTTGAAGTTGTTTTGACTCAATGGCTGATAGTGTCTCTGTGGGTTGCATCACTAAATTGTTGAGCGATTGATCAAACTTTTGCAGTGCCCGAATTTGCACATTCTGTTGCTCGTTAATATCCGCCACAATCTCTTCACTGCGCTTGTAATCGGCCCATAACGGACTCAACGCTTTGGCATCATGCCCTTGAGCAGTGCCGATGTAATTGAAGTTTGAGTCGTAGAACTGCGCACTCACATGCGCTTCGATATCCGAACTGCGCGATGTGATCAATTGGCTGCGGGTGTCGACAATGGCGACCACGTCGGGCTTCGCCGCCCTGAGGCTTTGCATGTCCGGATACACCGTCACCGAGCCGAACTGGCGTTGTAACGATGCCTTGACCCAGTCCACGGCATGGTCCGGTCTGGAGGTGGCCACGTAGGCGTCGTGGATCGATTGCACCAGCAGGCTCTGGCCGAAGCCGGTGCCGGCGTTGGCCTGGTAGTGTTGCAGGTAGTCGCGGTTGGCCTGGGTGTTGCGGCTGTAGACGATACCCAACGAAACCTGGTGGCCGTTAGGGACGTGCGTGGCATTGCTGCGGCCAACCGGTCCAGTAAAAAGGCCTTCCAGCGAAGAGCCGGCTTTGGGCGCAGTGGGAACAGAGCAGCCCGCCAGGATGAGGGTCATTGTTAATGTACTGACAAGCGCAAGTTTCATGGTGTTACTCCAGTGAAACAACATGAGTCGGAAGTTGTAATGTCGGAATATCCGGCGAGTTATCCAGACTAAACCTGTCGCTGCACAATGAAATAGCCAGTCGCTGCACTTCTTGGCTGGGCGATAGTTTAATTGGGTTTAAGCGAGGCCCAGTAATTACGCCGGGAAATAAAAAGGCCCGAAATGTTAATTCGCGCCTTTTTATTTATGGCTATCCCTTCAGCTATCAGTTTTCCAAGGGGATCAACACTTTCTCGTCGGGGGACAACACCATGAATACCAACAGTTTGGCAGGCTTGGTTGCACTGGCGTTTTTCGAAACCAGGTGTTCCGAACCGGCGGGTTCGTACCAATACTGTCCGGCCTTGTAAGTGATTGCTTTCTCACCCTTCACTTGAGAAATAACCGCACCTGACAGCACGTAGGCCATGGCAGTGCCTTCATGCTTATGGGCAATCGACGATTGGCCGGGTTTGTAGTCGACCTCGATCATCATGGCTTTTTTGCCGGGCACGTTTTTCAGCGCTTCATCCTGCAATACCGTGATCTTTTCTGAAGGGCCTTCGTGAGCAATGGCAGTCGCAGAAACGGTCAGGGCGAGGGCAGCCAGGGGAGCAGCAAGGATACGCAAAGCTTTCATGGTCATTCACCTGCGGTTGGTTTAGTTGTCAGAAACAACAGTAGTGCGCAGGTGGGGCCAATCAAACAGCCAATATTCGCGAAGGTGAGGGGACCAATCTGTAGCGGCCCTGTGGCGAGGGGACAAGCCCTCCGCCACAGGGCCGCTACAGGGTGTTCAGCGGATCGGGAAGCTGTTGAAGTCGACGGAATTTGCCAATCGATTGTCGATCAGGCCAATAAAGCCTTGTACTTCAGGGCAGTTGAAATGCGATTGCATGGCCGCTTCCGATTGCCAGCGGGCGCTGACGGTCCAGCGGTTGCTGTCCTCTGGGCAGCGGTCGACCATATAGGAATCACAGCCCGGTTGCTGACGCAGGGTGTCGACAATCTTTTGCAGTTGCTTACCCAGTTCTTCCGAGCGGCCGGCGGCGGCCTGCACCTGTACGGTATTGATCACTTCGTTGGACATTGCTCACACTCCTGAATCAGGCCGGACGAATCCTGCTCACTGAGGGATAACGCTTATGCAGGATAGGCCTGCACCTGTGGACCGCCAATAGCCAATCGCTGGATAAAGCCGCAGACCAATCGATCAGGCCACCTGCTGCAAAATGTCGCGCAAACGGTCCAGGGCTATGTCGATGTCCAGGGTTTCGATGGCGCCAAAGCCCAGGAACAGCCCGGCCCGTGGCGCTTGCTGGTAGAAAAAGCTGTCGATAGCGTAGAGGCCGACTTCGACCTTTTTCGCCAGTTCGATCACCAACGGAATATCGATAGGCACTTTGCACATCACCACCATGTGAAACCCGGCCGTGGTGGGCACGGGTTCAAGCCAGGGCGAAAGGTCGCCCGCCATGCGCGACAGGATCCGCTCGCGACGTCCGGCATAGATCGTATGGCAGCGCCGGATGTGCTTGAGCAGGCAACCTGCGGCGATGAACTTGGCCAGCGCCCACTGGGGCAGGGTGGAGGTGTGCAGGTCGGTCAGTTGCTTGGCGCGGATGACGGCTTCAAGAATCGCCGGCGGCAACACCGCATAACCGAGGCGCAGCTCCGGCAGCATGGTTTTCGAAAAGGTCCCGACGTAGGCGACGATGCCACGCTCATCCATGCTTTGCAGTGAATTGGTCGGGCGGCCTTCGTAGCGAAACTCGCTGTCGTAATCGTCCTCGATGATGATTGCGCCCAACTCATAAGCCCGTTCCAGCAGCGCAACCCGGCGCGCCTGACTCATCGGCATGCCCAGCGGAAACTGGTGGGACGGCGTGACGTAAATCAGCCGGGTGCCCAAGGGGATCTTGTCCACTTCAATCCCTTCGGCATCCACCGGCACCCCGATCACCGTGGCCCCATGGGTGCCAAACAACAGGCGAGCCGGCGGATAGCCGGGGTCTTCCATGGCGACAATGCTGCCCGGACGGGTCAGCACCCGGGAGATCAGGTCCAGCGCCTGTTGCGCGCCATTGCACACCACCACGTCTTCGTCCTGGCAATTGACCCCACGGGAAAATGCGATGTGCCGGGCGATCGCGTTGCGCAGCGCCGGCAGGCCTTCGGGCAGGCTGTAGAAGCCCTTGGAACCGGCAATCTGACGCAACGCGTGAGAGGTGCAGCGCCGCCAATCGTCCTGCGGAAACTGGCCTTTGCTGGTCGCGCCACCGATGAAGTCGTAGCGTAACGAGCCCTCCAGGGGCGGGTGGCGCAGAAACACCGGCAGGTTGCGCCAGGACTCGATCACCTCGAAGCTCGCCAGCTGTGAATGGCTTTGCTTGGGGGCGGCTTTGGCTGTCCGGGCGTTGACGAACGTGCCTTTGCCGATCACCCCGGTGAGGAAGTTCTCATAGGTCAGTTGCGCGTAGGTGTCGGAAATGGTCTTGCGCGAAATGCCCAGCTGTTCGGCCAGCAAACGACTGGGTGGCAGTTGCGTCCCGGCTGCCAGGCGGCCGGATTCAATGGCGCTGCGCAGTTGGTTGTACAACTGGCCTGCCAGGTCCTTGCGGCCGTTGATGACAACATGAAGTTCCATACCGGCGAGGCTCCTGGAGCGATTGAGGCGCGTGTGCGTCGCGCCAGATTACCCGCATGAGCCGCCGTGCAGAAGTTACGTGGGCGAAAAACCCGGGATTGGTCTGCCGCCGAATGGTCCACGGCTTTTTCGCCGAATTGGATCTGTAACGCCGCTGCGTCAGCGCCTACCTTGGGGGTCTTCATTTGATCCAAGAGGGTCACCCCATGAGTTCCCGCCTGGATTACTACAGTGCGTCGCCCAAAGCGATGAAAGCGATGATTGCCATGGAGGCCTTGACCAGCAACCTCAGTATCGAGCCAGCCTTGCTGCATTTGATCAAGATCCGCGCCTCGCAACTCAATGGCTGCGCCTTCTGCACCGACATGCATTCAGTGGACGCGCGGCGCCTTGGCGAGACGGATCGGCGCTTGTATTCGATTGTGGTGTGGCGCGACAGCGGCTTCTTCAACCCTCGTGAACGCGCGGCGCTGGCCTGGACCGAAGCGGTGACCTTGCTTTCCGAAAGCCATGTGCCGGATGACGTCTACGCCGCGGCGCGTGAGCAGTTCAACGAAAGCGAAATGGTCGACTTGACCATCGCGGTCACCACCATCAACAGCTGGAATCGCCTGGCGGTGAGTTTTCGGCAAAGCCCCAGCAGCTGAATCGATTTTCCGCCGTAGGTGTCACGTCAGGTTCATAAACGCTGCGCAGGATGAGGGCTTCAAGGATAGATCGACAGGAGTCATTGATGTCATTCATGGAATCCACCCACGCCGCCGGTATCGATCCGGTACTGGCGCAGTCTTTCCGGGTCAGCGCCCGTTGCGGCTGTTTCATGCAAGCGGCCCGCAGCCTCAACATCAAATCAACTCAGTTGCGCAAACACCTCGCGCAGCTCGAAACGCAATTGCAGTGTTCGCTGTTCAATCACCAGGACAATGGCCTGGCCTTGAGCCGTGAAGGGTTGCAGCTTCAGGCGCAATTGATCGCCCTGGCCCATGAACACGACGTGCCGGTGATCGAACAGCCGCTGATTCGGTTGGCTGTGGCCGAGTCGATCCTGCACGACATCCTGGGCCGCGATCTGGTCTCGTTGCTGCGACGCAACGCCAGCGTGCGCCTGGACATCATCACGCTGGACAGCGAACTGTCGCTGCGAGCGGTCAGTGCAGATGTGGTGCTGTGGCTGGCAGGCACCGAGTCACCGCTGCCGGGCCCGAGTTTCCCTGTCAGCGAGCCTCAGCCTTTGGCGCGACTGGATTATCTGCCGCATATCGCCAAACGTTATTCACGGGTAGCGGCCCGCCCCGACAGCCTCGATGACCTCGCTGACTTCATGTTGGTGCAATGGCAACCTGATCGTCAGATCGAGAGTTTTCGGCCGTGGAATGGCGTGGTCGATCAGCGCCTGGCCGGCGTGGTGCAGTTGCATTCTTATGAGCTGATGCTGGAAATGATTCGTTGCAGCGCCTGCATTGGTTTGCTGCCCAATTACATGAGCCAGTTTGACAGGGGGCTGGTCGCGTTATCGGGGTTGTTCGACCAGCCGATGCAGCGCCAGGTGTGGATGGCGGTCAATGCCGAGTCTGCGGGGCAGGCCGAGGTGCAGATGATCGTCGAACTGATTCACAACACCTTCAACGAGCGGCGGGAGTGGTTCGAAGCCTGAACGCCTATCCAACCCTGTAGGAGCGAGCCTGCTCGCGAAGAGGGAATGTCAGTGACATCAATGTCGACAGTCACGCCGTCATCGCGAGCAGGCTCACTCCTACAGGGCTTGTCCTGCAATCGGGTTCTGGTCACATCGCGAGATGGTGTTGTAGAGTAAGCGGCCATGTCTGCATCAAGGATGAGTCAACCATGCCCGCCACCGATTCTGTCATCACCCTCGAACGCTTCAGCGAATCCCACATCGACGGCGTCACCGCGCTCTACAACGAGCCGGCGATTACCCGTCAGGTCCTGCAAATGCCGTTTCAATCCACCGAGATCTGGCGCCAACGCCTGGCTTCGGATAACGAGCGGCTGGTGAAGCTGGTGGCGCTGCATCAGGGCGCGGTCATCGGCAACATTGGTCTGGAGCAGTTCTCGCGGATCCGCCGCAGCCATGCCGGCAATCTCGGCATGGCGGTCGCGGTGCAATGGCAAGGCAAAGGCGTGGGCTCAAAACTGCTGGCAGCGGCGCTGGACGTCGCCGACAACTGGATGAACCTGCAACGGGTCGAGCTTTCTGTGTACGCCGACAACGAAGCGGCCATCGGGCTGTACCGCAAGTTCGGTTTCGAGACCGAAGGCCTGTTCCGTGACTACGCCGTGCGGGACGGCCGACTGGTCGATACCCTGAGCATGGCGCGCCTGCGCCGCTCACTCAAGTCCGACTGACTCAGTCGCTCAACGCGAACGCCACTGCCGCCTGCGCATGCAGTGCGGTGGTGTCGAGCAAGGGCAGCGCGCTGTGCTCGGGCTTGATCAACAGGCCGATTTCCGTACAGCCGAGAATGATCGCCTGGGCGCCTCGCCGGGTCAGCGATTCGATGACCTGCTGATAAATCCTGCGTGATGCCTCGCTGATCACCCCAACGCACAACTCGTCATAGATGATCCGGTGCACGGCGTTGCGTTCCTCGGCGTCCGGCACCAGCACCGTCAACCCCGTCGCGCTCAGGCGATCCTTGAGAAAGTCCTGTTCCATGGTGAATGCTGTCCCGAGCAACCCGACTTTCAGCGTTCCGGCCTCCACGGCGGCCTGACCGGTCGGGTCGGCGATGTGCAGGAACGGAATACTGATCGCGGCCTGAATCTGCCCGGCCACCTTGTGCATGGTGTTGGTACACAGCACCACGCATTCGGCACCACCGGCCTGCAGTCGCTGCGCCGCATCCACCAGAATCGCCGCCGCGTCGTCCCAGCGCCCGGCATGCTGGGCCTGTTCGACAGGGCCGAAGTCGACGCTGTACATTAGCAATTTCGCCGAACGCAACGGCCCGAGCCGGTCGCGAACCTGTTGGTTGATGAGGCGGTAATACTCGGCGCTGGACTCCCAGCTCATGCCGCCGATAAGGCCGATGGTGCGCATGGCGTGCTCCTGTTGTTGGCAACCCTTTGCAAGAGAGTGTCCAGTGGATCCCGGTTTCGATCTATCAGGAAATTTCACATGCCTGATGTCATAAGTCAGCGTTTGTTCGACGGCAAAGTCTGCCTGCAACTCTTGCCCCGTGCGGCGTACAGCGCGCGTGACGCGGCGCAGTCGCAAACGCTTGGGGTCACGCTGGAGCGTCAGCAGGGCATACACGCCATCGATTCCGACCGTCGGGTGGATTTCGATACCTTGCCCGGCGTCTTGGCGTATACGCCGATCGGCGTCGAGGTGTTCTCCGAGTCCGTCACCGGTGGTGAATACCTGCTGATGCGCCTGGACGAACCGTTTGCCGATGAACAGTTACCCTGTGTCACCCGCCGTGTGCAGTCTTCAGGCAATCGACGTGCGCTGACCCTGGCACGAGCGGTGCGGCGTCTGTTGCTCGCGCCGCAGCCCGATCCACTGGCGTTTGAGCAGTGTGCGCTGGGGCTCGTTGGCTTGACCCGGCAGAAAATCGACACCACACAGCGGATCACGTCCATGTCCTTCGTCCGGGTGCTGGAGCAGATCGCCGAGCAGTTCCACCAGCCTCTGACGCTTGCGCAACTGGCCGACACTTACGGGCAGAATCCGCTGCGTTTCCTGCGCGATTTCACCCAGGCCATGGGCCTGACGCCCCATGCTTATCTGGTGGAAGTTCGCCTTCAAGCGGCACGCCGCATGATCGAACGCACAGACCTGAGCCTGGCCAATATCGCCCTGGATTCGGGGTTCGCCCATCAGTCGCACATGGGCAGCGCGTTTCGCAAATACCTGGGCATGACCCCCAGCCAATACCGTTCACGCTTTTAGTCGTACGCCGGCAGCGCGCATCTGCCATGCTCAACGTCCGCAGCACCGCTTCAACCAAAGGAACACCGCAATGGACGACGTACAGCAACTGGGCGAGATGCTTCGCCACTATGCAGAAAGCGAAGCGCACAAGAAGCAAGTGTTTGAGTCGCAATCGGCCGTGTGGGCGACGCGCATTGGTGAACTGTTCGACCAGATCCAGCAATGGCTGGAGCCGATCCAGGTGCCGAACCTGCTGGAAGTGAGTCGCGAGGTGTATGTCGCTTCAGGGCCGAGCGTTCCGGTCGAGTCGTCGACGTTCAAGACCGAGAAACTGAGCATTGTCATTGCCGGCAAACCGGTGGAGTTCGTGCCGGACGTGATGGGCGTCGGTGGTCAGATTTCGTTGGCGGTGATGGGTTTGACGGCCGCGCGGTATGGCAGCATTTCGCTGGTGTGCCTGCCGCCTTCCACGAGCTGGCAATGGCGCAAGACCAATGGTTTGAAAGACCCGGATACGTTTGCCTTCGACGCGAACTTCCTGGCGCAGCAGTTGCAGAGCCTGATCCCCCGCGAACGCGGCTGATTCTCTGACCTTACACATAATCCTGTGGGAGCAAGCCTGTTCACGATGACGGTGTATCAGTCAGCATTAATATCGACTGACACTGCGCCATCGCGAGCAGGCTCGCTCCCACATTTGGATGTGTGGTGTGTCAGATTTCCAGGTTGACCCAACCGGGTTTAGCTTCTTCGGGGGCTACCGCCTTCACAGTCTTCCCCGTCGCCAACTCCACCCGCCGCGCCACCTCAGGGTCATCGGCAAACGGAATCAGGCTCGCGTCCTCCAGGCTCTCGGCCGTCTGGAGTTTCAGGCAATACTCGATTGCCAGCCAAAACCCCACGACCCCGAACAAATTCAGCACTATCTCGGTCATCTCAAACCTCACGCAATCTGCGCTTCACGTTCGGCCATCGCCATGTCCGAAACCCGCACGGTGCGCCACGTGTTGTAGGCCATCAGCAACATGCCGCTGAGGAAGAAAACCCCACCGGCAAAGCGCACCACGAACCCCGGATGGCTGGCCTGCAAGGCCTCGACGAACGAGTAGGTCAGGGTGCCGTCGTCGTTGATCGCACGCCACATCAACCCTTGGGTGATGCCGTTGACCCACATCGAGGCGATATACAACACCGTGCCGATGGTCGCGAGCCAGAAGTGCAAGTTGATCAGCGGCGTACTGAACATCTGCTCACGACCGAAGACTTTCGGCACCATGTGGTAAATGGCCCCGAAGGTGATCATCGCCATCCAACCGAGGGCGCCAGCGTGGACGTGGCCGATGGTCCAGTCGGTGTAATGGGAGAGGGCGTTGACCGTTTTGATGGCCATCATCGGTCCTTCGAACGTCGACATCCCGTAGAACGCCAGCGACAGCACCAAAAAGCGCAGGATTGGGTCGGTGCGCAATTTATGCCAGGCGCCCGACAGGGTCATCATGCCGTTAATCATCCCGCCCCAGCTCGGTGCCAGCAGGATCAGCGACATCGCCATGCCCAGCGACTGCGCCCAGTCCGGCAGTGCGGTGTAGTGCAAGTGGTGCGGACCGGCCCAGATGTACAGGGTGATCAGCGCCCAGAAATGCACGATCGACAACCGATACGAATACACCGGCCGCCCGACCTGTTTCGGCACGAAGTAATACATCATCCCCAGGAACCCGGTGGTCAGGAAGAAGCCCACCGCGTTATGCCCGTACCACCACTGCACCATGGCGTCGGTGGCCCCCGAATACACCGGATAGGACTTGAACCAGTCCACCGGAATCGACAGGTGATTGACCACGTGCAGCATCGCGATCACGACGATGAAGGCACCGAAGAACCAGTTGCCGACGTAGATGTGCCTGGTCTTGCGCTGCACCACGGTGGTGAAGAAGACGATGGCGTAGGCGACCCAGACCACGGTCATCCATACCGCGCCGGAGAACTCGATCTCGGCGTATTCCTTGGTGGTGGTGTAGCCCAGCGGCAGGGTGATCAGCATCACCACAATCACCGACTGCCAGCCCCAAAAGGTGAACGCGGCCAGTTTGTCGGAGTACAGCCGTACCTGACACGTGCGCTGCACCGCGTAGTAACTGGCGGCGAACTGCGCACTGCCGGCAAAGCCGAAAATGACCAGGCTGGTGTGCAGCGGGCGCAAGCGGCCGAAGGTGGTCCACGGCAGGTCGAGGTTCATCTCGGGCCATACCAGTTGCGAGGCGATCCACACCCCCATTGCCATCCCCACGACGCCCCAGACGATGGTTGCCACGACGAATTGGCGGACGACCTTGTAGTTATAGGCCTGTCCGATTGTTGCTGTGCTCATGGTCAATGCTTCCACGGTTGCAAAGTCTTGCCAGGCCACCCGGACTGGCATGTCGTCCACTGTAGAAACCCTGCCCGAAACAAAACAGACTCAGAAAAACCGAGTTTATGCGGATCAGATACGAGGCCTGCCTGCGGTGATCTGACGCACTCTGATACGGTTTTTTAGCACTCAGGTGAATCTGTAACGCGCTGCGCCGTAGGTTCATAGTCACTGCCACAAGCACCGCCACCCTGTAGCAGAGCGTGCGATCCACCCTGATGAGGTAGCTACATGTATCAGTACGACGACTATGACCGGGCCTTGGTCTTCGAGCGGGTTGCGCAGTTTCGCGATCAGGTCGAGCGTTTCATGACGGGCGAGTTGAGCGAGGAAGAGTTCCTGCCGTTGCGACTGCAGAACGGCCTGTATATGCAAAAGCACGCCTACATGCTGCGCGTGGCGATTCCTTACGGCACCCTGAGCGCCAGGCAGATGCGCACGCTGGCGAGCATCGCCCGGGACTATGATCGCGGTTACGGCCACTTCACCACTCGGCAGAACATGCAGTTCAACTGGATCGAACTGGCGCAGGTGCCGGATATCCTCGAACGACTTGCCCAGGTCGAGATGCACGCGATCCAGACCTCCGGCAACTGCGTGCGCAACATCACCACCGAAGCGTTTGCCGGTGTGGCGGCGGACGAACTGATGGACCCGCGACCGCTGGCCGAAATCCTGCGCCAGTGGTCGACCATCAACCCGGAATTTCTGTACCTGCCGCGCAAGTTCAAAATTGCCATCTGCTCGGCGGAGCAGGACCGCGCCGCGATCATGATGCATGACATTGGCCTTTATCTTTATCGCGATGACAGTGGGCAGATGCTGCTGCGGGTCATTGTCGGTGGCGGGTTGGGGCGCACGCCGATTCTTGGATTGCAGATTCGCGAGGGTTTGCCCTGGCAGCATTTGCTTTCCTATGTCGAGGCGGTGCTGCGGGTCTACAACCGTCACGGCCGACGCGACAACAAGTACAAGGCGCGGATCAAGATTCTGGTCAAGGCCCTGGGCATCGAAGCTTTCGCCAGGGAAGTGGAGGAAGAATGGCAGTACCTCAAGGACGGTCCGGCGCAGTTGACCGACGTCGAATATGAGCGGGTCGCCAGTGCCTTCGTGGCTCCCGATTACCGTTCACTGTCCGACACGGACCTGAATTTCGGCACGCGCCTGGCCGAGAACCCGGCCTTCGCACGTTGGGTTACGCGCAACGTTCAACCGCACAAAGTCGCGGGTTACACCAGCGTGGTGCTGTCGACCAAACCGGGCTTCGACTCACCACCGGGGGACGTGACGACCGAGCAAATGTTGGCCGTGGCCGAGTGGTCCGAACAGTTCGGGTTCGGCGAAATTCGCATCGCTCATGAACAGAATATCGTGCTGCCGGACGTACCCAAGGCTGATCTCTACGCCCTGTGGTGCCTGGCCTGCGAGCAGGGCCTGGGCTGCGCCAATATCGGTTTGCTGACCGACATCATCGCGTGCCCCGGCGGCGATTTCTGCGCGCTGGCCAACGCCAAATCGATCCCGATTGCCCAAGCGATCCAGGCACGTTTCGAAGACCTGGATTACCTCCACGACCTGGGCGACATCAGCCTTAACATCTCCGGCTGCATGAACGCCTGCGGTCACCACCACATCGGCAACATCGGCATTCTGGGCGTCGATAAGAACGGCAGCGAGTGGTACCAGATCACCCTCGGCGGCAGCCAGGGCAAGAACAGCGCCCTGGGCAAAGTCATCGGCCCATCGTTCAGCGCGGCTGAGGTGCCCGGGGTGATCGAGCGGATCATCGCCACGTTCGTCGATTACCGCGAGAGCGAAGAACTGTTTGTCGACACCTTGCAGCGCATTGGTCTTGAGCCGTTCAAGGAGCAGGTTTATCCAAAGTTGCTGGAGGTCTCGGCATGAACAATCTGTTGCGACTGGTGGAGGGTGTGGCGCGGATTGTGGCTGACGATCCTTGGGTGCTGGTCAGGGACGCAGAGGGTGAATTGCCGGACGGGTCAGTGATTTTACCGTTGAGTCGCTGGCTTCAAGCGCCCGCACAGCATGCGGTCTGGCTGGGGCCTGACGACGAGGTGGAAAGTCTCAAGCCGTGGTTTGACGCATTGCCGCTGATTGCCCTGGATTTCCCGAGTTTTCGCGACGGCCGCGGTTACAGCCAGGCGTACCTGTTGCGCACTCGATTGGGCTGGACGGGGGAATTGCGCGCGGTCGGTGATGTGCTGCGCGATCAGCTCAGCCACATGCGCCAATGCGGGTTCGATAGCTTTGCCGTGCGCGAAGATAAATCCGCTGAGGATGCGCTGAAGGGACTGGCCGGGATGAGTGTGCTCTATGGGCGTTCAGTGATTGAACCGCGGCCGTTATTCAGAAGACGCTGAAACCGACACCGATGTTTGCAGCAACGGTCGAGCCGCACGAGGTTGCGTTCGGCGGCGGAGCCGTCGTAAACCCGGAGCACGCGGTACTCATGACACAACGTGCAAACTGATTTCTCGACTGCTGCGCAGGCGAACGCAGACTCGCAAACTCGACAGCTGCTACGGGCGCGCCCTCGGCATTTTTGCTTGGGCCGCTGATGGCATTTTGGTAGAGTCCACGCCTCATCAGGGAGTCGGTAAAGAAAGGAGTCTGGTTTGAGTGTGGGCAAAAAGGCTTTGGGGCTGATTGCGCTGTTGCTGATGTTGGCGCTGTGGGCCAGTTATTTTTACGTGTTCAAGGAAAACCGTGACGGCCAGTTGGGCGGAGCCTTCGACAGCACGGCCTGGTGCGGCACGCCACCGGCCAGCGATGCCGCGCTACTGGGCAAGGATCAACTGACGCTGCGCATCACCAACACGGTGCGCGGCGAGTTCATGCTCAGTGGTGCCGTGGTGGTGTCCGAGCGCACCTTCAACCGCTATGACCTTGGCCGCAACGAACTGCGCCTGCGCCTGGAACCTTTGCAGTGGTCGTTCGGCGTCACGCCGATTTTCCTTGAGCAGGTCAAGGTCCAGCCGCTGAGCCGCAACCTCGCGTCGGCCAACAAAAGCGCCTACGCCGAACTTGAGCCAAGGCCCATCGGAGTGCAGGGCCGGGCCACGGATTTTCCCTTCGATACCTACCGTTATGGCTACAAACCGGTGCTGTATTACCTCAAGGGCAACGAGCGCATCGACTTGAGGTTCAAAAACATCACCACGCTGATGGAGATGTCGAACACGTTCACGCCGGTCCAGAAGTACAACCGCGTCGACTACATCAACGAACGCAACGCGATGATCCGCGATGAAGACTACAAGGCCTACGGTGCCCACGAGTGCGCATTCAGCGTTGAGCGCAAAGGCTCGTTCAAGGTGATCGTGCTGCTCTTGTTGCTGGTGCTGTGCCTGCCGCTGCTGCACGTGTTCTATCGCGATGAACCGGGGATCGATTTTCTCGCCACGCTGGTGAGTATCGGCGCGATCCGGGTGTTGCTGGTGGGGCCGATGAAGGACTTCCAGCTGTACACCATCGACTTTTTGTTCGCGGGGGTGATTATCCTGGTGGGCACGGTGTCGCTGATCAAGGCGATGCGGGCGAACAGCCGGCGGGAGTTGGCGTTGAAGAGTGGTTCTTCGTGGTAAATCTGATCTGAAACCGGGTTGACGCCATCGCGGGCAAGCCACGCTCCCACCAGGATTGCATAAACCCTGTAGGAGCGAGGCTTGCCCGTGAAGAGGCCTTCGGGTCAACCATCGGTCATTTCAACGCCGGATCGCCCCCGTTCATTTTCTTCCAGCGTTGCAACAGCCCCTGCGCCTTCGGTTCCTGCCCGTTATCCAGGTAGTACTGGATCAGCGACAACCGCGCATTGCGGTTGGCCGGCTGCACGTTCAACAACCGCTCCAGCTCTTCGCAAGCCTCATCAACCTTGCCGCTGTCGTGCAACGCCACCGCCAGCACGTAGCCGTATTGGGCGTTCTGCGGTTCCAGTTGCGCGGCTTTGTGCAAGGCTGGCATGGCTTGCGCTGACTGGCCCGCACGCACCAGCGCCAAGCCCTGGGTGTGTTGCAGCAGGGCGGTGTCCGGGTGTTCTTTCAGGCTTTGTTCCAACAGCGTCTGCGCTTCCTGGCCGCGTCCATTGGCTTCCAGCCATTGCACCAGCGTGACCAGCGCCGGGTAGAAATCCGGATCACGCTTGAGGGCGGTGCGCAGCAGCGATTCGACTTCGTCGTTGCGCCCGCTGGCCTGGTAGAGCATCGCCAGGTTCAGGTTGGACTCGGCGCGCTCGGCCAGGCTTTTTTGCACCGCTTCGTATTCGGCAATGGCCGCGTTCCAGTTGGCCTGGGCGCTGCCCAATCCGTTACGCGCGACGCTCAGCAAGTCTCGGGCCGCGACGATCCGCACCGCCTTCACCGGATCGTCCAGCAACGGCGTCAGCAGCGGCGCACGCTCCGGTGGCGGCAAGAACGCACTGATTGCCCGCACTGCGCTTTCACGCACCTGCGGTGCAGGGTTGCTCAAGTCCTTGGTCGCGAGTTTCAAGGCCTGTTCGCTCGGGTACAGCGGCAGTTCTGCCAGCAAGGTGGCGCGCTGAATCGCCGGCAGGTTGCTGCGCTGCAACTGTTCGTACAAGGCTTGCGCGGCGCCGGGCTGGCCGTTGCGAATCAGCGACAGGCTTTCGTCGTAGCGTGGCGCCTGCGCCGTGGTGGCGGTGTTCCAGAGTTTGAATTGCTCAGTGACCTTGTCGCCGGCCTTGCCTTCGTGACAGGTCAGGCAGGCGTCCGGCGTGCCGAGTTTTTTTGCCCGCTCCGGGTTGGGAATGCTGAAGCTGTGGTCGTGCCGGAAGTCGTTGCCCATGTAGAACTTGCCGGGCATGTGGCAATCCATGCATTGGGAGCCAGGCTGGCCCGGGGTGTGGCGGGTGTGTTCGATGGAGTCGTAGTTCTTGGCTTGCAAACCTTTGCCGTCGACGCCTGTCACCGAAGTCTTGCCGGCGGTGTTGTGGCATTGCAGGCAAACGCCGTTGCCCGGGGCCTTGAGTTCGGTGCTGTGGGGGTTGTGGCAGTTGCTGCAACGCACGCCCTTGTCGAACATTTTGCTTTGGGCGAAGGAGCCGTGTTCGAACACTTCATCCTTGATCTTGCCGTCCAGCGCGTACAGCTCGCGGGTCAGGGGGCTCAGCAGGTAGTCGTCCATCAAACGCTTGCCAACGGTGTAGCCGTCGCCCAGCGGTGCGCGGCGCGAATGGCAGCGGGCACAGGTTTCGATTTCGACCGTGGCGTCCTTGTCCTTGAGGTCGACCGCAAAGCCGGCGTGGATCAGATCACCTTTCTTCGCCGTCCATTCCAGGTGGTTGGACGCGGGCCCGTGGCACGCCTGACAACCGACACCGAGGCTGTTCCACTGGCTGTCGAAGGTGTTTTTGGCCGCGTCGAAATTGCGCTTGTAACCAGTGGTGTGGCATTCGACACACATGAAATTGGCGTTCTGGCTGGGCTTGCTCCAGTGCAGCGGGTTCTTGAAATTCACGCCCTGGCCCGGATAGAGGTGGAACCAGCGGTTTCTCTCGGTATCCCAAGCCACACCCAGCGCTTGCAAGCGACCTTCGCCGACCTCTATCAGGTATTGCTGCAGCGGCGCGATGCCAAAGGTGTAGGCCACTTTGAAGTCGGCATTCTTGCCGTCAATCCCGGGCGTGTTGACCCAGAAACCGTCGTCCTTGCGCGAGAAACGGGTGGTTTCGTTTTGCGCCTTGAACGTGACGTTATTGAAATCGCCCAGCATCGTTTCTGCATTGGCCTCCTGCATCGCCAACTGGTGATGGGAGCCTTGCCAATCTTTCATCTGTTCGCTGTGGCAGCCCCGGCATTGTTGCTCATCGACCATCTTCGCCGGTGTCACGACGACGGGTTGCGCTTTGGCCGGCTGAACCGTCGGCGTACTGACGGGCACGGTATTGATCGGCGCTGGCGTGCTGTACAGCAGAAACCAGCCGATTGCCGCCACGGCCACCAGCAAGACGCCGATGGTCACGGGAAACAGGTAACGGTTAATCAATGTCGGTGGTGAATCAGGGGTTGGGGTTGCTGCTTTATTTTTATATTTCGGCATTGCAGCTTCCATAGTCCAGTGCATTGGCCGTCAGGCGTGCGTTGAAGCTTGATGCAGCTTTGCCGGAGGTTCTGTGTCTGTCAAATGGCGCTTGTGAGCCATTGCGCAGCGATAGATAAATAGTGTGCTTTTTGACAACAACACGCTGTGCGTTGGCTATAACTGTAATTCCCATATGCAATACCGTTGTCGGCCTTCTGACAGGAGTTACAGCATGAAGCTTGCGTTAATGATGGGCACGTTGTGCATTGCCTCGATCGGGGTGGTGGGCTGTGCCAGCAAAGTCGTAGAGCCGGACCAGTATTCAGGTTTTCTCAAGGACTACAGTCAACTCAAGGAAGCCAAGTCACCCTCGGGCGCGACAGTGATGCGCTGGGTCGATCCCAAGCTCGACATCCGTCAATACACCAGCGTCTACATTGAGCCGACCCAGCTCTATCCGAAACCACAACCGACGGTGAAAATCCCCCAGGCGACCCTCAACGGCATCACCGGTTACTACGACCAGGCGCTGAAGCGCGAGGTGGGTAAATCCCTGCCATTGGCTGCAGGTCCTGGCCCGGGCGTGATGGTGGTGCGTGCCGCGATTACGGCGGTAAGCAGCAAGACAGAAGGGCTGAAACCTTATGAAGTGATCCCGATTGCGCTGGTGGCCGCGGCGGTCAGCACGGCCAGCGGTATTCGTGATCAGGAGACCGATCTGGCCACCGAAGCGGTGTTCCTCGATGGCGGCAATAACCATGTGTTAGCCCAGGTCGTGCGCAAGGGCACCGGCAAGCCGCTGGAAAACGAGTCTCAGGTGATGAAGGCCGATGACGTGAAGGGCGTGATTGATGGTTGGGCGTCGGATTTGCACCAGTCTTTTCTAAAGCTTAAGTCCAAGTGATGCGTTGACGGTTGATGGTCGCTTCGCGGGCAAGCCTCGCTCCTACGGTATTGAGTCGTTAGTCAACTTTATGAACGACCTGATCCTGTAGGAGCGAGGCTTGCCCGCGAAGGCGGCCTCAAGAACAACACATCACTCAAAACTCAGCACGCGCCAGCCGGTTGTAATGGCTGATCAGCGAATCATATCCACGCGTCACCGCATAAAAATCATCACTCAACCGCTGTGGTTCAGCCTTGTTCTTCCAGTCCTTGTGCAGCGCATTCAAGGCATCCAGATACTTCTGTGTCGGCCTGGCGATGTGCGACCAGAGATAACTGGGTGCTTCGTTACGGTTTTGCGTTTCCTGCATATGGCGTTGGCCGAACTGCTGCAGGAAATCCCAGGCCAATTGCAGTTCAGCGATGGCTTTAGCCAGTGCCTGCGGCGTCAGGCTTCGATTGTTCACGCCCTCCGTTACAAGGTTCAGCGTGTCCCTGGCCTGGATCATGTAGGCCAGCAAATACCAGTGAATGTCCTTGCCCAAGCGCGCTTCGATCAGTTTGAGTTGCTCGCGCCGCTGTTCAAGGTCCAGCGCTTCAACCTGCTGCCTCAGTACCGTTGACGCCGTGAGGTAGTCCTCGGCCCTGGGTCTGAATTGATCGGCAAAGGCGGGCTGCACCTCACTGATGGCGGTCGAAAAACGCGCCTGTCGGTAAAAGGTGATTTGCTGCGTAAAGGGCGTCACTTGCTGTAATGCCTGTGCGTAGGCATCGGCTTTCAACGCCAGTGTTGGGTCGTAGTCCAGCAACTTGAGTTTTTCGCTGATTTTCGGCGAACAGATATCCCTTTGAATGGCGGGCGCATCACGGGCACCGTTGTCGTCGAAATCATGCTGGTTGGCGATCCAGTCTCGCACCGGTTCCGCAGGTTGCTTCGGCGATTTGTACAGTGCGTAGGCCACCCGCCAATGCACGTCGACCCGGTTGATGCAATCGATCACCGGGCTCAGGGCATTGGCCTGCGCGGTGAGCGGAGCGTCGTGTTGATCCAGCCACAAATCGATGCGGGCGACGAATGTCGAAGAGCCGGCCAGCCCCATCAGGATCAGCATCACAAGGGTCGCCACCGGGAACAGCCATTTCGGGTTCATGGCTGTTTCTCCTGGCCGTACCACTGCTCAACAGTGGCCGGTGCGTTGCATTCGCTGGCGGTGGCCGGCATCCGGCTGCACAAGCGTTCGGTCCACTGTTGCAGGCCCTGGTTGCGGTTGACCGTACTTTGGCTTGAGATCACTTTGAACACGCCGAGTACTAAAACCAGCACCAAAATGCCCGCGCCCATCAGGCTGCGTTTGAGCAAGGGGCTGGCGTGTTGCCAGGAAACGTGCGGTTTGACCTTCCGTCGGCGTATAAGTCCGACACTCATCAGTGTTGTGATGTAAACGATGCTGCCGACCACTCCATACACGGTGCCAATGCCCGCCGCCATCGCAATGCAGGGAATCAAGTCGCGCAGCACTCCAAACGGCAGGGGCATGAGCGAGGGCGAAAGGCGCACACTCAATCGATCGTCCAGCCACCAAAAGCGATGGGCAACGTGCGCCGTCAGCCAGTTGAGTGCCCATCCGACGACCGCGAATATCACCGACCAGAACACCGTGACGCCGATCAATTCGCCCAGACGCGTGCCCAACGGCGCGAACTGAATAAAGGTGCCGACCAGACAGGCCAGGACAATACCCAAGTAAATCGGCCAGCTGTCATAGGTATGTTCCCAGTCACGCCAGAAGAACGGCGTACCGCCGGGCAGGTCTGCGCAGATGTCGGGGTGGTTGGCGTACAACGCAGAGCTCAGCTTTCGACAGTGCACCCAATCGTCTTCGCGCAAGCGTCGGGCCAGGGCTCGGCGCTGACTGAATGGGCCCGGCGCCAGCAGCAAGTGGGCGGCGCGATGCTCTGGCGTGGTAGCGGGTTCTGCGGCGAGGCGTTGTTGCCGGGCCAGAAATATCGGCGCTTCACGACGCTCCGCCAAGCGCTCGCGCTGTAGCGACAGTTCTACAATCAGTTCTTCGTCCAGTTCCAGGCGCTGCCAGAGACTGAACCAGTGAAAGGTTTCCATTGCCCATTCGAGCAGTGTTTCACAGGTCTCGAAGTGTTCGACGCAATGCCTGAGCACGGCGTCTTCCATCACATCGGCCGCGCCATGTTCGAGGGCGGCGGCATAACGTTGTTCGAGCTCGACACGGCTGACACCGTCCAGCGAACGGGTGACCCGTTGCAGCGTGTCGACTTCCACCACCGACAGCCCGCTCAGGTCCCACGGGGCATCGTTACCCGAGTCATCCTCGCGCAATTGCTCCCATTCCTTGATGCTCAGCGCTTGCTCATACGCCTCACGCAGACGCTGAAAGCCCTCTGGGTCTTCATCCGGGCGCGTCTGTTTGAGCAGGATTGCGTATTGGCGTTTGATACTGCGTGTATCGGCATCGGCCGGGAGGCCAAGGGTGGTCCAGCAACTCATTGCGTGTGCAACTCCATGAAAACCCGGGACGCGTCCACTAGTGGCAATTTGATTTTTGCGCACCCTACCTGTTTCGCGTCGAAAAGTCCTCGGGTCTTACCTTCAGTCACCGACAAACGTTTATTGCAGTCCGGCGTAACGCTTTTTTTATTGCACTTGCTCGGGAGCGGGCGCATCGAACGGATAGATCTGGCGCCATTCGGATGCCATATCCACAATCGTCCAGCCACGGGTTTTGGCTTCGTCCAGGGCCTTGTCCAGACGCCCGATCTGCGATTGACGGTCATAGGCCCATTCGCGCTTGGCGTCGGTGTGGTGCACCAGCCCCATGAAGCGTTTGCCCGGCCCGGCGGCGGTCCACTGCAGCATTTGCAGATCGCCATCGGAGTTGCCGAACGCGAGGATCGGCCGGCGCCCGATCACCGCGTCGATGCTTTCCGGTTTGCCCGGGCCGTCGTCGTTGTGGGCCAGTTTCGGGGTGCGCACGATCGAGGCCTTGCCGTCCTTGAACTGGAACGCGGTGACAAAGGTGGTGCCGATCACTTGCTCGGGTGGAATGCCGTAGACCTTCTCGGCAAAGGCGCGCATGAACGCGGTGTCGCCCCCGGAGACGATGTAGGTCTTGAAGTCCTGGCTGCGCAGGTAATCGAGCATTTCCAGCATCGGCTGGAAGATCATCTCGGTGTACGGCTTGCCGGTTTTCGGATGTTTGGCTTGGCTCAGCCAGGTCTTGGCGTAGTCATCGAAGGCGTCGGTGGTCATGCCGGTGTGGGTGGCGCCGAAGATCTTCAGGATGCCGTCCATACCGGTGGCAGCCAGGGCCTGGTGATCGTTTTCCAGCACCGCTTTGAAGGGCTGGGTGGTTTTCCATTCCGGGTGTTGCGGTGCGGTGCGCTTGACCTCTTCGAGGGCAAACAGCAACTCGAAATACATCGGCTGTTCGCTCCACAACGTGCCGTCATTGTCGAAGACGGCGATGCGTTCCTCGGGTTTGACGAAGTCCTTGCTGGATTGGTCGGTGACTGCCTGGACGAACTCGATGATGTTTTGCTTCGATGGGCCGTCGTTCCACGAGGGCAGGGGTTCGGCCGCGAAGGCCAGCAGGGGCATGCTCAAGACCAGCGCAAACAGCAGCCTCAGCCCGTGGCGTCGGCGGGTCGACATCAGGTTTGTCATGGGAAGTCCTTCTCGTGAATAGGGTTGAGTGGGCGCAACGCGTCAGCTGCCGGGGGCGGGTGGTGACAGGTCTGACTATGCAGCGTAGCCAAGGATTTCTTCAGTTGGCGCAGCGCCTGATCTTCGGTCGGTTGCCGGCTGCAACAGGCGCGCAACAGGTTTTGCAGGCGCGGGCCGAGGTTGCCCGGTTTCAGACCCAGGCGGCTGCGTCTGCCCCAGAGGTACAGGGCGCTCAGTTGTGCCGGTTTGCCATCGATCTGCACAGGAGTTTTGCACCGGGTGTGTCGGTCGGGGTGCTCCTGCGGTCTATGGGGTGGGAATTCATGGTTTAGCAGGCACGGGGGTTAGCAGCGGCATTTTCCACTGGCCGCTGGCAACTTCGGGTTGTGGCAGGTACAGGCGCAACACCCCAAAGAACGGGCCTTCAGGCGCAGGCAGCCAGTTGCTTTGCAAGTCCTTGGCCGGTGCCTCGTTTTGTAGGTAAAGGGTCAGGCCACCGTCGGCGTCGGGCTTGAAATCGGGCAGCATTCGCGAGTTGATCAGGTAGCGGTTCAGCGGGTTGGCCACCAGCAACTTGTTCTTGCTGTCGTACATCGTCAGCGACCAGAACGCATCGGCCGGGGGCAGGGCGCCTTTGTCGAAGTGCAGGGTGTAATCGTGTTTCGAGGCGTCGAGCGGCTTGCCGTCCTTGTCGACGAAATAGCCGATGTAATTGGCCTCTTCGGCCGAGTTGCCGAAAATCCCCATATTGGCGCCAGCGTAGCGGTACAGGTAGTTGCCCTTGAGGTGATCGCGAGTGCCGTAGAAATCGCCGCTGGTGACCTCGTGAGTATCGACTTTGTCTTTCTTGAATCGGGCGAATTCGGCCTTGGCATCACTGATACCGTCTTCCAGGGCCTGGCGTTGTTCTGCGGTGAAGTCGTGCAGGTTGAAAGGCTCGCCGGCCTCGATGCCGATGGTCTTGAAGCGCGCGAGCAAGTCCGTTTCCGCGTCCTGCGCCGGGGCGAAGGCCAGCATGAAGTTAAGGTAGCGGAACAGATCAGGGGTATCGCTCATGGTCGGGGTGGGTTTGGGCCAGGCAATCTTCGGCGCGGCGGGTGGGGCCTTCTGCTTGACGTAGTGGCTCAGCGTTTCGACCTTGTAGCCTTTCTGAATCTTCTTGACCTGGGCCAGGTCCTTTTCATCGAACAGCTGCGTGCGATACAGGGCGTAGGCGATGTCGGTTTCACTGCGCAACAGGCGATCCATTTTTACCGGTTGCTGACCCTGCCAGTTGGGGCCTGCGACCATGAAATGCCCGCCGTTGTTGCCCGTACTGCGGGTGCCCAGGTACGCAAAGTTTTGCGTGTAGGCGTCGATCAATTGCACGGAGTAGTAACGGTGCTCGTCGATGGGCGGCAAGGTCAGCACAACGGGTTCGGCGCGCAGGTCCATCCACACAAAGGAGTAGGGCGTGTCGGCGTTGGGTGTGACGAACGCGGTGTCCTTGGCGGTGAACGCCTTCGCGGTGTTGCCGATCCGATTGAACGGCGCCTTGAAGTTCGCGCTCTTTGTGTCAACCGCTTGGGAGTAAAGGGTTTTGTACATTTCCACCACCGGGAAGCCATACAGGTAGGCCTCCTTGGCGATGCCCCGGGCGTCTTCGGGAGTAGCAGTGAAGTCGGCCCAGGCGCTGTTGCTCAGGGCGAGCGAGAGCGCGGTGAGCAACAGGCGGTTAGTCATAGTGAACCCTTGGGCGTCATTTCACCGCTGTGACGGCGTCGAGTACCGGACGGGATGGGGGGTCGATCGCCATAGAACCCGTGTAGAAACAAAGGATCGCTTCTTGGGCCGGCAGACTGTTTTCCAGCGCAGCCTTGCGGATTTGGGTATCGAGGTCCTGGGCACCGACGCCGCAACTGACGAACATGGTCATCAGGCTGTAGCCGGCCAAGCGAATTGCACAGTGCATACGAGACTCCTATTTACCGAAAGGCAGTTGTGTCGCGGTTGCCACTGCTGCGTAATCTCTTTCCTATCAAGCCTGTATGACATGTTTGTTGAAGTTAGCAGCTAACGTCGGATTCGCCAGCCGGACGGGGGCTTTGGATGTTTGTTCAGTTTTCGGTATTTTTTGTGCATTGAAATTGAATGCAAACCTGAGGCTTGGGTGATGTGGCAGAAAAGCCATCGCGGGCAAGCCTGGCACCTGCAAGAGAGCGCGGTGTGGTGATCGACTTGCCCGAGAAAAGTGTTGATGAGGTGGCGCTGGACGCTTAACCCCCTGCAATGTTCAGCGTTTTTTCATCTGCTCGCGTATCCGCTCTTCCTGCTCGCGTAGCTGCGGCGTGAATTCCTCGCCGAAATCTTCCGCCCCGTATATAGGGCGGATCTCGATCTCCGCTTCGGTGCCCGGCATCGGGTTGGGGCAGCGTTTGACCCACTCGATCGCTTCCTCTTTCGACTTGACCTCCCAAATCCAGTAACCGGCGATCAGCTCCTTGGTTTCGGCGAACGGGCCGTCGATGACCGTGCGTTTTTCGCCGGAGAAACGCACCCGGGCGCCTTTGCTGCTCGGTTGCAGGCCGTCGCAGTCGATGAGGATGCCGGCCTTGGTCAGTTCCTCGTTGTAATTGCCCATCGCTGTCATCAATTCCTCGGTGGGCAGCACACCGGCCTCGGAGTCCGGGCTGGCTTTCACAATGATCATGAATCGCATGGTTTTATCTCCGCTGGAGGGTGGGTGATTCACTGTCTAGTCGAATGGGCGTGAGCCGAATCGACAGGCAATGTGTGAAATATAGAGGCGGTGGCTGCCTTTCATCTTGAACACCGGGTGAAGGCGGGAGAGGGCGGTACGCTGTACACCGGCTGCGCGAACTGTTCGGCTGTCGCTGGTGCGTTGATATGTGCCGGATTTTCGAGGCGCGGCACCAAAATGTGCTGCGGTTGCTGAGACAGTGGGTGCGCATCCGATCCTGTGGGAGCGAGCTTGCTCGCGAAAGCGGTGTACCAATCGACATCCATTTTGAATGTTCGTCTGCTATCGCGAGCAGGCTCGCTCCTACAGGTTTCTGTGTCGTTTGGAAGAGTTGTATCCAGTTTAGGGGGCGACACTTCACAATTTGTATCCGGGCATAGGTCGTCGGGCCATTTCGTGGTTAACTTCGGCCTCTTCAAAATTCTCCACAACAACGTCAGAAGGACTCCGTTCATGGCTCAAGTCACTCTTAAAGGCTCCCCGGTTCAAGTCAACGGCCAACTGCCACAAGCCGGTTCCAAGGCGCCAGCCTTTTCCCTGGTTGCCGGCAATCTGTCCGACGTGACCCTGGCGAACTTCGCCGGCAAGCGCAAAGTGCTGAACATCTTCCCAAGCGTCGACACCCCGACCTGCGCCACTTCGGTACGCAAGTTCAACGCCCAGGCCAACGACATCGCCAACACCGTGGTGCTGTGCATCTCCGCTGACCTGCCGTTCGCTCAAGCTCGCTTCTGCGGCGCCGAAGGCCTGGAAAACGTACAGAACCTGTCGACCCTGCGCGGTGCCGAGTTCATCGAGAACTACGGCGTGGCCATCGCTGACGGCCCGCTCAAAGGCCTGACCGCCCGTGCCGTCGTGGTACTGGACGAAAACGACAACGTTCTGCACAGCGAACTGGTCAAGGAAATTGCTGAAGAACCGAACTACGAAGCGGCACTCGCCGTTCTGAAATAAGGTTACTTTTACAATTGTTAACGGCCTGAGGGGGCGTTCTCAGTTAATTTCCCCGCCGCGTTGTCGCCTTAAAGCGGGCCAGGCAAGGCGCAGGCCGCCGGGAATGGTTGTTCCCTTTCCAAGGCCTGCAACGCAGGCTGGCCCGCTTTAAGGCACAACCCGAAGGGCCGGGCCTGCTGTTGTGCAGGGCTGCGTTGCTCGAAGCTTATTTGGAATGACCAAACCACGCTTCTCGCGTCTTGCCCTGCACAACAGCAGATCCGGCGCGGCGGGGTAATTAGCTGAGAACGCCCCCTCTGTCCAGGCCGTTTTCATTTGTGCTTCAGTGTCTTAGATAAATCTCCTGTTACGTAAGCCGAAGGTAAATTGCCGGTAAAGGCGCTTTGCTTAATGCCCACCAGTGCTTATCGTTCAGCCTCCCGTAGAAAGAAGCTCACGCGCCCAATGGTTGATCATTCCATGCAATCCTCCGCTTCCCGTAATCCTCGTCGCTGGCTGCTCGGCCTGCTTGTCCTGTTGGTCATCGCGGGCCTGTGCTGGAAATTCTGGCCCGCCGGCACTGCCAATAAGGACGGAGCTGCGCCGAAAGCCGTGGCCGGCCACACCGGCAAGTCGGGGGGGATGCGTCCTGGCTTCGGCGGGGCGACCGGACCGATCCCGGTGCGCGTGGCGCCGGCGGTAAAGGGTGATTTTCCGCTGTACTACAAGGCGCTGGGCACCGTTACCGCACTGAACACCATCAATGTGCGCAGTCGGGTTGGCGGCGAACTGATAAAGATTTCCTTCGAAGAAGGGCAGATGGTCAAGGCCGGCGACCTGCTGGCTGAAATCGATCCGCGCCCTTACCAGAACGCCTTGCTCCAGGCCGAAGGCACGCTGCTGCAGAACCAGGCACAACTGAAAAACGCGCAGGTCGACGTCGAGCGTTATCGCGGCCTGTTCAAGGAAGACAGCATCGCCAAGCAAACCCTGGACACCGCCGAAGCACTGGTCGCCCAGTACCAGGGCACGGTCAAGACCAATCAGGCGGCGGTCAACGACGCCAAGCTCAATCTCGAATTCACCAGGATCCGCGCCCCGATTACCGGGCGCGTGGGTCTGCGGCAGCTGGATGTCGGCAACCTGGTGGCGGCCAACGACACCACGGCGCTGGCGATCATCACCCAGACCCAACCGATCAGCGTCGCCTTCACCTTGCCGGAAAACAGCCTCGACATCGTCCTGGCACGCTACCGCACCGGCGCCAAATTGCCGGCCGAAGCCTGGGACCGTGGTGACACCAAGTTGCAGGCCACCGGTGTGTTGCAGAGCCTGGACAACCAGATCGACGTGACCACCGGCACCCTGAAATTCAAGGCACGCTACGATAACCGTGATCAGGCGCTGTTCCCCAATCAGTTCGTCAACGTCCACCTGCTCGCCGACACCTTGAAAGACGTGGTGCTCGCGCCATCGGCGGCGATTCAGTTCGGCACTAACGGCACCTTCGTCTACGCCTTGGACGGTGACAAGAAAGTCGCGATCCGCCAGTTGAAAGTCGGTGCCAGTGACGGTGAAAACACTGTGATTACCGAAGGCCTGGCGCCTGGGGACCGAGTGGTCCTCGAAGGCACCGACCGCCTGAAGGAAGGCAGCGAAGTGGAGGTAGTCAACGACACCAAGGACGTGCCGACCACCCCGACCGGGCACCTGCAAGGCAAGTCGGCAGCCAGCTCGGCTGAGCCGGCGACCACCGACAAGGCGAAAAAGGGCGGCGCATGAACATCTCGCGGCTGTTCATCCTTCGCCCGGTCGCCACCACGCTGAGCATGCTGGCCATTATCCTGGCCGGCGTGATTGCTTATCGGCTAATGCCGGTGTCGGCATTGCCTCAGGTGGATTACCCGACCATCCGCGTCATGACGCTGTATCCCGGCGCCAGCCCGGATGTCATGACCAGCGCCGTGACCGCGCCGCTGGAGCGTCAGTTCGGGCAGATGCCCGGCCTGACTCAGATGGCGTCGACCAGTTCCGGTGGCG
Organism: Pseudomonas sp. GW823-FHT02C02; assembly: GCF_058797635.1. Lineage (NCBI taxonomy): Bacteria > Pseudomonadati > Pseudomonadota > Gammaproteobacteria > Pseudomonadales > Pseudomonadaceae > Pseudomonas > Pseudomonas sp. GW823-FHT02C02. The sequence continues at coordinate 33,288 of NZ_JBXAJV010000013.1, read as the reverse complement.
CGTCGGTGCTGACCCTGCGTTTCAGCCTCGACATCAACATGGACGTCGCCGAACAGCAGGTGCAGGCCGCGATCAACGCTGCGACCAATCTGCTGCCCAAGGACCTGCCGGCACCGCCGGTGTACAACAAGGTCAACCCGGCGGACACCCCGGTGCTGACCCTGGCCATCACCTCCAAAACCATGCTGTTGCCCAAGCTTAACGACTTGGTCGATACGCGCATGGCGCAGAAAATCGCCCAGATCAGCGGCGTCGGCATGGTCAGCATTGCCGGCGGCCAGCGCCAGGCGGTGCGGATCAAGGTCAACCCGGAGGCGTTGGCGGCCAATGGCTTGAACCTGTCGGATGTGCGCACCCTGATCGGCGCGTCCAACGTCAACCAGCCCAAGGGCAACTTCGACGGCCCGACCCGGGTCTCGATGCTCGATGCCAACGACCAGCTGACGTCGCCGAAAGACTATGCCAACCTGATTTTGGCCTACGCCAACGGCGCGCCGCTGCGCCTCAAGGACGTGGCCGAGATTGTCGACGGTGCCGAGAACGAACGCCTGGCGGCGTGGGCCAATGAAAACCAGGCGGTGTTGCTGAACATTCAGCGTCAGCCCGGCGCGAACGTTATCGAGGTGGTCGACCGTATCAAGGCCTTGCTGCCGAGCATCACCGACAACCTGCCGGCCGGCCTCGACGTTACGGTCCTCACCGACCGCACCCAGACTATCCGCGCCTCCGTCACCGACGTGCAGCACGAATTGCTGATCGCCATCGCGCTGGTGGTCATGGTCACGTTTCTGTTCCTGCGTCGCTTCAGCGCCACGATCATTCCGTCGGTGGCCGTGCCACTGTCGTTGATCGGCACATTCGGCGTGATGTACCTCGCCGGCTTCTCGGTCAACAACCTGACCTTGATGGCCCTGACCATCGCCACCGGTTTCGTGGTGGACGATGCGATCGTGATGCTGGAAAACATTTCCCGGTTTATCGAAGAAGGGGACAGTCCCCTTAATGCGGCGCTGAAGGGCGCCAAGCAGATCGGCTTTACCCTGATTTCCCTGACCCTGTCGTTGATCGCGGTACTGATCCCGCTGTTGTTCATGGCGGACGTGGTGGGGCGCTTGTTCCGCGAATTCGCCATCACCCTGGCGGTGGCGATCCTGATTTCCCTGGTCGTGTCGCTGACCCTGACGCCGATGATGTGCGCACGGTTGTTGAAACGTGAACCCAAGGAAGAAGAACAGGGCCGTTTCTACCGGGCCAGCGGCGCGACAATTGATTGGATGATCGAGGCTTACGGCCGCAAGTTAAAGTGGGTTCTCAAGCATCAACCGCTGACGCTGATGGTAGCCATCGGCACCCTGGCGCTGACCGTGTTCCTGTATTTGATCGTGCCCAAGGGCTTTTTCCCGGTGCAGGACACGGGCGTTATCCAGGGCATTTCCGAGGCGCCGCAGTCGATTTCCTTTGCGGCGATGAGCGAGCGGCAGCAGGAACTGGCCAAGGTGATCCTGGCCGATCCGGCGGTGGAGAGCCTGTCGTCCTACATCGGTGTCGACGGCGACAACTCGACGCTCAACAGCGGTCGCCTGCTGATCAACCTCAAGTCCCACAGCAACCGCGACCTGAGCGCCACCGAAGTGATCGCCCGTCTGCAACCGGAACTGGACAAGCTGGTTGGCATTCGCCTGTTCATGCAGCCCGTGCAGGACTTGACCATTGAAGACCGTGTCAGCCGCACGCAATACCAGTTCAGCATGTCTTCGCCAGATTCCGAGTTGCTCAGCCTGTGGAGCGGTCGTCTGGTGGACGCACTGACGCAACGCCCGGAGTTGACCGACGTCGCCAGCGACTTGCAGGACAAGGGCTTGCAGGTCTATCTGGTGATTGACCGCGATGCAGCGTCGCGGGTCGGCGTATCGGTGTCGAACATCACCGATGCGCTGTACGACGCCTTCGGCCAGCGGCAGATTTCCACCATTTACACCCAGGCCAGTCAGTACCGCGTGGTGCTGCAATCGCAGTCCGGCGAGAAGATCGGCCCGGATGCGCTGAACCAGATTCACGTCAAGACCACCGACGGCGGGCAAGTGCGCCTGTCCAGCCTGGCGCGCATAGAGGAGCGTCAGGCGCAACTGGCGATCACTCACATCGGCCAATTCCCGGCCGTGATGATGTCCTTCAACCTAGCACCCGGCGTGGCGCTGGGGCACGCGGTGGAAATCATCGAACAAGTGCAAAAAGACATCGGCATGCCGATTGGCGTGCAGACCCAGTTCCAGGGCGCCGCCGAGGCATTCCAGGCATCGTTGTCGAGCACCTTGCTGCTGATTCTGGCGGCGGTGGTGACCATGTACATCGTGCTTGGCGTGCTCTACGAGAGCTACATCCACCCGATCACCATTCTCTCGACCTTGCCCTCGGCGGCGGTCGGCGCCTTGCTGGCGTTGTTGTTGAGCGGCAATGACCTGGGCATGATCGCGATCATCGGCATCATTTTGCTGATCGGCATCGTGAAAAAGAACGCGATCATGATGATCGACTTCGCCCTCGACGCCGAGCGCAATCAGGGCATGGACCCGGAAACCGCGATTTATCAAGCGGCGCTGCTGCGTTTCAGGCCCATCCTGATGACTACCCTGGCGGCATTGTTTGGTGCGGTGCCGTTGATGCTGGCCACCGGTTCCGGCGCTGAATTGCGCCAGCCGTTGGGCCTGGTGATGGTCGGCGGTTTGCTGCTGAGTCAGGTGCTGACGTTGTTCACCACGCCGGTGATCTACCTGTATTTCGACCGTCTCGGTCGGCGCTGGGGTCGCAAGTCTGAAGCCGCGGAAGCGGTAGAGCAGCCATGAACCTGTCCGGACCTTTCATCAAGCGGCCGGTCGCGACCATGCTGCTGAGCCTGGCGATCATGCTGCTGGGCGGCGTGAGCTTCGGCCTGTTGCCGGTGTCGCCGTTGCCGCAGATGGATTTCCCGGTGATCGTGGTCCAGGCCAGCTTGCCCGGCGCCAGCCCTGAGGTTATGGCCTCGACCGTGGCCACGCCGCTTGAGCGCTCCTTCGGCGCCATCGCCGGCGTCAACACCATGAGCAGCCGCTCCAGCCAGGGCTCGACCCGGGTGATTTTGCAGTTCGACCTCGACCGCGACATCAACGGTGCGGCCCGGGAAGTGCAAGCGGCGATCAACGCCTCGCGCAACCTGCTGCCGAGCGGGATGCGCAGCATGCCGACCTATAAGAAGGTCAACCCGTCCCAGGCGCCGATCATGGTGCTGTCGCTGACCTCCGACGTGCTGGAAAAAGGCCAGCTCTATGATTTGGCCTCGACGATCCTGTCCCAGAGCCTGTCCCAGGTGCAGGGCGTCGGTGAGGTGCAGATCGGCGGCAGCTCCCTGCCGGCGGTGCGCATCGAACTCGAACCCCAGGCGCTCAACCAGTACGGCGTGGCCCTGGACGATGTGCGCAACACCATCGCCAATGCCAACGTGCGCCGGCCCAAGGGCTCGGTCGAAGACGGCCAGCGGCTGTGGCAGGTGCAGGCCAACGATCAACTGGAAAAGGCCAAGGATTACGAATCGCTGATCATCCACTACGCCGACGGCGCGGCATTGCGCCTGAAAGACGTGGCCAAGGTCAGCGATGGCGTCGAGGACCGTTACAACAGCGGCTTCTTCAACAATGACGCGGCGGTGCTGCTGGTGATCAACCGCCAGGCCGGTGCGAACATCATCGAGACGGTCAACGAAATCAAGGCTCAGCTGCCGGCGTTGCAGGCGGTGCTGCCGGCCAGCGTCAAGCTGAACCTGGCGATGGACCGCTCGCCGGTGATCAAGGCGACGTTGCACGAAGCGGAAATGACCCTGCTGATCGCCGTGGCGCTGGTGATTCTGGTGGTGTTCCTGTTCCTCGGTAACTTCCGCGCCTCACTGATTCCGACCCTGGCGGTGCCGGTGTCGCTGGTCGGCACGTTTGCGGTGATGTACCTGTACGGGTTCTCCCTGAACAACCTGTCACTGATGGCGCTGATCCTGGCCACCGGGCTGGTGGTGGACGACGCCATCGTGGTGTTGGAGAACATTTCCCGGCACATCGATGAAGGCGTGCCGCCGATGAAGGCCGCCTACCTCGGCGCTGAGGAAGTCGGCTTCACGTTACTGTCGATGAACGTCTCGCTGGTGGCGGTGTTCCTGTCGATCCTGTTCATGGGCGGGATTGTCGAAAGCCTGTTCCGTGAGTTTTCCATCACCTTGGCAGCGTCCATCGTGGTCTCGCTGGTGGTCTCGCTGACGCTGACGCCGATGCTCTGCGCCCGTTGGCTCAAGCCGCACACGCCGGGGCAGGAAAACCGTTTGCAGCGCTGGAGCCAGCGGGCCAACGAGTGGATGGTCGGAAAATACGCTACCAGCCTCGACTGGGTGCTGCGTCACCGCCGGCTGACCTTGCTCAGCCTGATCGTGACAGTCGGCGTTAACATTGCGTTGTATGTCGTTGTTCCTAAAACGTTTATGCCGCAACAGGACACCGGCCAGCTCATCGGTTTCGTGCGCGGCGACGACGGTCTGTCGTTCAGCGTCATGCAGCCGAAAATGGAAACGTTCCGCCGTGCCGTGCTCAAGGACGATGCGGTGCAAAGCGTCGCCGGGTTCATCGGCGGCACCAACGGCACCAACAACGCCTTCATGCTGGTGCGCTTGAAGCCGATCAAGGAACGCAACATTTCCGCGCAGAAAGTCATCGAGCGCCTGCGCAAGGAAATGCCCAAAGTCCCTGGTGCGCAGTTGATGCTGATGGCGGACCAGGACTTGCAGTTCGGCGGGGGGCGTGAACAGACCACGGCGCAGTATTCCTACATCTTGCAAAGCGGTGATCTGGGCGCATTGCGCCAGTGGTACCCGAAAGTCGTCGCCGCATTGAAAGCGTTGCCAGAGCTGACGGCGATCGATGCCCGTGAAGGTCGGGGCGCCCAGCAAGTGACGCTGATCGTCGACCGCGATCAGGCGAAACGCTTGGGGGTCGACATGGACATGGTCACCTCGGTGTTGAACAACGCCTACAGCCAGCGGCAGATCTCGACGATTTACGACAGCCTCAACCAATACCAGGTGGTGATGGAGGTCAATCCGAAATACGCCCAGGACCCGATCACGCTCAAGCAGGTGCAAGTGATCACCGCTGACGGCGCGAGAATTCCGCTGTCGACCATCGCGCACTATGAAAACAGTCTGGAAGATGACCGGGTCAGCCATGAAGGCCAGTTCGCCTCCGAAAGCATTGCCTTCGACATGGCGGAAGGCGTCACGGTGGAGCAGGGCAGCGCCGCCATCGAGCGCGCAGTTGCCAAGGTGGGCCTGCCGGAAGATGTCATTGCGAAAATGGCCGGCACCGCCGATGCCTTCGCCGCCACCCAGAAGAGCCAGCCGTGGATGATTCTCGGCGCGCTGGTGGCGGTCTATCTGGTGCTGGGCGTGCTGTACGAAAGCTACATTCATCCGCTGACCATTTTGTCGACATTGCCGTCGGCCGGGGTTGGCGCGTTGCTGTCGATCTACGCGCTGGGCGGCGAGTTCAGCCTGATTTCGTTGCTCGGGCTGTTCCTGCTGATCGGCGTGGTCAAGAAAAACGCCATCCTGATGATCGACCTCGCGCTGCAACTGGAGCGCCAGCAGGGCCTGGCACCGCTGGAGTCGATTCGCAGTGCCTGTCTGCAACGTCTGCGGCCGATTCTGATGACCACCCTGGCGGCGATCCTCGGCGCGTTGCCGTTGCTGTTGGGCCGTGCCGAAGGCGCGGAAATGCGTCAGCCGCTGGGCCTGACCATCATCGGCGGGCTGATTTTCAGCCAGGTGCTGACCCTTTACACCACCCCGGTGGTTTACCTCTATCTCGACAAACTGCGCCATCGCTTCAACAAATGGCGTGGCGTGCGTACCGATGCTGCTCTGGAAACTCCGCTATGACTGACCGTTCGCTTATCAATCTGGCCACGCCGCTGGCAGCCGCCCGGGGCTCGCGTTTGTTGAGCCTGGCGCTGTGCGTGGCGATGCTCAGCGCTTGCGCTGTCGGCCCGGACTACCAGCGCCCGCCAGCCGCCGCGCCGGTGCAATACAAGGAAGCCGCCGGCTGGCGTCAGGCCAGCCCGAGTGATTCACTGGCCCGTGGTGCCTGGTGGGAGTTGTATGGCGATCAGCAGCTCAACGGCCTGATCGAAAAACTCAACCGCTCCAACCAGACTGTCGCCCAGTCTGAAGCCCAGTACCGTCAGGCCCAAGCCTTGGTGCGCAGTGCCCGGGGCGCGTTTTTTCCGACGGTGGACCTTACAGTCGGGAAAAATCGTTCCAGCCAGGGCACCGGCAGCAGCAGTTCGAGCCTGACTAGTTCCTCCAGCGGGATTCGCGACACCTACACTGCGCAGGCCGGGGTTAGTTGGGAGGCGGATATCTGGGGCAAATTGCGCCGAGGCCTGGAAGCCGACACTGCCAACGCCGAAGCCAGCTTCGCCGACCTGGCAGCGATGCGCCTGAGCCAGCAATCGGAGCTGGTGCAGAACTACCTGCAATTGCGGGTGATCGACGAACAGAAACGCCTGTTGGAAGCGACCGTCGAGGCCTATCAGCGCTCGCTGAAAATGACCGAAAACCAGTACCGCGCCGGTGTCTCCGGCAAGGACGCGGTGGCCCAGGCGCAGACCCAGCTTAAAAGCACCCAGGCGGACATGGTCGACCTGATCTGGCAGCGTGCCCAGTTCGAGAACGCCATCGCCGTGCTGATCGGGCTACCACCCGCCGAGTTCAACCTGGCCGAAACCAAGACCATCCCGGCATTGCCTGAAGTGCCGCTGGGCCTGCCGTCGCAGCTGCTCGAACGTCGCCCGGACATCGCTTCCGCCGAGCGTTCGGTGATGGCGGCCAACGCCAACATCGGCGTGGCCAAGGCCGCCTACTACCCGGACCTGACCCTGAGCCTGAACGGCGGTTACAGCAGCAGCACCTATGCCAACTGGATCAGCGTGCCGAACCGCTTCTGGTCGGTAGGGCCGCAACTGGCCATGACCCTGTTTGATGGCGGCCAGCGTTCGGCCGAGGTCGATCGCAGTGAAGCGGCCTACGACGAAACGGTCGCCAAGTACCGCCAGACCGTGCTCGATGGTTTCCGCGAGGTGGAAAACTATCTGGTGCAGCTCAAGGTGCTGGAAGACGAAGCCGGCGTGCGCCAGGAAGCACTGGATGCTGCGCGTGAATCCCTGCGGTTGACGCGAAATCAATACAAGGCCGGGTTGATTGCTTACCTGGACGTGGTGGTCATCCAGGCCACGGCGTTGAATAACGAACGTAACGTGTTGAGTCTGTTACAGAGCCGCTTGATCGCCAGTGTGCAGTTGATTGCAGCGCTGGGCGGTGGTTGGGACGGGGCGCTTCAAGTCAGCGAAAACAAATAGCCCTGACACCCAACCCCTTTGTTGATCGTTCCCACGCTCCGCGTAGGAATGCCTTACTGAACGCTCCACGTCTGGCCTGACACGGGACACGGAGCGTCCCAGGCTGCGTTCCCACGCAGAGCCTGGGAACGATCAACTTGAGCCTTTGGGGCGATCAAACAAGCGTTTCATCGGGTTGATGGCCATTTGATTACTTTGTCAGTGCGTTCTTTTGCGCAATCAGTACAATCGCCCGATTTGCCCTGCCGAGAACGGAAGCAGTACGGGGGGCGATCGCGAGAAGTCACATGCTCATCGGTAGCTATTCCCCCACGCTGGTTATCATTTCGCTCTGTGTAGCGATTCTCGCCTCCTATACCGCGCTCGACCTGACCGAACGCATTGCCACCGCCAAGGGCCGTGCCGTGTTCCTTTGGACCGCGGGCGGCGCCTTTGCCATGGGCGTGGGTGTGTGGTCGATGCACTTTATCGGCATGCTCGCGTTCACCTTGCCCATCGATCTGGGTTACGACTTCAGCCTTACGTCCCTGTCGCTGTTGACCGCGATCCTGTCCTGCGGTTTTGCCCTGTGGCTGGTCAGTCAGCCCCGGTTGCCGTCCTGGCAACTGGCGTTCGGCGCGCTGATCATGGGCGCCGGGATCAGTGCCATGCATTACACCGGCATGGCCGCCATGCGCATGCAGCCGGGCATCGATTACGACCCGACGCTGTTTGGTGCATCGCTGCTCATCGCCGTCGGTGCTTCCGGCGCCGCGTTATGGATCGCCTTCCGCCTGCGCCAGCACACGCCGTATGTGGGCCTGTTTCGCGCCGGTGCGGCGGTGATCATGGGCCTGGCCATCGTCGGCATGCATTACACCGGAATGGCCGCGGCACGCTTCCCGGACGGCAGTTTCTGTGGGGCCGCCCTCAGCGGCTTGAACGGCAAAGGCCTCGACAACCTGGTGCTGATCACCACGCTTGCGGTGTTGAGCATCGCCTTGTTGACCTCGGTTCTCGATGCGCGTCTGGAAGCCCGTACCGCGGATCTTGCGCGCTCGTTGACGCAAGCCAATCGTGAACTGACCCAACTGGCCCTGCACGACACCCTGACCGGCTTGCCCAATCGCATGTTGCTGGCCGACCGTATCGAACAGGCCATGTCCAAGGTTCAGGAGCAGGGCGGTTGCTTTGCGCTGATGTTTATCGACCTCGACGGCTTCAAACCGGTCAACGATGCCTTCGGCCACCACATGGGCGATCAGTTGTTGCGCGAGGTCGGTTTACGTCTGCGCGAAGACATGCGCAGTCAGGACACCTTGGCGCGGATCGGCGGCGATGAATTCGTCCTGCTGGTACGCCTCGGCGAGCCAAATGACGCGCTGAACGTCGCCGCGCGGCAGGTCGGGCTGATCGGCAGTTCGTTCCGGGTCGCCGAGCAAGACCTGCAGATTTCCGCCAGCCTTGGCATCGCGCTGTACCCGGGCAACGGCCAGACCGCCCAGGAATTGCTGATGAACGCCGACGCTGCGATGTACCACGCCAAGGGCGCCGGGAAAAACGGCTACAGCTTCTTCGACGCCTCGATGAACAGCAACGCGCGCAAACAGCTGCAACTGCTCCAGGATTTGCGCAATGCTCTCGATCAGCAGCAGTTCAGCCTCTATTACCAACCCAAGTTCGACGCCGGCAATGGTCGTCCGGTGGGTGCTGAGGCGTTGCTGCGTTGGGAGCATCCGACCCAGGGCATGCTGCTGCCGGACAAGTTTATCGAGCTGGCGGAAAGGACCGGGCTGATCATTCCCATTGGTGAATGGGTGCTGAACGAAGCCTGCCGCCAGATGCGCGAGTGGTACGTGCTCGGCTACACCGACTGGCGCATTGCGGTGAACCTCTCGGCGTTGCAGTTCTGCCATACGGGCCTGGTCAAGAGCGTCTCCAACGCCTTGGCCCGGCATCAGTTGCCGGCCAATAGCCTGACCCTTGAAATCACCGAAACCACCGCCATGAGCGATGCCGATGCGAGCATGACGGTGCTTCAGGAACTTTCGGAAATGGGCGTCGATCTGTCCATCGATGACTTCGGCACGGGTTATTCGAGCTTGATGTACCTCAAGCGCCTGCCGGCCAATGAGCTGAAGATCGACCGCGGTTTTGTCCGCGATCTGGAACACGACAGTGACGACGCCGCCATCGTGTCCGCCATCGTCGCGCTCGGCCAGGCGCTGGGCTTGCGCATTGTCGCCGAAGGCGTCGAGACCGGTGTCCAGCAAGACTTCCTGACCAAACTCGGTTGCGATTCGTTGCAGGGCTACCTGCTCGGGCACCCGCTGCCGGCGGATCGCTTCATGGCCGACATAGTTCGTGGTGAACGATGGGTGCCTGTGGCCGCTGTCGAACCTGCCTGATCGTGAGGGGCGACGGCGTCTACAGAGACCCCAATGCACACAGCGTTGGCGAGTTCAGTTGATGTGAGTCCATGCAAAAGCCGGCAATGGAGGTTATTCTTGCCCCCGATTGCTTACGCGTGAAGGGGAAGTCAACATGGACAAAGTCATTGTCATCACCGGCGGCGGCCGTGGTATCGGCGCGGCAACCGCGCTGTTGGCTGCAGGGCTTGGTTATCGGGTCTGTATCAACTATCAGTCCGACGAATCGGCTGCACAAAGCGTCCTGGAGCAAGTTCGGGCTCTGGGTGCTCAAGCCATTCTCGTGCGTGCCGACGTCAGCATCGAAGACGAAGTGATCAGTCTGTTCCACCGCGTGGACACCGAACTGGGTCGCGTCACGGCGCTGGTGAATAATGCAGGCACCGTGGGTCAAAAATCCCGCGTCGACGAAATGTCCGAGTTCCGCATTCTCAAAACGCTCAAGACCAATGTCCTGGCACCGATCCTCTGCGCCAAGCACGCGATCATGCGCATGTCGCCCAAGCATGGCGGGCAGGGCGGCAGCATCGTCAATGTGTCCTCTGTAGCCTCACGTCTGGGTTCACCCAACGAATACGTGGATTACGCAGCGTCAAAAGGCGCGCTGGACAGTTTCACCATCGGCCTGTCCAAGGAAGTGGCGGGCGAAGGCATTCGCGTCAACGCGGTGCGGCCAGGCTTTATTTACACCGACTTCCATGCGCTGAGCGGTGATCCGGATCGGGTCAGCAAGCTGGAATCGGCGATCCCGATGGCCCGCGGTGGACGGCCGGACGAAGTGGCTGAGGCGATTATCTGGTTGCTGTCGGACAAGGCTTCTTATGCGACCGGGACTTTTGTCGACCTGGGCGGTGGGCGTTAATCCTTAAGATTTGTATTGTCCGGCCCGGCCCCTTCGCGAGCAGGCTCGCTTCCACAGTGGATTGATGTGAACACAGTATTTGTGAACGACACTAAATTCCTGTGGGGGCGAGCCTGCTCGCGATGACGGTAGCCCAAACGACATCAACGCTTCAGAACGACCGCACTATCCGCCCCAACGTCTCCATCGCCTTCTCCGAATCCTCGGTCCAAGGGCTGCCATAATTCAGCCGGATACAATTCCTGAACCGCTGCGTCGGTGAAAAGATCGGCCCCGGCGCGATGCTGATGCCTTGCGCCAGTGCCATCTGGAACAACTTCAGCGAATCCATCTGCGGCGGCAGTTCCAGCCACAGGAAGTAGCCGCCGGCCGGTTGGCTGACACGTGTCTGCGCCGGAAAATAGCGGGCGATGGCGGCGAGCATGGCGCTTTGCTGTTCTTCCAGGGCGTAGCGCAGTTTGCGCAGGTGCCGGTCGTAGCCGCCGTGTTGCAGGTAATCGGCGATAGCGGCCTGGGCCGGCATCGAGGCGCACAGCGAAGTCATCAGTTTCAGCCGTTCGATCTTCTGCGCATATCGCCCGGCGGCGACCCAGCCGATGCGGTAGCCGGGGGCGAGGCTCTTGGCGAAGGAACCGCAATGCATCACCAGCCCTTCGGTATCAAACGCCTTGGCCGGTTTCGGCGCCTGCTGGCCGTAATAGAGTTCGGCGTAGACGTCGTCCTCGATCAGCGGCACCTGGTGGCTGCGCAACAGCTCGACCAGCTCCTGCTTCTTCGCCTCGGGCATGGTCGCGCCCATCGGGTTCTGGAAACTGGTCATGCACCAGCAGGCCTTGATCGGGTGGCGCTCCAGGGTTTGCGCGAGCACGCCCAGGTCGATACCGTCGCGCGGGTGCACCGGGATCTCGACGGCTTTGAGTTTCAGCCGTTCCAGGATTTGCAGGCAGGCATAGAACGCTGGCGCTTCAATGGCCACCAGGTCGCCGGGTTCGGTGACCGCTTGCAGGCACAGGTTGAGGGCTTCCAGCGCGCCGTTGGTAATCAGCAGTTCTTCCATCGGCAACATCAGGCCGCCGACCATGTAGCGCAGGGCAATCTGGCGCCGCAGTTGCGGGTTGCCCGGCGACATGTCGGTGACGACCATGCGCGGGTCCATGTCCCGTGCGGCGCTGGCCAGGGAGCGGGACAGGCGCTGCAACGGGAACAGGGTCGGGCTGGGAAAGGCCGAGCCGAAGGGCACGGTGGTCGGGTCCTTGATCGAGTCGAGGACCGAAAACACTAGCTCGCTGACGTCGACTTCGGTGGATTCATTGACCTGGCTGCTGATCACCGGCTCCGAGAACGGGCTCGGCGCATGCGTGTTGACGAAATAGCCGGAACGCGGCCGGGCGCGGATCAGGCCACGGCGTTCGAGCAGGTAGTAGGCCTGGAATACCGTGGACGGGCTGACCCCGTAAGTCTGGCTGGCATAGCGCACCGACGGCACGCGCTGGCCAGGGCCCAGGACGCCGGAGCGAATCAGTTCAGCGATGTCTTCGGCGAATTTTTCGTAGCGTTTCATCGAGTGCCTGGATTGGTGTTTTTCAGTGAAATCGAGGTGACTTCTTCGCGGGCAAGCACCGCTCCTACAGTCAGCACGAAACCGTAGGAGCGAGGCTTGCCCGCGAATGGCAGCACCGCAGTCTAAGGGATCAACGGTTCATCGGCGCAACAAACCGGCTCTTGGCCACGCTATAGATGTCCGGTTCGTCGCTGTCGGCAATCTTGAAACTGATCGTCTGCGAGCTGCTGCTGGGGCGTTCGGCGGTCATGGCCACTGACACCGGTACATCGACAATCTCACCCGGCGCCAGGCTCAGCTCGGTCTTGCCTTGCAGCACGAAGCCTTCGCCGTCCACCAGGCTCAGCCGATAGTCCTGACGCAGCTGGGTCTTGTTGATGACCTTCAAGCTGTAGATGTTTTCGATCTGCCCCTGGCTGTTCTCTCGGAACAGGCCGCGGTCCTTGCTCACGTCCAGCGACACCATCGACCGCTCGACCAACGCCAGGGCGAGGGCGCCGATCATCACCAGCAGCACCGCGGTGTAACCGATCAGCCGCGGCCGTAGCAGATGAGTCTTGCCCCCTTGCAACTCATGCTCCGAGGTATAGCTGATCAAGCCACGGGCATAGCCCATTTTGTCCATGACCGAATCGCAGGCGTCGATACACGCCGCGCAGCCGATGCACTCCATTTGCAAGCCGTCGCGTATGTCGATCCCGGTCGGGCAGACTTGCACGCACAGCTGGCAATCGATGCAATCACCCAGGCCCACCTCGGCTGGTTTCACCTCGCGTTTGCGCGGGCCACGGTTTTCACCGCGGGCGAAGTCGTAGGAAATGGTCAGAGTGTCCTTGTCGAACATCACGCTCTGGAACCGCGCATACGGGCACATGTGCATGCACACCGCTTCACGCAGCCAGCCGGCGTTGATGTAAGTCGCGCCGGTGAAAAACAGCACCCAGAACAGACTGACACCGCCCATCTGCAAGGTCAGCAGCTCTTCGGCCAAGGGCCGGATCGGCGTGAAATACCCCACAAAGGTCAGCCCGGTGAGCAGACTGATGGCCAGCCACAGTGTGTGCTTGGCCGAGCGGCGAATAAGTTTGTTCAGGCCCCACGGCGCGGCTTGCAGCTTGATGCGCTGGTTGCGTTCGCCTTCGGTGATCTTCTCGCACCACATGAAGATCCAGGTCCAGGAACTCTGTGGGCAGGTGTAGCCGCACCAGACCCTGCCGGCGAACACGGTGATCGCGAACAGTCCGAACGCGGCGATGATCAGCAGCGCCGAAAGCAGGATGAAGTCCTGGGGCCAGAAAGTTGCGCCGAAGATGTGGAATTTGCTTTCGGAAAGGTCCCAGAGCACCGCCTGACGGTCACCCCAGTTGAGCCACACGGTGCCGAAGAACAGCAAAAACAGAACGCCCGCACCGCTCAGGCGCAATGTGCGGAACAGGCCGGTGAAGCTGCGGGTGTGAATCAGGTTGTCGCTGGACTTGGCCTTTATCTTTGGACGCAAAGGCTCGGTTTTTATAAATGAGGCAGGTTCTACGATTCGGACGGGGATTCTTTCGCTCATGGTCTTTCGCTCATCAGCCTCCATCAGGCATGAGCACTATGACCAGCGATCTGTTTGCATAACAGACTCAGGTATTGCAATAAAAAGCGGATCAGATGGGGATTGATCCGCTGCCTGCGACAACTTGATGCACCCCGTCACAGCAGGGCGCAGACGCTTATATCAGGCGCCTGCGGGGCTTGTTGATCGGGGTCAGTCAAATCACCGAATCACTGTCGGTAGCCTTCAAATGCTTACGGCCGTCCACTGCGCCTGCTACGGTCAATGCATCGGCTTCTGCTTCGGTGATGTACACGCGCTGGCCGTTGAGTTCCACCGCCGACATGGCTTTTTCCGAGTCGGTGATGATCGTGACGTCGGGGCACAGACGAATTTCTTCGCCGTTCTCGGTGATGAAGAAGCAGGTCTGGCTTTCGATGCGCACAGTCATGGCGATGTCCTTTTTTTAGCGGGTTCTAAACTGTTAGGGCGCATCCGACGGACATCGTTCTGTGCAACCGATTAATGGTCGGCGCGGTCCATCCTCCCATAACGATCAATCACAAGGATTGCACCATGAACGCCTGGTGGCATGAGGTTTGGGTAACGCTGCAAGCGGAGTTCGCCGACATCGGCGATGCGTCACAACTGACGCGTATAACCGTGAGATTACTGATGGCTGCGATCCTGGGCGGCATTCTGGGTTTCGAGCGTGAGCAAAAGGGCAAGGCCGCCGGTGTGCGTACGCACATGCTGGTAGCGCTGGGAGCTGCGTTGTTTGTGCTGGTGCCACAGATGTCCGGCTCCCAGGCCGATGCCATGAGCCGGGTGGTGCAAGGCGTGATCGCCGGGATCGGCTTCCTCGGCGCCGGCACCATTCTGAAAAACCAGGAGGGCGATGAAGGCCACGTAAAAGGCCTGACCACCGCCGCCGGTTTATGGCTGACCGCCGCCATCGGTGTCTCGGCCGGGCTGGGCCGCGAGGCGACGGCGGTGTTTAGTACGCTGCTGGCGTTGGCGATTTTCAGCGTGATGCCGAGGATCGTGCAAATGCTCGACAGGGACAAAGACGAGCAGGAACGACCCTAGATCGCCATCGTCACTCAGGCGAGACGATCACCGGCGGCATCGTGCTCGGTGGTTCTTCCCGGGGTGGCGGCGTAGTGCCAGGCGGTTCCTTCTCAGGCACCGGTTGCGGTTCGGTCGGCGGAATGGTCGGGGTGTCGATGTTCGGATCGGGTGTCTCGGCAGGGATTGGAATACTCATCGTTGAAGCCTCCAGTGGCACATGGCGTAAGTCGTGCTTAAGTGAGTTGACCGTCACGCAAGGGATTTGATTCCGCAGCAAATGGGCGTGAACTTTTCCCCGCGCTTGTCGCTCGGAACCTAAGTGAGTTCATTTCGGGACCGACGGGTTTCGTGTGAAAGACGACCAGACACAAGAGCGTCCATGGGGCGTTAAGGAGAGATGCTCGATGACTGCTGAAAAACCGACAGAGCTGAACTACAACCCTCATATGCCACTGTCACAGGCGCTACTGCTGCCGCGCATCGCGATTGAAAGCGTGATGCCGACTCTGGATGGCGGGCAGTTCGCGGCCAAGGCCGTGGTGGGCCAGGACGTGGTGGTGACCAGCAAAGTGTTCGCCGACGGCCACGACAAACTGGCCGTACGCATACGCTGGCGTGCCGACGGCGACGAGGCCTGGCAGAGTGAGGTCATGACCGAACTCGGCAATAACGGCTGGGAAGGGCAGTTCCGCGTTGAGGATCAAGGCCGCTACGTCTTTTGTATCGAAGCCTGGATCGATCAGTACGCCAGCTTTCTATACGAGATCGAGAAGAAACACATTGCCGGCGTGCCCATCAGCCTGGAGTTGCAGGAAGGGCGCAATCAGGTGAAACAGGCGGCCGAGCGCTCGGAAGGGCCGCTGAGCGAAGACCTGGCGGCGTTGCACCATGAATTGTCCGGGTTGCTCGAAGCCGAGCAAGTCACCTTGTTTCTGCACCAGCGCAGTGCGGACCTGATGGCTCAGGCCGATCACCGTGCCTACTTGAGCCTCAGTCCTGAATTTCCGCTGGACGTCGAGCGCGAGCTCGCCCAGTTCGCCAGCTGGTATGAGTTGTTTCCGCGCTCGATCACCGACGATCCAAACCGTCACGGCACGTTCAACGACGTGCATGCTCGGTTGGCGATGATTCAGGACATGGGTTTCGACGTGCTGTATTTCCCGCCCATTCATCCCATCGGACGCAGCTTCCGCAAAGGCCCGAACAATTCACTGAGCGCCGGCCCCGACGATCCGGGCAGCCCGTATGCCATCGGCAGCGAAGAGGGCGGGCACGAGGCGATTCACTCCGAACTCGGCACCCGCGAAGACTTTCGTCGACTGGTGGCAGCGGCGGCGGATTACGGACTGGAAATTGCCCTCGATTTCGCGATCCAGTGTTCCCAGGATCACCCGTGGCTCAAACAGCACCCGGGCTGGTTCAACTGGCGCCCGGACGGCACGATCAAATACGCCGAGAACCCGCCGAAAAAGTACCAGGACATCGTCAACGTCGATTTCTATGCCAGCGATGCAATTCCCAGCCTGTGGGTCGAGCTGCGGGACATTGTGGTCGGTTGGGTCGAAGAGGGCGTGAAGATCTTTCGTGTCGACAACCCTCACACCAAGCCGCTGCCGTTCTGGCAATGGCTGATCGCCGATGTGCGGGCGTTGTATCCCGAGGTGATCTTCCTGGCGGAGGCCTTTACCACGCCGGCGATGATGGCGCGGCTGGGCAAGGTCGGTTACTCCCAGAGTTACACCTACTTCACCTGGCGCAATACCAAGCGGGAACTGGCGACCTATTTCACCGAACTCAACGAGTCGCCATGGCGCGAATGCTACCGGCCGAATTTCTTCGTCAACACGCCGGACATCAACCCCGCGTTTCTGCATGAATCCGGACGCGCCGGCTTTCTCATCCGCGCGGCGCTGGCGACCATGGGCTCGGGTCTGTGGGGCATGTATTCGGGCTTCGAACTCTGTGAAGCCGCGCCGGTACCGGGCAAAGAGGAATACCTCAATTCCGAGAAATACGAGATCCGCCCACGGGACTTTACCGCGCCGGGCAACATCATCGCCGAGATCGCCCAGCTCAACCGCATCCGCCGGCAAAACCCGGCACTGCACACGCACCTGGGCCTGAAGGTCTACAACGCGTGGAACGACAACATTCTGTACTTCGGCAAACGCAGCGCGGATGGCAGCAACTTCATTCTGGTGGCCGTCAGCCTCGATCCGCATAACGTCCAGGAAGCGAATTTTGAATTGCCTCTGTGGGAAATGGGCTTGCCCGATGACGCCAGCACTCAGGGTGAAGACTTGATGAGCGGCCATCGCTGGACCTGGTACGGCAAGTATCAGTTCATGCGAATCGACCCGGCGCATCAACCGTTCGGTATCTGGCGAATCACAACTTCTTGAAGCCCCCCAGATTTGCGATGGGATGAACTTTTGTGGCGAGGGAGCTTGCTCCCGCTGTGGCGCGCAGCGGCCCTGTTTTTTCAGGGTCAACTGATTTACAGGTTTTGCGACTGCTTCGCAGCCGAGCGGGAGCAAGCTCCCTCGCCACAGGTAGGCGTTCGGCTCAGGGGCTGCACTGAATTCAACAGGAGTTTCAAATGGCGAAGAAACCCAAGGCAGCCACCTTTATCAAGGATCCGCTCTGGTACAAGGATGCGGTGATCTACCAGGTTCACGTTAAGTCTTTTTTCGACTCCAACAACGACGGGATCGGCGACTTTCCCGGCCTTATCGCCAAACTCGATTACATTGCCGACCTCGGCGTCAACACCATCTGGCTCTTGCCGTTCTATCCGTCGCCACGGCGCGATGATGGCTACGACATTGCCGAATACCGTGGCGTCCACCCCGATTACGGCACCATGGCCGACGCCAAACGTTTCATTTCTGAGGCCCACAAACGCGGCCTGCGGGTGATTACCGAGCTGGTCATCAACCACACCTCCGACCAGCACGCCTGGTTCCAGCGCGCACGAAAAGCCAAACCCGGTTCGGCGGCGCGGGACTTCTACGTCTGGTCCGACGATGACCACAAATACGACGGCACCCGGATCATCTTTCTCGACACCGAAAAGTCCAACTGGACCTGGGACCCGGTCGCCGGCCAGTACTTCTGGCACCGGTTCTATTCGCACCAGCCAGACCTCAACTTCGACAACCCGCAAGTCATGAAAGCGGTGCTGTCGGTGATGCGCTACTGGCTCGACATGGGCATCGACGGCCTGCGCCTGGACGCGATTCCCTACCTGATCGAGCGCGACGGCACCAACAACGAAAACCTGCCCGAGACCCACGACGTCCTCAAGCAGATCCGTGCCGAGATCGATGCCAACTATCCAGACCGCATGCTTCTGGCCGAGGCCAATCAATGGCCGGAAGACACGCAGCTGTACTTCGGTGACACCGATAAAAAAGGCCTCAACGGTGATGAATGCCACATGGCCTTTCACTTCCCGTTGATGCCGCGCATGTACATGGCGCTGGCCCAGGAAGATCGTTTCCCGATCACCGACATCCTGCGCCAGACTCCGGAGATCCCGGCCAACTGTCAGTGGGCGATTTTCCTGCGCAACCACGATGAGTTGACCCTGGAAATGGTCACCGACAAGGAGCGCGATTACCTGTGGAACTACTACGCGGCCGACCGTCGGGCGCGGATCAACCTCGGTATTCGCCGCCGCCTCGCACCGTTGATGGAACGGGATCGCCGTCGGGTGGAACTGCTCAACAGTCTGCTGCTGTCGATGCCGGGCACACCGACGATGTATTACGGCGATGAAATCGGCATGGGCGACAACATCTACCTCGGCGACCGTGACGGCGTACGCACGCCCATGCAGTGGTCGATCGACCGTAACGGCGGTTTTTCCCGCGCCGACCCGGCGAGCCTGGTACTGCCGCCGATCATGGACCCGCAATACGGGTACCTGTCGGTCAATGTCGAGACCCAGGCCGGCGACCCGCATTCGCTGCTGAACTGGACCCGGCGCATGCTCGCCGTTCGTAAGCAGTCCAAGGCCTTCGGGCGTGGCACGCTGAAAATGCTCTCGCCGAGCAACCGGCGAATTCTGGCCTACACCCGTGAATACGACGGGCCGGACGGCAAATACGAAATCATCCTGTGTGTGGCCAACGTATCGCGCAGTGCGCAAGCGGCGGAGCTGGACCTGTCGGCTTACGCCGGTATGGTGCCGGTGGAGATGCTCGGGGGTAACGCCTTCCCGCCGATCGGCCAGTTGAATTTCCTCCTGACGCTGGCGCCTTACGGCTTTTATTGGTTTGGACTTGCTGCGGAGAATCAAATGCCCAGCTGGCACGTAGAACCGGCGCAAAGCCTGCCGGATTTCACCACCCTGGTGTTGAAAAAACGCATGGAAGAACTGCTCGAAGCGCCGTCACGCGGCACGCTGGAGCAGGGCATCTTGCCGAACTGGCTGCAAAACCGTCGCTGGTTCGCCGGCAAGGACGCGGCCATCGAGAAGGTCAACCTGGTCTATGGCGTGCGCTTCGGCGATGCGCAGCATCCGGTGCTTTTGAGTGAAATCGAAGTCACCAGCGGCGGCCAGACCAGCCGTTACCAGTTGCCTTTCGGCTTCATTGCCGATGATCAGGTCGGGCCGGCGCTGCCGCAGCAATTGGCGCTGTCTCGAGTGCGACGTGGCCCTCAGGTGGGGTTGATCACCGATGCGTTCAGCCTGGAAAACTTCATCCGCGCGGTGCTGCGAGGCATGCAGGAAAACACCGTGTTGCCTTCCGATGGCGGCGAGATCCGTTTCGAACCGACCGAGGAGCTGGCCAAACTGGGCCTGACGGCCGAATCCGAAGTGCGCTACCTGTCGGCCGAGCAGTCCAACAGTTCGGTGGTGATTGGCAGCAGCCTGGTGCTGAAGCTGATCCGCAAGGTCGCCTCGGGCGTGCACCCGGAACTGGAAATGAGCGCCTATCTGACCAACGCCGGTTTTAGCAACATCTCGCCGCTGCTGGGGTCGGTGGTTCGCCGCGACGCCAAGGGCGAGGACAATCTGCTGATGATTGCCCAAGGCTATTTGAGCAATCAGGGCGATGCCTGGGAATGGACCCAGAACAACCTCGAACGGGCACTGCGCGACGAACTGGCCGACGCCATGTCCGAGCAGGAGCAGCACTACAACGCACTGGGTGAGCTCAAAGACTTCGCCGGCATGCTCGGCCAACGGCTGGGTGAGATGCACCAGGTGCTGGCGGCCCCGACCGATGACCCGGACTTCGCCCCGCAGGTCACCACGCAAAAAGAGGCCCTGGCCTCGGCCAAGGACGTCGCGGCGCAACTGGAGCACTCGCTGAAGTTGCTCAAACAGCATCAAAGCGAACTGAACCCGGCGGACAAAGCGCTGGTCACTCGTTTACTGGACAACAAAAAAGCCATCCTCAGTCATGTCCAGGACCTGGGCGAAAAAGCCGTCGGTGGTTTGCGCAT
Source organism: Pseudomonas sp. GW823-FHT02C02 (assembly GCF_058797635.1). Taxonomy (NCBI): domain Bacteria; kingdom Pseudomonadati; phylum Pseudomonadota; class Gammaproteobacteria; order Pseudomonadales; family Pseudomonadaceae; genus Pseudomonas; species Pseudomonas sp. GW823-FHT02C02. The sequence goes on along the minus strand of NZ_JBXAJV010000013.1, from coordinate 12,967 downwards.
TCGCGTCCACGGCGACTTGCACCTGGGTCAGGTGCTGGTGATCAAGGGCGACGCCTTCTTGATCGACTTCGAAGGCGAGCCGGCACGGCCGCTGAGCGAGCGACGCGGCAAGCACAGCCCGTACAAAGATGTCAGTGGCGTGTTGCGCTCCTTCGATTACGCCGCGGCGATGGCGATCAACGTGCATAACGTCGACAACACCGCCGAAGCCCGAGCGGCACGGCAACGGGTAGCCGACCGTTATTTGAATGAAGCAAAACAGGCATTTGTCGACGCTTATCGGCTGGCGGCAGCTAGTCTTGCTCATGCGTGGCAAGATCCGGAAGGCGAGGACGCCGCGTTGGCGTTGTTCGGGCTGGAGAAGGCGGCGTATGAGGTGGCTTATGAGGCTGAAAATCGCCCCACGTGGTTGCCGGTGCCATTGCACGGTTTGTATGGATTATTGAGTGGGCTTAAACCCTTTTCCGAGCTTGGTGGAGAGTAGTCATGAGTTTCTCGAACAAGGAACAGGGTCACGCTAAAGAAGCGTTGCTGCCCAGATCGCGGGATATCGACGCGCTGGTACGCGCCGAACATCACGACCCTTTTGCAATTCTCGGCCCCCACGGCGATGACGCCGGCGGACAATTCATTCGAGCGTATCTGCCAGACGCGCTGAGCGTGCAGGTACTGGCCAGGGACTCCGGGGAAGAACTCGGCAACCTTGAAGCCACCCAGACGCCGGGCCTGTTTGTCGGGCACTTCGATCGGGCGCAGCCGTATCTTTTGCGCACCCGTTGGGCCGGTGGCGAACAGGTTTCCGAGGACCCTTACAGCTTTGGCCCATTACTCGGCGAAATGGACTTGTACCTGTTCGCCGAAGGCAATCATCGCGACCTCAGCGCCTGCCTCGGCGCGCAGCTGAAGACGGTGGACGGCGTCGACGGCGTGCGTTTCGCCGTGTGGGCGCCGAATGCCAAACGGGTGTCGGTGGTTGGTGACTTCAACAACTGGGACGGTCGTCGGCACCCGATGCGTTTGCGCCATCCCACCGGGGTCTGGGAAGTGTTCATCCCGCGTTTGCAGGCAGGGGAAACCTACAAATACGAAATCCTCGGCGCCCACGGGATTCTGCCGCTCAAGGCTGACCCGATGGCATTGGCCACCTCGCTGCCGCCGGATACCGCGTCCAAAGTCGCCTCACCGTTGAACATCGACTGGCAGGATCAGGCGTGGATGGAGTCTCGTGGCGAGCGGCATCTGCCGAGTGCGCCGCTGTCTATCTACGAGTTGCACGCCGGCTCGTGGCAATGCGAGCTGGACGATCTGGGTGAAGTGGCGCGCCAGTACACCTGGCACGAACTGGGCGAGCGGCTGATTCCTTATGTGAAGGAACTGGGCTTCACCCACATCGAGCTGATGCCGATCATGGAACACCCGTTCGGCGGTTCCTGGGGTTACCAGTTGCTGTCGCAATTCGCCCCGAGCGCCCGTTATGGTTCGCCGGATGACTTCGCCGCCTTCGTCAACGCCTGTCACCAGGCTGACATCGGCGTGATCCTCGATTGGGTGCCGGCGCATTTCCCCACCGATACCCACGGCCTGGCGCAATTCGATGGCACCGCGTTGTACGAATACGGCAATCCGCAGGAAGGTTTCCATCAGGACTGGGACACGCTGATCTATAACCTGGGCCGCACCGAAGTGCACGGCTACATGCTGGCCTCGGCGCTGCACTGGCTCAAGCATTTCCACGTCGATGGCCTGCGGGTCGATGCCGTGGCGTCGATGCTCTATCGCGATTACTCGCGCAAGGCCGGGGAATGGGTGCCAAACCGTCACGGCGGTCGCGAGAACCTCGAAGCCATCGACTTCCTGCGTCACCTCAACGACGTGGTCAACATCGAAGCGCCCGGTGCGCTGGTGATTGCCGAGGAATCCACCGCGTGGCCGGGTGTCAGCCAGAGCACGCAACAGGGCGGGCTGGGCTTTGACTACAAATGGAACATGGGCTGGATGCACGATTCGCTGCATTACATCCAACAGGATCCGGTGTACCGCGCCCATCACCACAACGAGCTGAGTTTCGGCCTGGTGTATGCCTGGTCCGAGCGTTTCATCCTGCCGATCTCCCACGATGAAGTGGTGCACGGCAAGCACTCGCTGATCGACAAGATGCCTGGCGACCGCTGGCAGAAATTTGCCAACCTGCGGGCCTATTTGAGCTTCATGTGGGCGCACCCGGGCAAGAAACTGCTGTTCATGGGTTGCGAGTTCGGCCAGTGGCGCGAGTGGAATCACGATCAGCAACTGGACTGGTACCTGCTGCAATACTCCGAACACAAGGGTGTGCAGAAACTCGTCGGCGACCTCAATCGGCTGTACCGCGAAGAGCCGGCGATGCATGACCAGGACGACGCGCCGCAAGGCTTCCAGTGGTTGATCGGCGATGATGCGATCAACAGCGTTTACGCGTTCCTGCGTTGGAGCAAGGAAGGGCGGCCGGTGTTGGTGGTGGCGAACTTCACGCCGGTGCCGCGTCAGGCCTATCGCATCGGCGTACCGTTCGCCGGGCGCTGGGGCGAGGTGATCAACAGCGACGCGGCGATGTATGCCGGGTCCAATTATGGCAACAGCGGCGGGGCGTTTACCGAGGAAGAGCCGAGCCATGGCCAGAACATTTCACTGGTGTTGAATCTGCCACCGTTGGCGGTGTTGATCCTGAGTCCTGAGGGTTGATCCAGTACGGGGTCTCTCCCATCACGAGCAGGCTCGCTCCGACATGATCGTTCCCCACGCTCCGCGTGGGAATGCAGCCTCGGGACGCAGAGCGTCCCTACGATGTGACGCAGAGCGCCACTGGAGGCATTCCCACGCGGAGCGTGGGAACGATCACTTCACCACCGCATCCGCACACCCAGACTCCCGATCAAGCCATTCAAATCATTTTCATCCACATCACTGCTGTAATCGGCGCTGACGTAGAAACTCACCGCGGGCGTGACTCTGGCAACCAGCCCCAACCCCACTTCGACCGTCGATGAGTTGCGACTGCTGCTGATCTTGTCGACCTGATCGAGGGACACGGTGTTGCCGGTGTACACGGTGTGCCACAAGTTGGTCCGCACATAGGGTTCGACTCCCAGGCCGTTGATGTCGTAACTACCTTTCAACCTTGCGCCGACCCGGCCGCTCCAGGACGTCAGGTCGCTGGACGATGCATTACTTGAACCGGCATAAGGCGTATCCAGCGTGATGCGCTGATTGATCAACTGCGCTTGTGGTTCGACTACCCAGTTTTCGCTGACCCCAATCGGAAATCCGCCTTCCACCGACAACGTCACCGCACTGCCTTCGGTTGCTATCCGCGCGCCCTGGTCGTTACGGCTGAAACCGGCGACCCGTCCACCACTGGCCGACAGATCCACGTGCCAGCCTTGTGGCCCGGTCAGGCTCCAGTAGGCGCCGAGGCTCTGGCCTTGAAGGTTGAGGGTGTCGGTCTCGGGGGCGGCGAGGGCGCGACTGGTCAACAGGCCGTTGCTGTTGCCTTGTAACTGCGTCATCCCGCCGATCAGTCCGACCCGTTGGGTATGGCCGCTACCGCTTTGCAGGGTCAGGATCGCCGGACCTTTGAATTCGGTGCTGCCAGGGCTGGAAAACCCCTGGGTCATTACATCGGTCTGTGCTTGTCGCGATGCCTGTCCGTACAACTGGTCCCAGGTCGAAGGCGCGGCATCTTCGATGGTCAGGCGAGAACTTCGTGTATCGGAGGCGGCGCTGAAATGGCCGGGGTAGGGGGCGGTGATGTGTATCGTGGGCAAGGTCATTGCCGGAACATCCTGGCGATACCAGGGGGCGGTTTCATCCTCTGCGTGGCCGGCTTGCACCTCCATGGACGAACACAGCAGCAGAGAACTCGAGACAGTGCAAAAAGTGATTTTGATCTCTTGTTGGGTGAATGAAGTTTTCATGGGGGTCTACCTTGCAATCGCATGCCGTATCTCGCTTTGGCGTCTCTCCTACCCCGAATGAGGGGCGACCGAATGGATTGAGGCAAGCCGCTGGCCGCCCGATTTCGCGGGTGTCTGGAGGTTTGCCCCTGGTGGATTTCCGGGGGTAGTAACGTGAAGCTAAGAAGACCCTTGACAATGCGTCAAGAAAATGGCCGATGGGCGGTAATGGAATTTTAGTGCTCGCAAGTGACTGATTTTTGCCGCGCATCTAAGTACTTGTTTGTTCGAAAAATCGTCAAAAAACCCTCGGGCCAGAGCCTTTGGATAGTGGGCTACCGGTCTGTCCGGACGGTGTTCAGGGCCTGCTGGCCCGACGATGTCCATGTCTCGATTCTGTCAGTAATGCTGCGCTGAAATGAACGCAAGGGAATCGCTGTCCTCACATCGGTTTGTCTGTCTGGCGAACAGGACTGGCCGCAACTAGGCTGAACATTCAGCCACAAGGTTTCGGGCGGCAGCCCGGCGCAGGGACAGGAGCAAAATCGATGAAAACCCAACCCAGTGTTTTCTGCCTGATGTTTCCCCTGCTCCTTGCCCCAGGGGCTCGCGCCGAAGAGGCACCGGCGGCGGACGCCACCCCGATCATCAATCCGCAGGTGGTCGATAAGCTGATCGATATGGGCAACTACCTGCGCAGCCTGTCGAAGTTTCAGGTAGATGCCGAAGTGACCCTGGATACCGTCCTGGAGACCGGGCAGAAGATCAAGTCCGAGGCTTCCACTACCCTGAAAGTGCTGGGGCATGACCGAATGTACGCCCGGACAGAAGGCGATGTCCGAACGCGAGAGTTCTTCTATAACGGCAAGAAACTGACCCAGTACTCACCGTACCTCAAGTACTACACCACGGTGGATGCCCCACCCAGGGTGTCCGAAACCCTGCACATGATCGAAAACCATTACGGGATCCAGATCCCCATGGAAGACTTGTTTCTGTTTGGCAGCGATCAGGCCCAGATCGATGCACTCAAGGAAGCCCTGTACGTGGGACCGTCGACGATCAAGGGCCAACTCTGTGATCACTTGGCCTTTCGGCAGGAGGGCGTCGACTGGCAATTGTGGATCACACGGTCCGAGAAGCCACTGCCGTGCAAACTGGTGATTACCACCACCGATGAGCAAAGCTTTCCGGAATACAGCGCGGTGTATCACTGGAACCTGAAGCCTGGCCTCCAGGAGTCGATGTTCACCTTCAAACCGGCCAAGGGTGATGTGGCGATTGCGCTGAAGAAAGCCGTTGATCAGGGAGGGGAATGACATGAACCGGACAATGTCGTGGAGCCTGTTTGTATCGCTAGCCTCTGCCGCAGTGCTGACTGTCGGCCTGATCGCCGAAGCGGATGCCCGGCCACGGGGCCAGGGGCAGGCAAGGGCGTCAGTCAACCGTGCGCCAGCCCCCAATGCCCAGCGGGCGCAGCGGATCAATACCCCGCCGCGCGCGAGCAACGTCAATGCGGGCAATCGGGTGAACTCAGGCAGCCGGGTCAATGCCGGGAACACTGTCGGCAACCGTACCAACATCAACAACAGCACTCGTAACGTCAACATCAACAACAATCGCGACGTCGACATTGATGTCGACGGGCATGGCCGCTATGGCTACGACGATCACTATCATCCGATCGCCACGGCGGCGGCCGTGACCGCAACGGTCGCGGTGACAGCCGCGGTGGTTGGCTCGATCCTGACGCCGGCACAAATGCCCACCAGTTGCGTGCAGGTCATGCAATACAACACGGTGTACATGCAGTGCGGTTCAACCTGGTACCAGCCGCAGTATCAGGGCAGCAATGTGACCTATGTTGTGGTCAACGCACCTTGATGCATTGATCGCTCAGAGGTGCACTTCCACCGCCAACGGCAAGTGGTCCGACAGGTGCGTCCAGGGTTTATTGCCGAGAATTCGCGGGTTGTGGCTGCTGGCGTTGCGCAGGTAGACCCGGTCCAGGCGCAGTAGCGGAAAGCGCGCCGGGTAGGTTTTCGCCGGGCGGCCATTGTGGCGTTCGAAGGCTTCGTGCAGGTAATTGCGACGGGAGAGGGCGGCGTTGCCTTGCAGCTGCCAGTCGTTGAAGTCGCCGGCGATGATGACCGGCGCATCGTCGGGCAGGGATTCGAGCAGTAGGCAGAGCAGTTGCAGCTGCAACTGGCGATGACTTTCCAGCAAGCTCAAGTGCACGCAGATCGCATGGACTTCAGCGTGCCCCGGCACGTCCAGTACGCAGTGCAGCAAGCCGCGGCGTTCGGGGCCGGTGATCGAGACATCGAGATTGCGGTGTTCGCGAATCGGGTATTTCGATAGCAGCGCGTTGCCATGATGGCCGTTGGGGTAAACGGCGTTGCGACCGTAGGCGAAATCGCTCCACATGCTGTCGGCCAGGAACTCGTATTGCGAGGTCTGCGGCCAGTCGTTGTAACGGGAGGAATGCCGATCGTGCTCGCCGACCACTTCCTGCAGGAATACAAGATCGGCCGACGTACTGCGCACCGCTTCTCGCAGCTCCGGAAGGATGAAACGCCGATTGAGGGCGGTAAACCCTTTGTGGGTGTTGACCGTCAGCACCCTCAATCGATGAATCGCCGGGGGCGAGTCCAAGGGCACTGATTCAACGGCTCGCTGCTCGGAATCGCTGGTCACGTTCACTCCTCTGAATCTGGGCTGCTTATGCATGCGACTGATGCAGCGGCGGGCAGTTCAGTTTGAGCGACACCCATTCCATGTGGGAGCGAGCCTGCTCGCGATCGCGGAGTGACATCCAGCATGGATGTCGACTGACCCAACGATATCGCGAGCAGGCTCGCTCCCGCAGGGATTGGGTTGGATGGGGAATTGGGTCAGACAAAGACAACTTCATAGGGCAAACGCATGCGCTCCAATATCACCCGGGGCAGCAGTGGCGCGATGCCGATGGCCGGTTCGCCGTCGAGCTGGCTGGCGTAGGCGTGGGTGGCGTGGCTTTTGCGCGCGACGGTCCAGGTGTCGAGGCGTACTTTGCGCGCACGATGCCAGGGAAAGAGTCCTTGATCTCGGGTCGGCCAGTGCCAGGCCCAGACCGGCAGTTCGTTGATCGTCGCGCCGACCATGCTCGCCGCATTGGCGCTGGCGCGGCCGACGGCGTCATGATCGCAGGTGCCGTCTTCGCGCCAGGTAGTGAACACCACATCGCCGGGGCGCAAATAACGGGCGATGAATTGGGTCAATTGGGTTTCATGCTTGGCCAGGGCGTTGTCGGTAAAGCCGCCGCGAATCCACTTCAGGCTGTGCATCGGCAAACCGAGCCGGCGCAAGGCTTCGACGCTTTCCTGGCCGCGAAACACACTCAGGCGTTTCTCTGACCACTGTTGCGAGCCCGGATGGCTGGCGCTGCCATCGGTGATCGAGATCAATTGCAGGGGATGACCCAACGAGGATAGGAGCTGAAGCAAGCCTCCACACATGACCACTTCATCGCCAGGATGCGGCGCAATGACCACGGCACGCGCGCCAGTGGGGACCAGGGTCTCGGTGTTGATGACGGGGATGTTGTCCAGTTGCCGGGCGCTGTTCCAGACCTGTCCCGGCAAGCTGCTTTCGATGAGGGAAACGGGTTTCATCGGGCTACGTCCTTGTTCTGTTTGAGAGCAATGTGCAGCGCTCCATACCCTGGATTGCCGCGAGGAGAGTATTGCTCAAGTCTCGCTATTCGTCGCGTGGTGCTGGCATCTGAGACGGTATTTTTTAACCAGGCTGTACCAGGTCTCGCAAATAATCGCCGAAACCACCGCGTGCGCGACTGTCCAGCCGAGCACTGGTCAGCACTTGCGGGCGATGGCTCCAGGCTATGTTTGCGCCACAGCGTTCGAGTTGTCGCACCAGTTGCACATCTTCGTCACAGGCCAGCGGTTCGAAACCGCCGGCGCGCTGATAGGCGTCAGCACTGATGCCCAGATTGGCTCCATGAATGTGCCGATGACCTTCGCGGGCCTGATAGTGCTGGTGATAGCGAATCTGAGCCGACTCATCGAACGCCTCGTGCCACGCCTCCACCGTGACCGTGCCGCACACCGCATCGACGTCGAGGGCCAGTTGCGCCACCAGCCAATCGTGCGCCACACGGCTGTCGGCATCGGAACAGGATATCCAGCGTGCCCCGCGCTCCAGCAGAAACCGTGCGCCTGCGGCGCGAGCCTGACCGACGTTGCGTGCCTCGATCGCCAGACTGTGCACCGGATAGGCGCTGACGATCTCCGAGGACCGGTCGGTGCAACTGTCGAGCACCACCAATACCTCGACGGTTTCACCGCCCAGCCGCTCGTGTTGCGCGGCGAGCAGGGCCGCCTCAAGGCAGTCTTCGAGCAAGTCTTCTTCGTTATGCGCGGGGATCAGAATGCCGATCATCGCAAACCCTCCAGAGCCGCCACGGAGCGTGGTTCACGACTCCAGAGTTCCAGTAGAAAATCCGCTTCCTGATGCAGGGCCAGTCGCGGCAAATGCAAATGTTCGTGGAGCAAGTCATGGACTTGCCGGGCGTTCAACGGACAGTCGTCGATGGGCGGGCGCCAGTGGCAGGCCAGCAGTTGGCCGTCGGCGGTCAGCGATTGTGCGGCCTGTTCGATCAGGCGTTTCAGATCATCGGCGTCGAGGTAGTAGCCGACCTCGCTGAGCACGATCAGGTCGAATTTCTCGTCCGGCCAATCGGCAGGCAAGCGGCTGTGGCGGACTTCGGCGTGGTCGAACGGGCCGAGTCGGGTGCGAGCCAGCGTCACGGCTGCGGCGGCGGTGTCGCAACACAGCAGACGATCGCAGCGGCTGGCCAGCTCAAAGCTCAACTCGCCGTTGGCGCAGCCGGGCTCAAAGATCGCCCGGTAGTGAGGGCGGGGCATTGCGGCGAGGGTGATTGCGCGTTTGCGCTGTTCGTACCAGCGCTGACGGAACGACCAGGGATCATCGTTGCCGGTAAAAAGACCGTCGAAATAGCGGTCGTCGACGCTCATACAAACACCACTTCGAACGGTTGCAGCAGCCGTTCCAGCACATAGGGCGCCAGCACGGGCGGCAAGCCGATGTGCGGGTCACCCTCCAACTGGCTGGCAAAGGCGTGGATCGCGTGGCGTTTGCGCGCGACCAGGTGCGGGGCCAGGAGGATTTTTCGCGCCCGGTGCCACGGCACGAAACTGTCTTCAGGTGTCGCCCAGTGCCAAGTCCATACGGGCAATTCATAGACGGTCGCACCCGCTCGTCTTGCCGCTGTGGCGCTGGCCCGGCCCACGGCTTCGTGGTCGCAATGGCCGTCCTCGCGCCACGTGGTGAATACCACGTCGTTGGGGTGCAAGTGACGTTCGATGAACTCGCTCAGCTCGCTTTCTCGATCAGCGACCTGGCTGTCTTTGAATCCACCGCGCAGCCATTTCAGGCTGTGCAGGGGCACACCGAGACGTCGCAAGGCTTCGACCGATTCCTGTGGCCGCACCGCGCTCAGGCGCTCCACCGGCCAGCGCTCGGAGCCGGGATGGCTGGCGCTGCCATCGGTGACCGAGATCAGTTGCAAGGGCCGACCGGCGGCGGCGAGCAATTGCAGGAAACCGCCGCAGCCCAGCACTTCGTCATCCGGGTGCGGGGCGATGATCACTGCGCGGGCACCTTCCGGCACCAGGCTCAGGATATCGATCACCGGTAACTGCGCCAGGTGGCTGGAGGTCTGCCACCGATGAAGCGGCGTGCCCTGGCCGACGATAGGATTGGTTTTCATAACGTCCATGTTCCGGTAATGACGGTTTGGCCGAGGGCGGCGAGGTCGCGTTCGGCGTGGCTTTGGCGCAGGAACACCGGCAGGTCGGCGATCAATCGGGCGAACTGCCGATCCCTACAGTAGGGACCCGCGCCGAGGGCGTGGCCGACATGCAACATGACCTGTTCGGCGGTGTGTTCCACCACCGCACGGGCGCGCCGGGCCAGCAATTCGGCGTCGTCCAGCGGGGCGGCGTCGATCATCAGTGCACTGACCCGCAAGACCTCGGCGGCGGCATGCAGCGCACTGTCGACGGCACCGAGGTGAGCGAGGGCGTGGGGTTCTTCATGGTGCGCGCAATGGCTGCGCAGGCGTTCGGCAATGCTTTGCGCCGCGCCGTACCAGCAGGCGGCAATGCCGATGCCGCCCTGCCAAAAACCGGGCCGATTCAGGTAATCGCCGGGTGAACCGATGGCTTGGCCCTCGGCGCCTTCGAACAGCACTTCGACGCTGCCGGAGGCGCCCATGCCGACCGCTTGCCAGCCTTGATCGGTCACGGTCACGCCGGGTTGATCCAGCGCCACCGCGACCAATTGCTGGCAGTCCTGATGATCCCAGGCCGTGAGCAGCGCATGACTCAACACCGCCGCGCCCGAGCACCAGGCCTTGCGCCCGTTCAACTCGACCATGTGTCCCTGCGGACGGACGCGCACCCGGGCGTTTGGCGGTTCAGCGGCCCACATCCCCCACGTGCTGCCCGGTGTCGGCGAGCCACCCAACTGCTGGATGATCGCCAGCGCATCGGTATGGCCTTCGTACAACTTGCATAACCCGAGGTCATGCCCGCCGACCTCGGCCAACCGCTGGAAGCGTTCCAGCGTCTGGCCACTGCCTGGCAGCGGAAGCTGATCAAGCCCGGCCTCCACCAACGCCCGCAGGCACCGGCCTAGCGCCTGAGTATCGGCGTAGTCCGGTGGCTGGCGAGTGAGAAACGCTTGAAGGTCCATTTCACTCTTCTTCCTCATGCTGCAATTCGAACAGCAGCAGCGAACGACCGGTGACGGAGTACTCGTGCCCGAACTCGAAGCGTTCCTGTCCGCGAATCGACGGTTGATTGGTGTCGACCATGCACGTCCAGTGATAGCCGTCCGGCACTTCCGGCAAGGTGAAGTTGACGATGTCGTGGTGCGCGTTGACCACCAGCAACAGGGTTGCGTTACCGCCTTTGCGGCGGATACCGGTTTCCTGGGCGCGGCCGTCCATCAACATGCCGAGGCAGCGGCCGTGCGGTTCTTCCCACTGCTCGATGGACATTTCACTTCCATCCGGGGCGAGCCAGGTCACGTCCTTGACGCCGATGTCCTCGTTGTAATTACCCACCAGGAAGCGTCCGCGACGCAGGATCGGATAGGCCAGGCGCAACTTGATCAGGCGCTTGACGAACTTGAGCAGGGCCTTGCCGTCTTCGCTCAGGTCCCAATTGACCCAGCCGATGTCGCTGTCCTGGCAATAGGCGTTGTTGTTGCCTTCCTGGGTCCGGGCGAACTCGTCGCCGGCCACCAGCATCGGGGTGCCTTGGGACAGCAGCAGCGTGGCGAAGAAATTGCGCATTTGCCGCTGACGCAGTTCATTGATTTCCGGATCGTCAGTCGGGCCTTCGACGCCGTGGTTCCAGGACAGGTTGTTATTGCTGCCGTCCTGATTGTTCTCGTCGTTGGCTTCGTTGTGCTTGTCGTTGTACGACACCAGGTCATTGAGGGTGAAGCCGTCATGGGCAGTGATGAAGTTCAACGAGGCATAGGGCCGTCGGCCGCGCTGATTGAACATCTCGCCGGACGCCGTCATGCGGCTGGCGAAGTCGGCCAGTTGGCCGTCATCGCCTTTCCAGAACGCGCGCACGGTGTCGCGGAACTTGTCGTTCCACTCGACCCAGCCCGGTGGAAAACCGCCGACCTGATAACCGCCGGGGCCGCAATCCCATGGCTCGGCGATCATCTTCACCTGGCGCAGCACCGGGTCCTGGCGGCAGGCCACGAGGAAGCTGTGACGTTCGTCGAAGCCTTCATGGTAGCGGCCGAGGATGGTCGCCAGGTCGAAGCGGAAACCGTCCACGTGCATTTCCGTGGCCCAATAGCGCAAGGAGTCGGTGACCATTTGCAGCACGCAAGGGTGACTCAAATCGAGGGTGTTGCCGGTGCCGGAATCGTTGATGTAGTAACGCTTGTCATCAGGCATCAAGCGGTAATACGAGGCGTTGTCGATGCCGCGCATGGACAGGGTCGGCCCTTGTTCGTTGCCCTCGGCGGTGTGGTTGTAGACCACATCGAGGATCACTTCCAGATTGGCTTCGTGCAGGTGCGCGACCATCTCCTTGAACTCGGCGATTTTGCCGCTGGCCAGGTAACGCGGATCCGGGGCAAAGAAGGCGATGCTGTTGTAGCCCCAGTAATTGGTCATGCCTTTGTGCAGCAGGTGCTGGTCGTTCACGAAAGCGTGGATCGGCAGCAACTCCACCGACGACACCCCGAGCTTGCGAATGTGTTCCAGCACGTCATCGACCATCAACCCGGCGAAGGTGCCACGCACGTTCTCGGGGACCGAAGGGTGGCGCATGCTGATGCCGCGCACATGGGTTTCATAAATGATCGTCTTGTCCCACGGCACACTGACGCGATGGTCGTTGCCCCAGGTGTGAGCCGGGTCGATCACCTTGCACTTGGGGACAAACGGTGCGCTGTCGCGTTCATCGAAACTCAAATCGGCGTCAGGATGCCCGATGGTGTAGCCGAACAACGCTTCGGACCATTTCAGCTGGCCGACCAGTTGTTTTGCATAGGGGTCGATCAGCAATTTGTTGTGGTTGAACCGATGACCGTTGGCCGGGTCGTAGGGGCCATAGACACGGTAGCCGTAAATCAGCCCTGGGTGGGCGTCGGGCAAGTAGCCGTGGTAGATCTCGTCGGTGTATTCCGGCAGTTCGATACGTTCGAGTTCGACCTCGCCGGCATCGTCGAAGATGCACAGTTCGACTTTGGTGGCGTTGGCGGAAAACAAGGCAAAGTTGACCCCCAGACCATCCCAGGTCGCACCCAGCGGGAAGGGCAAGCCTTCACGGATTCGCGAGGCCTCGGCGTGAGGTTCTGGCGCGGCTTTCTTTGGATTGGACATAGATGCTCCTGCAAAAAGGGGATTCTTTGTAGGAGCGGGGGGGGGGGGGGGGGGGGGGGGGGGGGGGGGGGGGGGGGGGGGGGGGGGGGGGGGGGGGGGGGGG
>NZ_JBXAJV010000012.1:0-215244 GCF_058797635.1 Pseudomonas sp. GW823-FHT02C02 | reverse complement strand
TCTCTTTTACAGGTACCCCCATTCCACTGTAGGAGCGAGGCTTGCCCGCGAAGACGGCCTGACAGCCGACCAATCTCTTTTACAGGTACCCCCATTCCACTGTAGGAGCGAGGCTTGCCCGCGAAGGCGGCCTGACAGCCGACCAATCTCTTTGCAGGTACCCACACTCCACTGTAGGAGTGAGCCTGCCCGCGAAGACGGCCTGACACCCGACCAATCTCTTTTGCAAGTACCCACATTCCACTGTAGGAGCGAGCCTGCTCGCGAAGGCGGCCTGACAGCCGACCAATCTCTTTTACAGGTACCCCCATTCCACTGTAGGAGCGAGGCTTGCCCGCGAAGACGGCCTGACAGCCGACCAATCTCCTGCAGGTACACCCATTCCCCTGTAGGAGCAAGACTGCCCGCGATGTCGTCTACCCAGCCCCTCATGCCCGCCATGCATATCCCGATCCCCCCGACTCCCTGTAAACTCCGCGTTCTTTACCGACGCCCAGGGAGCTCAAATGTCCGGTTCGATCCTTTATATCCACGGCTTCAACAGCGCGCCTTCGTCAAAAAAGGCCACGCAGTTGGTGCAAGTGATGGACCGCCTGGGTTTGAGCGATCAGTTGCGCGTTCCTGCCTTGCATCACCACCCGCGCGAAGCCATCGGTCAGCTGAACAAGGCGATTGAAGAGCTTGGGCGGCCACTGCTGGTAGGCAGCTCACTCGGCGGCTACTATGCGACTCACTTGGCCGAGCGCCATGGCCTCAAGGCCCTGTTGATCAACCCTGCCGTCAGTCCGCACCGGATGTTTGACGGGTATCTGGGGACGCAGAAAAACCTGTATACCGATGAGGCCTGGGAATTGACCCACGACCACGTGACGGCCCTGGCCGAGCTGGAAGTGCCGGCGCCCCAGGATCCGCAGCGGTATCAGGTGTGGTTGCAGACCGGCGACGAAACGCTGGACTATCGCCTCGCCCAGCAGTATTACCGCGCCTGTGCCTTGCGCATCCAGGCCGGCGGCGACCATAGTTTCCAGGGTTTTGCCGCGCAACTGCCGGCAATGCTGAATTTTGCCGGTATCGGCGCAGATTTGTATCAGGCGATCGATTTCACAGCACTGTGAGTCGTCGTCTCTTTTTCACAGAACACTTTTTTGACAGGCGGACGACGAGACCCCATGGCCACTCCCAGCGCTAGCTCTTATAACGCAGACGCCATCGAAGTCCTCTCGGGCCTCGACCCGGTGCGTAAACGCCCCGGCATGTACACCGACACCAGTCGGCCGAACCACCTCGCCCAGGAAGTCATCGACAACAGCGTCGACGAAGCCTTGGCCGGGCACGCAACCTCGGTGCAGGTCATCCTGCACGCCGATCACTCCCTGGAAGTCAGCGATGACGGCCGTGGCATGCCGGTGGACATTCACCCGGAAGAAGGTGTGTCGGGCGTCGAGCTGATCCTCACCAAGCTTCATGCGGGAGGCAAGTTTTCCAACAAGAACTACCAGTTCTCCGGCGGTCTGCACGGGGTGGGTATTTCGGTGGTCAACGCTTTGTCGACCGAAGTCCGGGTGCGCGTGAAGCGCGACGGCAACGAATACCAGATGACTTTCGCCGACGGCTACAAGAAAACCGAGCTGGAAGTGATCGGCACCGTCGGCAAGCGCAACACTGGCACCAGCGTGTTCTTCGCCCCGGACCCGAAGTACTTCGATTCACCGAAATTCTCCATCAGCCGCCTCAAGCACGTGCTCAAGGCCAAGGCCGTTCTGTGCCCGGGGCTACTGGTCAGTTTTGAAGACAAGGCCACCGGCGAGAAAGTCGAATGGCATTACGAAGACGGCCTGCGCTCCTACCTGGTTGACGCCGTCAGCGAATTCGAACGCCTGCCGGACGAGCCGTTCTGCGGCAGCCTGGCTGGCAACAAGGAAGCGGTCGATTGGGCGCTGCTGTGGTTACCGGAAGGTGGCGACAGCGTGCAGGAAAGCTACGTCAACCTGATCCCGACGGCGCAGGGCGGCACTCACGTCAACGGTCTGCGTCAGGGCTTGCTCGATGCGATGCGCGAGTTCTGCGAATTCCGCAGCCTGTTGCCGCGCGGTGTGAAGCTGGCGCCGGAAGACGTCTGGGAACGCATCGCTTTCGTGCTGTCGATGAAAATGCAGGAACCGCAGTTCTCCGGCCAGACCAAGGAACGTCTGTCGTCCCGTGAAGCGGCGGCGTTCGTTTCCGGTGTGGTCAAGGATGCGTTCAGCCTGTGGCTCAACGCTCATCCGGAAACCGGCATGCTGCTGGCGGAACTGGCGATCAACAACGCCGGCCGTCGTCTCAAGGCCAGCAAGAAGGTCGAGCGCAAGCGCATCACCGCCGGGCCGGCATTGCCGGGCAAACTCGCCGACTGCGCCGGGCAAGACCCGATGCGTTCCGAGCTGTTCCTGGTGGAAGGTGATTCCGCCGGCGGTTCGGCCAAACAAGCGCGGGACAAGGAATTCCAGGCGATCCTGCCGTTGCGCGGCAAGATTCTGAACACCTGGGAAGTCGACGGCAGCGAAGTGCTGGCCAGTCAGGAAGTGCACAACATCGCCGTGGCCATCGGTGTCGATCCGGGCGCAGCGGACATGAGCCAGCTGCGTTACGGCAAGATCTGCATTCTCGCCGACGCCGACTCCGACGGCCTGCACATCGCCACCTTGCTTTGCGCCTTGTTCGTCCAGCATTTCCGCCCGCTGGTGGATGCCGGTCACGTTTACGTCGCGATGCCGCCGCTGTACCGCATCGACCTGGGCAAAGAGATTTACTACGCCCTCGACGAAGCCGAGCGCGATGGCATTCTCGATCGCCTGGTGGCCGAGAAGAAACGCGGCAAGCCGCAGGTCACCCGATTCAAAGGCCTGGGTGAAATGAACCCGCCGCAACTGCGCGAAACCACCATGGACCCGAACACGCGGCGTCTGGTGCAGTTGACGCTGGACGATTTCGAAGCGACCTCGGAAATGATGGATATGCTGCTGGCGAAGAAACGCGCCGGTGACCGCAAATCCTGGCTGGAATCCAAAGGCAACCTCGCCGAGGTTCTTGGCTGATGCGGGCTGGCTTTGCCCTGGCGTGTGCGTTACTTCTGACCTCCGTTTCGGCGCTTTCCGAACCGGCACCGCAGTTGCGCCTGTTGTCCGAGCATCCCGTCGATGGCATGCGCGGCGGCAATCTGTCGGGGCTGGCCCAGTGCGGCAAAGACTTGTGGACGGTCTCCGATCGCGACGATGACCAGATCTACCGTCTCGATACCCGCGACACGGTCTGGCAGGCCGAAACCGTGGGCATCGGCGTGCCGGCGGTGCCGGACAGCGGTTTGCCCTGGGGGTTGCGTTCGCGGGCCTGGGTCGCGGCGTTTGTACGGGGCGGGGACCTGGATTTTGAAGGCATCACTTGCGACAGCGCCGGTAATCGCTACATCGTCAGCGAGTCCCATGCCGCGATCCTGCAAGTGCCGCCCGTTGGGCCGTCGTCCTGGCTGAAGATCTCGCCGATGCTGGTTCGCGAAGCGCGGGCCAGTGGCATGCTGTTGCAGTTCAATGCGCTGTTCGAGGGGCTGGCGATCAATCCGGCGGGCGATCAATTGTGGCTCGCCGCCGAGCGTCAAAGCCGTGGCTTGTTGCTGATCAAGCGCAAACAGACTGTGTGGGATTGCGACGGTGGCTGCGTGCTGCTGAGCGAGGCGGGAAAAGAAATGCAGCCGGCACAGTTTCCACGGGCCAAAGCCGTGACTCGGGACTTTGCCGATGTATCGCTGTTCAACGGCAAGCTGTTTACCCTTGAACGCAACGCTTACCAGATCTGCCGCCGCGACCCGGAGACGGCCAAGGTCGAGCGCTGCTGGTCATTTGCCGATGAAGCCTTGCAGGAACACCGCCGCTATCAAAATCCGTTTGGTCTGACTGAAGCGTTGATGGTCGACGCCGAGGGTGCCTGGGTCGGCACCGACAACAACAACGATGCCCGCGCCGATGGCGAGGTTCGCCCGGTCGTTTGGCGCTTCGCCGCGCCTGAAGGTGGCTGGAGTGCCAAGCCGTGAGCCAGCAAACGCCGGGAAAGCGTGCCGGTCGGGTGTTCATGGTGCTGGCCTGGTGCGCGGCGCTGTTCCTGGCGACGCGGTTTTTCGGCCAGTGGGAGGATCGGCAGCAAAATCCCAATGTGGTCGTCAGCTCGGAGCAGGGCGAAGGTTTTATTGAAGTGAAACTGGCCAGCAACACCCAGGGGCACTTCGTCGCCAGCGGCCAGATCAATGGCCAGCCGGTGGATTTCATGCTGGATACCGGGGCAACCGATGTGGCAATCCCGGCGCAAATGGCCGAACGGCTGAAACTGGAACAAGGCTTCGGGGTGACCCTGAGCACCGCCAACGGTCGTACCGAGGGTTATCGAACCCGCGTCGACCGGCTGCAACTGGGCGACATTGTGCTGCGTGATGTGCGCGCCATCGTCGTGCCAGGCCTGGATGGCAAGCAAGTGCTGCTCGGTATGAGCGCGCTGAACAAACTTGAATTTACCCAGCGCGGTGGCACCATGCTGCTGCGCCAGACAACGAACCGATGAGGCCCGCATGAGCGACTCCCTTGATCTCAGCCTGGACGGTGTAGAACGCCGGTCACTGGCTGACTTCACCGAAAATGCCTACCTCAACTACTCCATGTACGTGATCATGGACCGTGCCTTGCCGCATATCGGCGACGGCCTGAAACCGGTACAGCGGCGCATCATCTATGCGATGAGCGAGTTGGGGCTGGACGCCGATTCCAAGCACAAGAAATCGGCGCGTACCGTCGGTGACGTGCTCGGTAAGTTCCACCCGCACGGCGACTCGGCGTGCTACGAAGCCATGGTCCTGATGGCCCAGCCGTTCAGCTATCGCTACACGCTGGTCGACGGCCAGGGTAACTGGGGTGCGCCGGATGATCCCAAGTCCTTCGCCGCCATGCGTTACACCGAGGCGCGGCTGTCGCGTTATTCCGAAGTGCTGCTCAGCGAACTGGGCCAGGGCACGGCGGACTGGGGGCCGAACTTCGACGGTACACTCGACGAGCCGCTGGTATTGCCGGCGCGTTTGCCGAATATCCTGCTCAACGGCACCACCGGCATCGCCGTGGGCATGGCCACCGACGTACCGCCGCACAACCTGCGCGAAGTCGCGACAGCCTGCGTGCGCTTGCTCGATGAACCCAAAGCCACGGTCGAGCAGCTCTGCGAGCACATCCAGGGCCCGGATTACCCGACCGAAGCGGAAATCATCACGCCTCGTGCCGATCTGCTGAAAATGTACGAAACCGGCAAGGGGTCGGTGCGCATGCGCGCCGTGTACCACATCGAAGACGGCGACATCATCGTCACCGCGCTGCCGCATCAAGTCTCGGGCGCCAAGGTGCTGGAGCAGATCGCGGCGATGATGCAGGCCAAACCGTCCAAAGCCCCGCAGATCGCTGACCTGCGCGACGAGTCCGACCACGAGAACCCGTGCCGGATCGTGATCATTCCGGGCGCGCGGAAGAATTTCGACCACGATGCGCTGATGCAACACCTGTTCGCCAGCACCGAGCTGGAGTCGAGCTACCGGGTCAACATCAACATCATTGGCCTGGACGGCAAACCGCAGCTGAAAAACCTGCGGGCGCTGCTGGTCGAGTGGCTGGAATTCCGCGTTCAGACCGTGCGTCGTCGTCTGCAATTCCGCCTCGACAAGGTCGAGCGTCGCCTGCACCTGTTGGACGGTTTGTTGATTGCCTACCTCAACCTGGATGAAGTGATTCACATCATCCGTACCGAGGAACACCCGAAAGCCGCGCTGATCGCACGGTTCGCCTTGAGCGAAATCCAGGCCGACTACATTCTCGACACCCGTTTGCGTCAGTTGGCGCGACTGGAAGAGATGAAACTGCGTGCCGAGCAGGATGAACTGCTCAAGGAACAAGCCAAGCTGCAAGCCCTGCTGAGCAGCGAAGCCAAGCTGAAAAAGCTGGTACGTACCGAGCTGATCAAGGACGCCGAAACCTACGGCGACGACCGTCGTTCGCCCATCGTCGAGCGCACCGAAGCCAAGGCCCTGACCGAGCACGATCTGCTGCCGAACGAGAAAGTGACAGTCGTGCTGTCAGAAAAAGGCTGGGTGCGTTCTGCCAAAGGCCACGAGATCGACGCCACCGGGCTTTCCTACAAGGCCGGGGATGGTTTCAAGGCATTGGCACCGGGTCGCTCCAACCAGTTTGCAGTGTTTATCGACTCCACCGGTCGCAGTTATTCGGTGGCGGCCCACACGCTGCCATCGGCCCGTGGCCAGGGCGAGCCGTTGACCGGCCGTCTGACGCCGCCGCCAGGGGCGAGTTTCGAATGCGTGCTGATGCCGGAAGACGATTCGCTGTACGTGATCGCCTCCGATGCCGGATACGGCTTCGTGGTCAAGGGTGAAGACCTGCAAGCCAAGAACAAGGCGGGCAAGGCGTTGTTGAGCTTGCCGAACAACTCGAAGGTCATTCTTCCGCGCCCGGTGACCGATCGCGAGAACAATTGGCTGGCCTCGGTGACCACCGAAGGTCGCCTGCTGATCTTCAAGATCAGTGATCTGCCACAATTAGGTAAGGGCAAAGGCAACAAAATCATCGGGATCAACGGTGAGCGTGTGGCCAGTCGCGAAGAATATGTCACGGACATCGCCGTACTGCCGGAGGGCGCCACGTTGGTGCTTCAGGCCGGAAAACGTACGTTGTCGCTGAAAGCGGACGACCTCGAACACTACAAAGGTGAGCGTGGTCGTCGTGGTAACAAACTGCCACGTGGCTTCCAGCGGGTCGATGCGCTGCTCGTCGAAAACCTCAATTAAGCGGCCTAGAGCGCTCGATCTACGATTTAACGCGTAGATCGACGCTTTGCCGCTGGAGTCGGAACGCATATTCACGGATGATATGGCCTTTCAAGCGCCGGCGTGGCCGAGCGTTCTTCATATTTATTGAGTATTTTCACTGTGGTTAGCCTTGTGGCAACCACCTGGATGGGACGATGACTGCTCTGCGCCTTCCTTTTATTTTGATGCTCGCTGGCGTTCTTGGCCTGGCGGGTTGCAGCGTTCACCAGCCGGTGTCGCTGTATCAGCTGGACAGCGGAAGTCCGGTTCAGCCTGCGCAAAGCGCCGGCATGGCGGTATTGCTCGGCCCGGTAACGCTTGCGGATTACCTGCAACGCGAAACCTTGTTGCAGCGACAGCCGGATGGCAGCCTTCAGGCGTCGACCGACGGTCGTTGGGCTGGAAGCCTGTCGTCGGACGTTGATCAGCTGTTGCTGCGTCAGGTGGCGGGCCATCTGGACAGTCAGCGGGTTGTGCTGGCGCCTGCGACCCTCGGCTTCACGCCGGATGTCCAGGTGCTGCTGACGATTACTCGTCTGGACTCGGGCGAATCGCAACCAGCGATCCTGGATGCGCAATGGCGCCTGATCGACCGTCGTGGCCAGGTTCGCGATAACCGCATCATTCACCTGCAGGAGCAGCACGCAGGCGGCACGGCGGCTCAGGTTCAGGCTCAGGGGGTGTTGCTGCAGCGTCTTGCCGAGCAATTGTCCGTGGCGCTCAAGCCACTGGCTAATCAACCGCCGATCGCTGAAGCACCCAAAAAGCCTGCTCCGAAGCCAGTGGCTCCCGCGGCAGAGCAAGAGAAACAGCCGAAGATCCCGATGGCCTCGCCGATCCGGACCGATATGGAAGTGTTCAGGTTCTAAGCCTGGATTGATCCAAGAACAAAGCCCGCAGTGATGTGGGCTTTGTTGTTTCTGCAGGGTGCAGATATCTGACGCTTGTCCTGAGCTCTTCGCGAGCAGGCTCGCTCCCACAGGTTTTGTGTCGTACACCTATCGCGCGAACGACGCAGGACCTCTGGGAGCGAGCCTGCTCGCGAAGAGGCCGGGACACAGGCAACAAAAAAGCCCGCAGACGATCACTCGTCTGCGGGCTTCTTCACTTCTGGGGTTTAAGGCTTACGCCCGACGCTCATGCATCCGCGCCAGTTGTCGCTCCAGCATCGACGGATAAGGCTCCATCAACCGCTCCACACAGCACGCACCCTCAGGGCTGGCAATCGGGCGGATCCGCGCACGCTGGCGTATCAGCGCGTCGTCACCGATCTTGCGCTCCACCAGCAGCAGGTTGCGGCTGTGTTGCGACAAGGCCAGGGCATCCTGAGCGGCTTCGGTCAGCAGCAGGTCGATCTGGCTCAGACCGAATAGCTCATCACCCAGCGTCAGGCCCAGCTGCAATTGCAGGGTGATGCCGCTGTCTGCAACTTCAATCTGCAACTGATGACCCAAGGCTCGCAGCAATTCACCGCAGCAGATTGCGTTGGTCAGGTAATCGTCGCCGCTGTCTTCGGTGTGGAACAGCATCAGCGTGCTGCCATCGTTCAGGGTGTGCAGTTCGCTCTGATAGAGCGAAGCTGCCTGATCGAGGCAGTCGCGATAGCGTTTCAGCAGTTCTTCCAGGCGGGTGCGAGGCAGACGACGCAGTTGATCTTGAGCGCCCAGTTGCACGGCCAGTACGGCGCTGTGCTGCGGCACGTTCGAAATCACCGGTTTGGCGAGCGGTTTAGGCGCAACGTCGGCCGATTCATCGCGCAAGTCAGCAAACGCATCGTCGTCATCGTCGTCTTCAACGGTGCTGACACTGCGCCGTGGCGCTGGCTTGAGGCCGGCCACAGGTTTGCTTTCATCGAAACTCGGATCCCGCAGGTTGCGCACTTCGAAGGACGGCTCGTTATCGTCGGCGTCTTCATAGTCGCTGTCGTCGTATTCCGGCTCCGGCACGGGTTCCGGTTCGGCCGGCTCCGGCGCGAAGTTGGCGTGCAGCTGACGGGCCAGATCGCCGATCTCGTCCTGGCGCTCGGTGGCCGGGGTGTATTCGTCGATATTGCGCAGCCACACGCGCAGTTGCAGCAGCGGCGTGGAGATGTGCCGGCCCAGGCGCAGGCTCAAGGCCAGGGACAGGGCCAGCAGAATCGCACTCAAAATGCCCATGCTTTGCAGGCTGATGGTCATGGGCTGCTGGAACTGATCCATGTCCAGGCTGATGCGCAGTTGCCCGGCGGTGACGTCCTGGAACGTGATCTTGCTCTGGTACATGCCCTCGGCTTCGCCCAGCAGGCTGTGCTTGGGGCGCTGACCGGCTTCGGCGAGGATGCGGTTATCCACGCTGTAAATGGCGGCGTGGGCCACCAGCTTGTTTTTGGTCAGGTTGTTGAGCAGCACGTTGAGGCTGAGGATGTCGTTGGACACCAACAGCTCCGTGGCGGACGTGGCAGTCTGCGTGGTCAGGCTTTCACCCAGCGCATCGGCCTGCTCGTGCATGGCCTGCTTGAACTGCAAACCCATCACGCAGGCGTAGATCACCAGGGCCAGAGCGACCAGGATCACGTTATGGCTGGCGATGCGCAATGCAATCGGTACACGGCGGTGGCGCAGTGCACGGAAGATCAGCAGAAAGAAGTTATCGGTTTTTACTGGCGTGGGCCGGTTCACTTGAGCTCGGCTCTTTTGTCCGTGAAGTTGACGCGCAGTATAGCGACAGGCCCTAGACCGGCAAAGCGCTCACGGTGCCCGATGGTCACTGAAAGTGGGTAGAATGCGGTTTTTTTCCACTTGCGGGGGTGCGCCTTGCGCGAAATCGTCCTGATAAACATCACGGGAGTCGACCGACCGGGTCTGACTGCGGCCATTACCGGTGTTCTGGCCCAGGGTGGTGTGAACATTCTCGACATTGGTCAGGCGGTGATCCACGACACCCTGTCGTTCGGCATCCTGGTTGAAATTCCTGATACCGAGCAAGGCAAGTCGGTGCTCAAGGACATCCTGTTCAAGGGGTACGAGCTCGATCAGCAGGTGCGATTCACCCCGGTGTCCGAAGGGGATTACCAGCAGTGGGTCGGCAATCAGGGTAAAAAGCGCCACATCGTGACGCTGTTGACCCGCAAAGTAACCGCCGGACAGTTGCAGGCCGTGAGCTCGATCACCGCCAAATATGGCCTGAACATCGACCACATCGATCGCTTGTCCGGGCGCATGCCGCTGGACACCCCGGCCGACAAGGGCAAGGGCTGCATCGAGTTTTCCGTGCGCGGCGAAGCGGCTGACCCGCAGGCGCTGCGGGCTGAATTCCTCAGCGTCGCCCAGGAACTGAACGTCGACATCGCCTTTCAGGAAGATTCGCTGTTTCGCCGTAACCGCCGCCTGGCGGTATTTGACATGGACTCGACGCTGATCGAAGCCGAAGTCATCGACGAACTGGCCAAGGCAGCGGGCGTGGGCGATCAGGTGTCGGAAATCACCGAGCGAGCGATGTCCGGTGAACTGGATTTTCGCGCGAGCTTCAAGGAACGCCTGGCCTTGCTCAAGGGGCTGGACGTCAGCGTGCTGGATTCGATCGGTGCTTCGTTGCGCCTGACTGAAGGCGCCGAAACCCTGTTTGCCGAGCTAAAGCGCCTGGGCTACAAGACCGCGATCCTGTCGGGCGGCTTCACCTACTTCGCCAAGCAATTGCAGGCCAAGTTGGGCATCGACTATGTGTTTGCCAACGAGCTGGAAGTGGTCGACGGCAAGGTCACCGGTGTGGCTGTCGAGCCGATTGTCGATGCGCAGCGCAAGGCGGATCTGCTGAAGGAGCTGGCGCACAAGGAAGGTTTGCGCCTGGAGCAGACCATTGCGGTCGGCGACGGTGCCAACGATTTGCCGATGCTGGCAATTGCCGGCCTGGGCGTGGCGTTCCGCGCCAAGCCGCTGGTGAAGCAGTCGGCAAAGCAGGCGATTTCCACCCTTGGATTGGATGGCGTGCTGTATCTGCTGGGCTTTCGGGACCGTGACGGGCAGCTCTGAGTCTCCCCAGAGCTGAAAGGCGCTTGTGGCGAGGGAGCTTGTCGGATCGCCGCACCGTCCCGCTGGGCTGCGAAGCGGCCCCGAAAAAGGACTGCTACGCAGTCCATACGGGAGCAAGATCCCTCGCCACAGGTATTGGATTCATCCTCAGAGCGACTTCCACAACGAATCGAAATCCTCCTCGACGCCGCTCCCCGCGGCGTTGTCGTTTCTGCTCGCCTCCAGCGAACGGTAGGCAAACTGATTGAAGCTGTTGGTGCTCGCCACCCGCCGATCCAGCCCGGCGCGGCGTTCCTGGCCGTTGGTGTTGATCAGCACTTTGCTGCCTTCCTGAAAGGGCAGGCGCGGAGCGAGCAACGTGGCGGGCAGGTCGATGGCGCTGATTTCCGGCAGCAACAGGCCGCGCAGATATTGACTGTGGTCGTCCCGCGTTCGCACCAGTTGCAACCCGCAAGGCTCGGCGTAAGGCGCGACCTGCTCGATCCCCATTTGCGTCCCGCCGCCGCGCACCTGACGAATCCAGCGCACCACCGCAATACTCCAGCCCTGATTGGCAGAGTCCTGGATGCCGATCATTTCGCCAGCCTGCAACTCGGCGGGCACCGCGTCGGGCCACGCCAGGCAATAACCGCCGGGGCTGTGGTTGATGACCGGCAGGGCGTAAGTCGGAAAGTGCCGATTGTTATCGGCCGCCTCCTGGCCGTCGTCGCTCTGGAGGTGCGGGTATTCAATTTCTTCGTAGGGCAGCAAGGTATCGGCGCTGCCGTGGGGGGCGGCGTCGAACGCGTGGTGCCATTGGTCCTTTCCCTGGTTCGTCGGGGACGCTGCCGAGAACTGCGCGAGTCGAGTACCGGGGTTTTTCAGAATATCGCTGAACGAACGTTGCCCGCCCAGGTAGAAGTGCAATGCGCTCATGCCCACACACAAGGTCAAGCTGCCTTGGCCAACCGTGCGCTGAAAACTGCGCTCGGCCGCCTGGCCCCAGGCAGCGTGCAGGTGTTGCAGGGTATCCAGGCTCAGCCCGGTCGGTACCGGCAGCGGCGTTGTGCCGTCATTGCCTTGCAGATGCGCTTCGATGGCGGCGACCAGCGGCTGCGGATCAATCCCCAGCAAACCGGCCTGCTGCTCGGCCCTGAATTTCGAACGATAGCGCGGCCCGGTGTCGAGGTCCGCCGCGACGGCAAACAATCCGTCTGCGGGTTGGCCGGGTTGCAACTTTATCCATTGGCTCCAGGGCTCCAAGACCTCGGCGAGCCGGGCGATCTGGTTCTGGCGCAGTTGATTGCAGCGGGAGGCGCCCAGCAGCAGGGCGGTTACATAAGTCTGTTCGACGCTCAGGGTTTTGGTCTGGCTGGCCAACTCATCGCGCAGGCTCAGGTGCTGGAGTTTGAGTGCGCAGGCGATCCGATACAGCTGATGCAGCTCCAGCCAAAGGCCTTCCGGTACCGGGCAATACAGTTGAGTCGAGCGAATCAGCGGCCCGTTCAGGCAGTGGATCGCCCGCTGCAACGCTTGGGTCAGCAGCGATGCTCGGTCCTTGCTGAAGCGCGGGGTGATGCGCACGACGATCTGTTTGTAACCAATCGCCAAGTGATTTTGCAGGGCCTGGCAGAGGTTGGCGATCTTGCGCGAACGCTCGTCGAGCACTATCGCCTGGTGCAGGAAATGCCGTTCCAGGTGTTTGCAGACGTAATACACCTCGGGTCGCAACAGTTCGAGCAGTTGCAGGCGATTGTCGCTGGGGGTGAGCAGCTGGTTGAGTTCGCTCAAGCCTTGATAGAGCAGGCGAGCGGTTTCACCGATGTTTGCTTTGGGCAGGTTGGCGATCCAGCGCTTGAGGTCGCGTGGCGTCGGTTCACAGAATGTCAGGCGCAATTGAGCCGGGATCGGGGCGCGTAGCAGCAGGTGAGGGCTGGTTTCATTCATGCCGTAGAAAAACTCCAACCGGGAAATGGGCAGTGAATGATCTGACTGTAGCAGTTACGGATGTCGACCGTTTGTCTGTCAGTCGAGTGCTGCCCGGGCGTACTACTAATCTGACACACGTGCGACTGGATACGCACGGTCGTGCGGCCTGCTGCCTACGCAGGGCAGGTCTCTTGTAACTTCAAGGAGATGAGGTTCATGTCTAGATACGTAGTGGCAAATCAATGGGGCGGTAGTTCGGCACCCTGGCATCCGGGCGGAGACTGGACGTTGGGTGCGAGGGACAACCAGAACGTGGTCGCGATCGAGATCAAATCGGGCGATGGCGGGAAGAGCTTCACCGGCACCATGACTTACGCGGGTGAAGGTCCCATTGGCTTCAAGGCTCAGCGCACGGGCCAGAACCAGTACAACGTGGAAAATCAGTGGGGCGGCAATGACGCTCCATGGCATCCGGGTGGCAAGTGGGTCATCGGCGGCCGTGATAATCAGAACGTTGTGGCGTTGAGCGTCACCTCCAGTGATGGAGGGAAAAACCTCAGTGGCACCAATACCTACGCCAACGAAGGGCCGATCGGCTTTCGTGGACAGATAGAGTAACGGCGCTACCGAAATGTCCGCCCCTTCGAAGACGTTCGACGGGGCGGATTAGCCAATCAGGCTGTTGGCAGGCCCAGCGCCTGGCCCATTTGTACTGGCGACAGGGCGCCGAGCCCTTCAGCCCACTTCACCTGATCCGGTCCGAACAGCACCACAGCGGTCGAACCCAGCTTGAAGCGACCCAGTTCCGCACCTTTTTCCAGATGGATTGGCGCGCGGGCGGCTTCGTCGTAACGGAAGGTTTTCAGCTCGCGTTTCGGCGGCGTCACCAGCCCGGCCCACACGGTTTCAATCGACGCCACGATCATCGCGCCCACCAACACCACGGCCATCGGCCCGCGCTCGGTGTCGAAAATGCACGCCACACGTTCGTTGCGGGCAAACAGTTCCGGCACGTTTTCGGCGGTGGTCTGGTTGACCGAGAAAATCCGGCCCGGGATGTAGACCATCTCGCGCAGGGTGCCGGCCAGCGGCATGTGCACGCGGTGGTAGTCTTTCGGTGACAGGTAAATCGTCGCAAAGTCGCCGCCCATGAACGGCGCAGCATTGGCGGCATCACCGCCCAGCAATTCCAGCACGCTGAAACTGTGGCCCTTGGCCTGGAACACGCGGCCATGTTCGATCGGGCCGAGTTGGCTGACCGCACCGTCGGCCGGGCTGAGAATGGCGCCCGGAGTTTCATCGAGCGGGCGAGCGCCGTCTTTCAAGGCGCGGGTGAAGAACGCGTTGAAGTGCTCGTAAGCCGTCAGGTCTTCGACCAGCGCCTGGGACATGTCCACCTGATAGCGCTTGGCGAACCAGGCGGTAAAGGCATTCTTGAACCAACGCACGCGGCATTCGGCAATGCAGCCGGCCAGTCGCGAGAGCAAGTGGTGAGGCAGCAGGTATTGGCTGAGGATAAACAAACGCTTATTCATGGACTGTCCTTAAAAACCTTAAATCTCTACGGGCGTATCGGGGTGGTTGCCCCATTCGCCCCAGGAGCCGGCGTAGCCTTTGACCCGCGGATAACCGAGGGATTTGGCCACCAGATAAGTGAAGCCAGAGCGATGGTGAGTCTGGCAGTGGGTAATGACTTCTTTGTCTTTGGTGATACCGAGTTGTTCCAGGATCTGCGGCATGTCCGTGCGGATGCGCAGGTTGCGCGCTTGATCCATGCCGGCCGTCCATTCGAAATTCACCGCGCCGGGAATGTGCCCGGCCTTGGCTGCCAGGACTTTCTCGCCGGAGTATTCCAGTGGGCCGCGCGCGTCCCAGATCGCCAGGTCGGCGGCACCGAGACGGCTTTGCAGGTATTCGCGGGTGGCGGTCGGCTCGTCGTGCAGGGTCAACGCCACCGGGCCGCCAGCGGGGGCCGGGATTTGGATCGACATGGGCATGCCTTCCGCCAGCCAGGCTGTCAGGCCGCCGTCGAGATAGTGGTAGTTGCGATGGCCGATGACATCGAGCAGCCAGATAAAGCGCCCGGCCCAGCCGCCGCCTTCGTCGTCATAGACCACGTAGGTGGTATTGGCGTTATGTCCCAACTCACCGAACAACGTTTCGAGTGCCGCTTGCGGCGGCATCAGCCCAGGCGCAGGAGCCTGGCCGAGTTGTGTGCGTTTGGGATCGACAAAGCGTGCACCGGGAATATGCCCTTCGGTATAGCGGGCACTGCTGGTCAGGTCCACCAGAATCAGTTCGCGGGACTCAAGGCGAGGGAGCAAGTCGCTCGGCTCGATGACCAGCGCCAAGCCAGAGAAGTCAGACATGTGAGGTCTCCAGAGCACAAAAGGGAGGATTGTAGCGCAGCATTCATTGACCGCGCTGGCTAAAGCTATGGAGTGCCTTTTCAATGCACTGCGCGGTTTTGCCGAAGGCTTGCACGGTGATTTCCGAGAACGGCCCGCCGCCCTGATCCGCCACAACGACCATGATCACCCGACCATTGTTGACCAGCGAGCGCAGCAGCAGGTGTTCGCCGCGAAACTGCGCACGCAGGCTGGCGGGTAGCAATGCCGAGAACTGGGCGTTGTTGGCCGGGGTCAATCGCACCTGGGCCTGTTGCGAG
Source organism: Pseudomonas sp. GW823-FHT02C02 (assembly GCF_058797635.1). Taxonomy (NCBI): domain Bacteria; kingdom Pseudomonadati; phylum Pseudomonadota; class Gammaproteobacteria; order Pseudomonadales; family Pseudomonadaceae; genus Pseudomonas; species Pseudomonas sp. GW823-FHT02C02. The sequence continues at coordinate 199,781 of NZ_JBXAJV010000012.1, read as the reverse complement.
AGCAACCGTTGCAGCACGGTGCTCTGACTCACGACCAGGTTTAGCCCCGCCGCTTCCTTCGCCAGCCCGGCTGTTTGATGCGCACGCAAATTGGCGTGAGTGCGGTCAGCCATCAATATCATCACTCGACGCATACCGCATGCGACCAGTGCGTCCCGGGCCGACGTGGTCAAGTGCATCGCATTGGTGAAGCGGCTCGGCTCAACCAGCAGTTCAGCACATTGTCTACGCCATGCCGTCAGGTTTTCGGTGGTCGGTGCTGGTGCCGGCAGCAACCCGGCGTGAATGCGGTTCACGCCCGAGGGCCAGATCAACGCTACGGCGGGGTGCCAGATGTCCGGCATGGCGTGCTGGTGCGCGCTGTTCACGGCTTGTTGATGCAGTTGCTGCTGCACGTCGCTCATCGGCATTTGCAGGTAAAGGCTGGTCAGGTATTGCCAGCGCTCGCTGTGCGGGCTGTCCCAGGCCTGTTGCGCCGACAGTGCCAGCCCATTGGCCAGCAACACGGTATTGGCCGGTTGGTTGAGCCAGCGACGCAAGGTCGGATCGTCATCGAGGCGGTTTTGCTGGCGCAAGGGATGCTCGCTGTCCCGGGCAATGCGCAGGACTTTGACCAGTTCGCGCTGCTCGTTGAGCAGCAGGCGATAACCTTGCTGCACCCAGATTGGCAGGCGCCAGATGTCCACCAGCGCCTGGCAGATGTCCAGCAGGCGAACGCCGAACAGGTCCTTTTCGACTTTGCGCGCTGACTCGCCTTTATGAATGACCCGCAGTTCCCATTCTTCGAGCAACTGCGGATGAGTCAACGCCATCGGCCAGAGCGGCGAGAGAAACAGCAGGCTGCCCCAGTGGATGTCCTGCCAGAGCCGCGCCAGGCGAGCGGCAAAAAAACCGTTGGCCTGTTGGGTCGCGTGCTGGCTGATCATCTGCAGCTGACGCAACGCCACCGGGATCTGTGATTGCGGTTCGGCAGGCAACCGGGCGAGCAATTCCTCGGTGCGTTTCAACCCGAGACGATTGATCGCCACCTCAAGGTTTTCCGCCGGGTCGGTCATGCTGCCGTGGGTATGACGATTGGCTTCACGAATCACGCTCAAGGCCAGGGCCGGGCTGTCCTGCAACAATTCGGCGATGTCGCGAATCGAGCTGCGGTTGTCGGCGAGGGCCTTGCAGACACGGTCGTGACTGTCTTGCGGAACCGGCAGACGCACGCCATCGAGAAGCTTGACCCAGCCTTCAAGAGTGGTTGGTTTTGGGATCGGGGTGTTCGTTTCGTTAGCCATGGTTGGACGTGATCATCGTCTGCATTACCTATGCCCAGAGAGGGCTAAATTAGCTTTTCGCTTGAACTGGCTATAGTCTGGCGCAGTTTTGCCGATAAGTAGAAGAAGAGATTTTTTAACTTCCGAATATGACCTTGAACCCGACTCAGTAAGTGCTCTCCTACCTATGGCTAAAATAATCGGCATCATCGTCGTATTCGCGAGCGTGCTCGGCGGATACGTGCTTTCCCACGGCAAGATTGCCGCCCTGATTCAACCTTTCGAGGTGATGATTATCGGTGGTGCGGCCCTCGGTGCATTCCTGCAGGCCAACCCAGGTCACATGTTCAAACTCGTTCTCAAGAAAGCGCTGGGAATGTTCAGTTCGCGCTTCAACCACACGTTCTATCTGGAAGTGCTGGGCCTGATCTACGAGATCCTCAACAAGAGCCGCCGCGAAGGCATGATGGCGATCGAAGGCGACATCGAAGACGCCGCCGCGAGCCCGATCTTCGCCAAGTACCCTGCGGTTCTGAAAGATGACCGCATGACCGCTTACATCTGCGATTACCTGCGCATCATGTCCTCCGGCAACATGGCGCCCCATGAGCTCGAAGGTCTGTTCGACATGGAACTGACCAGCCTCAAGGAAGACCTCGATCACCCGTCCCACGCCGTGAACGGCATCGCCGACGCCATGCCTGGCTTCGGTATTGTCGCGGCCGTATTGGGTATCGTGGTGACCATGGCCTCCCTGGGTGAAAGCGATCAGAAAATGATCGGCTTACACGTGGGTGCGGCACTGGTAGGTACTTTCTTCGGTATTCTCGCCGCCTACGGCTTCTTCGGCCCGCTGGCCCATGCCCTGGCCCACGAAGCCAAGGAGGAGCTGAACGTCTACGAAGCCATCAAGGCTTCGCTGGTTGCTTCGGCTTCCGGCATGCCGCCATCGCTGGCAGTGGAATTCGGCCGCAAGGTTTTGTACCCGGCGCACCGTCCTAGCTTCGCTGAGCTGGAACAAGCGGTTCGCGGTCGCTAAGTCATGGAAAACAACCAGCCGATAATCATCAAACGCGTAAAAAAATACGCGGCCGGACATCACGGGGGCTCCTGGAAAATCGCCTTCGCGGACTTCGCGACGGCGATGATGGCGTTCTTCCTGGTGCTGTGGTTGCTGTCCACCGCCACGCCGGAACAGAAGATTGCCATCGCCGGTTACTTCAAGGACCCGGTCGGTTTTTCCGAAAGCGGCACGCCATACATCATCGATCTGGGCGGCTCCCCGACCCTGGCGCCGGAGAACACCCTCAACCCTGAGGTGAAGTCTCAGCCGCAGCCGGACCGAGTCACCGTCGACACCGACCAGGTCGAAGGCATGGCCGAACAGGTGGAGAAGGAACGCCTGGAACTGTTGCTGCAAGAATTGCAGAACAAGGTTGATGAAAACCCGCAGCTGCAAAAATTCAAGGACCAGATCCTGTTCGAAATCACACAGGACGGCTTGCGCATCCAGATCATGGACGCGGAAAACCGGCCTATGTTCGACTCAGGCTCAGCGCGTCTGAAACCGTATTTCGAAGACATCCTGCTGGCCATGGCCGACACCATCAAAGCGGTGCCGAACAAGATCAGCATCAGCGGCCATACCGATGCCAAGCCGTACTCGGGCACCGGTGATTTTGGTAACTGGGAACTCTCAGCCAACCGTGCCAACGCCGCCCGCCGTGCCCTGGTCGCCGGCAGCTATCCGGATCAGCAAGTGGCGCGGGTGGTCGGTTATGCCTCGTCGGCGCTGTTCGATCGCGAGAACCCGTTCAACCCGGTCAATCGCCGGATCGACATCGTGGTGCTGACCAAAAAGGCCCAACGCGCCATCGAAGGTTCGCAAGGCGTTGAACCGGCACCTGCGCCAACGCAAGGGCAGGGCGGTCCGGGCGAAGTGCCGGCCACGCCGATCGATCCGAACGCATTGCCGGCGGATAAACTACCGCTGCCGGCCCATGAGCTTCGTGAGCGATTGAATATCTTCGAAGACCCGGCACCGAAACCGGCGGAACCGCCGAAGCAGTGATCCACAACAATCAAGCCGACAGAGATGTCGGCTTTTTTGTGCGTCTTTCACGGGGTTGGACGTCACTGCATTTTTAGCGTGGACATAGTCCCTGTGGGAGCGAGCCTGCTCGCGAAGGCTTTGTGTCAGGCGACGGGGGGAGGGCGGTGTACATATCCATTTCTGCGGTAACGGCCGCCCATGGATCATGTTCGTGGCATCACGAACATGATCACGGCTACTTAATAACTGGTTTCCGGCAAACTGGCGATGATCGAGCGATAGCTGTTCATCCGCTGCTGCTGCACGCGACCCTCTTCCAGCGCCTTGAGCAAGGCGCAACCCGGCTCGCGGTCGTGCTTGCAGTCGCGGAAGCGGCAGGTGCCGATCAAGTCGTTGAACTCGATGAAACCGGCTTCGACGTCGGCACGGCTGACGTGACCCAGACCGAATTCGCGGATACCCGGGGAGTCAATCAACTCACCGCCACCGGGGAAGTGGAACAACCGCGCGGTCGTGGTGGTGTGGGTGCCCTGGCCGGACAGCTCGGACAGCGGGCCGACACGGGCTTCGACTTCCGGCAGCAGGCTGTTGACCAGCGAGGACTTGCCGACGCCGGACTGGCCGACGAATACGCTGATGCGTCCGTCCAGCTGTTTTTGCAGCTGTTCCATGCCGTTGCCGTGGTGCGCCGAGACCTCCAGCACCGGGTAACCCAGCGTGCGGTAAACCGCCAGCAAGGCATTCAGCGCCGGGGCGTTCTGCTCGTCGATCAGGTCGAACTTGTTGAGCAGCAGCAGCGGACGAATCCCGGCGTGCTCAGCAGCGACCAGGTAACGGTCGATCAGGTTCGCGTGCGGCTCGGGCAGCGGGGCGAAGACGATGACGATCATATCGACGTTGGCTGCAACGGGCTTGAGCTGACCACGGCTGTCCGGACGGCAAAGTTCGGTTTTACGCGGCAGCTGCGCCACGATTACCCCGATGCCTTGGTTGCCGGCACGCCAGACCACCTGATCACCGGTCACCAGCGCTGGGAGGTTGGCGCGCAAATGGCAGCGGAACACTTCGCCGGCCAGTTCGCCCTCAAGGGCTTCGACTTCGACCTGCACACCGAAGTGCGCGATCACCAGGCCCGTCTGTTCCGGACCCAGGTCGCCGCCCTCAAGTGCCTCGACAGCCGAGGACTCGCGTTTGGCGGCGCGGGCAGCGCGTTCACCTTGGATCTTTTCGATGCGCCAGTTTTGACGACGATTGAGTTGGCGTTTGGCCATGGGTGTTCCGTATCAAGAATGCAGCGATTAGGTAAAACGGCCGCGAGTTTAGCACGCCCGGGCGCCGCCCTAGGCTAAACTGCGCAGCATTGCCTAGGAGCCGACACATGCAAAACCCGCAGAATCTGATCTGGATCGACCTGGAAATGACCGGTCTGAACCCTGATACCGACGTCATCATCGAAATGGCGACCATTGTCACCGACAGTGACCTGAACACCTTGGCCGAAGGGCCGGTGATCGCCATTCACCACAGCGACGAGATCCTCGCCGGCATGGACGAGTGGAACACCCGTCAACACGGCGGCTCGGGCCTGACCCAACGGGTGCGCGACAGCCGCATCAGCATGGCCGAAGCCGAAGCCGAGACCATTGCCTTCCTGGAGAAATGGGTGCCAAAGGGCAAGTCGCCGATCTGTGGCAACAGCATCTGCCAGGACCGTCGCTTCCTTTATACCCACATGAAATCCCTGGAAAGCTACTTCCACTACCGCAACCTCGACGTATCGACCCTGAAAGAGCTGGCCGCACGCTGGGCACCGGACGTGCGCGACAGCTTCAAGAAAGGCAGCACCCACCTGGCCCTGGACGACATCCGCGAATCCATCGCCGAGTTGCAGCACTACCGCAAGCATTTCATCAAGTTCTGAAGGGTGTCGGGCCTTTGTGGCGAGGGAGCTTGCTCCCGCTCGGCTGCGAAGCAGTCGTAAAACCTGCAAATGCGGTGTGACTGGAAGAATGCCGGGGAGCGCTTCGCGCTCCAGCGGGAGCGAGCTCCCTCGCCACAGGTTGCGTGTAATGCGTTCTCTTGCCCTCTTTTGGTGCCGGGACTAAATGGCTAGACTGCGCGCCTTTCTGCAAGGACCGCCACCATGCTGCTGATGCTCTACCTGATCGCCATCACCGCCGAAGCCATGACCGGTGCCCTGTCCGCTGGTCGTCGCGGCATGGACTGGTTTGGTGTGGTGCTGATCGCCTGCATTACGGCGTTGGGCGGCGGTTCGGTGCGCGACGTGCTGCTCGGTCACTACCCGCTGACGTGGGTTAAACACCCGGAATACCTGGTGCTGACATCGATTGCAGCCATGTTCACGGTTTTCGCTGCGCGCTGGATGCGTCACTTGCGCTCACTGTTTCTGGTGCTCGACGCCGTGGGGCTGGTGGCATTCACCCTGATCGGCTGCATGACCGCCCTGGAAATGGGTCACGGCATGCTGGTGGCCTCGGTCAGCGGCGTGATCACCGGGGTGTTCGGCGGCATCCTGCGCGACATCTTCTGCAACGACATCCCGCTGATCTTCCGCCGCGAACTCTACGCCAGCGTCTCGTTCGCTGCGGCGTGGTGCTACATGCTGTGCATCTACCTGCAATTACCCGGCGAACAGGCGATTTTGATCACGTTGTTTGGCGGTTTCCTGTTGCGGTTGCTGGCGATTCGTTTCCACTGGGAAATGCCGAAATTCGTTTATAACGACGAAGCCTGACGCTCGGCGTGTTGTTTCAGCGCCCACTCGACGTGTTCCCGCACCAGTTCCGACGGATAGTCGCGCCGCGCTTTCAATGCTTCCAGCACCGGAATGCTCGAGGGTGCGTTCCCTAGCCCGACGGCGAGGTTACGCAACCAACGCTCGTAACCGGCACGGCGCAATGGTGAACCTTCGGTGCTGCTGAGGAACCTGTCCTCATCCCACATGAACAGTTCGGCCAGTTCGGCGTTGTCCAGGTTATGCCGTGGCTTGAAGTCGCTTTCGCCGGACGGGCGGGCGAAGCGGTTCCACGGGCAGACGATCTGGCAGTCATCGCAACCGAACACCCGGTTGCCGATCAACGGGCGCAAATCTTCGGGGATCGCGCTTTTCAGTTCGATGGTCAGGTAAGAAATGCAGCGCCGGGCGTCCAGCACATAGGGGCCGACGAAGGCGTTGGTCGGGCAAATGTCCAGGCACGCAGTGCAGCGTCCGCAATGTTCGGTGCTGTGCGGTGGATCGACTGGCAGCGGCAGATCGACAAAGAGTTCGCTGAGGAAGAAGTAACTGCCGGCCTTGCGATTCAACACCAGGGTGTTTTTGCCGATCCAGCCCAGGCCGGCCTTTTCTGCAATGGCCTTTTCCAGCACCGGCGCGCTGTCGACGAAGGCGCGGTAGCCGAACGGCCCGATGACCGCCTGAATTTTTTCTGCCAGTTGTTGCACACGTTTACGGATCAATTTGTGGTAATCGCGGCCCAAGGCATAACGCGATACGTAGGCTTTTTCCGGTTGGGCCAGCAATTGCGCCATTTGGGTATCGCCGGGCAGGTAGTCCATGCGCAGGGAAACTACGCGCAACGTACCTGGGACAAGCTCTTCGGGATGCGAGCGTTTGCTGCCGTGGGCGCCCATGTAATCCATTTCGCCGTGGTAGCCGGCCGCCAGCCAGCGCTCCAGGTGCTGCTCATGCTCGGCCAGATCGAGGCCGCTGATGCCGACTTGCTGAAAGCCCAGCTCGCGGCCCCAGTCCTTGATGGATTGGGCGAGGGCGGGCAGGTCTGTAGTAATAGCGGGCATGAGGCGAGAGAAACCGGAGCTGAGGTGCGTATAATTCTGCCAGACATCGGAGCCCGAAGACGCATGCCGCACACTAAAGATGATTTACCCGACGCGCTGTACAGCGCCGCGCACGTGCGAGCCCTCGATGCGAATCTGATCGCGGCCGGCACGCCGGGCTTCGAATTGATGCAGCGTGCAGCGCGAGCGACCTGGCGTGGACTCGTCCGTCAGTGGCCGTCGGCGAATGAATTGACCGTCGTGGCCGGTCGCGGTAATAACGCCGGTGACGGTTATCTGGTGGCGGTGCTGGCGCGACGTGCCGGTTGGCATGTCCGGGTCTTGGCGGCTGGCGATCCCCAGCGTTTGCAGGGGGACGCGGCGCTGGCCCATGCCGAGGCGGTGTCCGAGGGCATTGCGGTTCAAGCCTTCACTGCGCAGTCGGAATTGCGTGGAATTGTGCTCGACGCCTTGCTCGGTACCGGTTTGACCGGCGAAGTGCGAGAGCCCTTCGCCAGCGCGATCACCGCAATCAACGCCAGTGGACTGCCGGTGGCGGCGGTGGATATCCCTTCGGGTTTGTGCGCCGATACGGGGCGCATATTGGGCACGGCTGTCCGAGCTGATCTGACCGTGACCTACATTGCCTTGAAGGTGGGATTGTTCACGGGTGACGCGGCGGATGTGGTCGGCGAGCTGGTGTTCAACGATCTGCAAGCCAGCGCCGAGTCGTTTAACGGGGTCGACATTGATGCACGGCGCCTGACAGCCGGTAATTTGCCGCGTCTGGCAGGCCGCGCGCCAACCGCCCATAAAGGCAAATTCGGTCACGTCTTGCTGATCGGCGGTGATCGTGGCTTCGGCGGTGCCATTCTACTGAGCGCGCAGAGCGCATTGCGCAGTGGTGCGGGCATGGTGTCCGTGGCCACACGCAGTGAACATCTGCCTGCGGCGTTGGCGAGAATTCCTGAAGCGATGGTGTTGGGCACTTCCTCGGCCAATCAACTGATGGAACTGCTGCAAAAGGTTTCCGTGTTGGTGGTCGGCCCGGGCCTGGGTCAGGCTGCCTGGGGGCGCAGTCTTTTGTCGGCGGCGGCCAACGCGCCGTTGCCGCAAGTCTGGGATGCCGATGCGTTGAATTTGCTGGCTTCAAACCATGTGAGCTTGCCCAAGGACTGCGTGATCACGCCGCATCCGGGTGAAGCGGCGCGGTTGCTGGGGATCAGCACCGCCGAAGTCCAGGCTGATCGCCCGGCGGCAGCTCATGCATTGAGCAAAAAATATACAGCTGTTGTGATTCTTAAAGGCGCCGGCAGTCTGATCGCCAGCCCCGACGGGCGCCTGGCGTTGTCTCATCAAGGGCATCCGGCCATGGCCACCGCGGGTTTGGGTGATGTGCTGGCCGGTCTGGTCGGCGCGTTGCTGGCCCAAGGCATGGACGCGTTCAACGCTGCTTGTCTGGCGGTCTGGCTGCACGCCAATGCCGGCGAGCAACAAGGTAAATCGGGCCGCGGGCTGGCGGCCAGTGATCTGATCCCAGCCATTCGTCAGTTGTTGGAGGAGCAAGCACCGTGTCTGAAGTAACCCTGTACCTGGCCGATGAAGAGGCGATGACCGCATTTGGCGCACGCATCGCACAAACCACCCAAGGGCACGGTCTGATTTTTCTGGAAGGCGATCTGGGGGCGGGGAAAACCACGCTGTCACGGGGCATTATCCGTGGCCTGGGGCATGTGGGGGCGGTAAAAAGTCCGACGTTCACCCTGGTCGAGCCTTACGAAATCGGCGACATCCGGGCCTTCCATTTCGACCTCTATCGACTGGTTGATCCGGAAGAACTGGAGTACCTCGGTATCCGCGACTACTTCGAAGACGACGCGCTGTGCCTGATCGAATGGCCCCAGAAGGGTGCAGGCTTTTTGCCAAAGCCCGACCTGACCATTACCATTAGCCCGCAAGACAGCGGGCGTTCGCTGAAAATTTTGTCCCAGGGCTCGCGCGGCGAGTCGTGGTGTGCCGCTTTGGCATTGGAATCCAATTAAATGATGGGGTCAGGTATGCGCTTTCGCGCGATGGTAGCTGCCGTAGGGATGTTGTTTTTGGCGGTGACCGTCGACGCTGTGGCCGAGACTAAGGTCAACAGCGTTCGCCTGTGGCGGGCGCCGGATAACACACGGTTGGTGTTCGACCTGACCGGGCCGGTGCAACACAGCGTTTTCACCCTGACCTCCCCGGATCGGCTGGTGATCGACATCAATGGCGCCTCCCTTGGCTCGCCGCTGAACGTCAACACCTCGAACACCCCGATTACCGCCATGCGCTCGGCCCAACGCACGCCGACCGATTTGCGGGTGGTCATCGACCTGAAAAAAGCTGTTACGCCAAAAAGCTTCACCCTGGCGCCAAATGCCCAGTACGGCAATCGACTGGTGGTCGACCTGTTCGATAACGCCGCCGATGCCGCGCCAATACCGGCGCCGACCAATGTCGCGACGGTGGCGCCGGTGCCGGTCACGCCGGTAGAGCCTCCGGTGAAGCTGCCGCCTGCGCCTGCCGGCAAACGCGACATCATCGTGGTGATCGACGCCGGCCACGGCGGCGAAGACCCGGGTGCCTCGGGGTCTCGCGGTCAGCGTGAAAAAGACGTGGTGCTGGCCATCGCCCGCGAATTGCAACGCCAGGTCAACGGCATGAAAGGCTTCCGCGCCGAACTGACCCGTACCGGCGACTACTTCATTCCATTGCGCGGCCGTACCGAAATCGCCCGCAAGAAAGGCGCCGACCTGTTCGTCTCGATCCACGCCGATGCCGCCCCTTCGGCTGCGGCGTTCGGTGCGTCGGTGTTTGCCCTGTCTGATCGCGGCGCCACCTCGGAGACGGCCCGTTGGCTGGCCGATAGCGAAAACCGTTCCGACTTGATCGGCGGTGCCGGCAACGTCAGCCTCGACGACAAGGACCGCATGCTCGCGGGCGTGCTCCTCGATCTGTCGATGACGGCTTCCCTGACGTCCAGCCTGAACGTTGGTCAAAAAGTCTTGAGCAACATCGGTCGCGTCACGCCGCTGCACAAACAGCGCGTGGAGCAGGCCGGGTTCATGGTGTTGAAGTCGCCGGACATCCCGTCGATCCTGGTCGAAACCGGGTTCATCTCCAACGCCAACGAAGCGTCCAAACTGGCTGCCGCGAACCACCAGCAGGCGCTGGCCCGTTCGATCAGCAGTGGCGTGCGCCAGTTCTTCCAGCAGAACCCGCCGCCGGGCACCTACATCGCCTGGCTGCGTGATTCCGGCAAGATCGCTCAAGGCCCACGTGACCACCGGGTAAACCCGGGTGAGACGCTGGCGATGATTGCCGTGCGTTACCAAGTGTCTCCGGCCACATTACGCAGCGCCAATAACCTGAAAAGCGACGAGCTGAAAATCGGTCAGACCCTGACCATTCCCGGCACAGAACTGGCGTCCAAAGAATGAATCAGGTGTTGACCCATGCGGCTCGCATCGAGCTGCTCAGCCCGCGACTGGCGAACCAGATTGCCGCCGGTGAGGTGGTTGAACGCCCGGCGTCGGTGATCAAGGAGTTGCTGGAGAACAGCCTCGACTCCGGCGCCCGGCGCATCGATGTCGATGTGGAGCAGGGTGGCGTCAAGCTGTTGCGGGTGCGCGATGACGGCAGCGGCATTTCGGCCGATGACCTGCCGCTGGCCCTGGCGCGACACGCCACCAGCAAGATTCGCAACCTGGAAGACCTCGAGCAGGTCATGAGCCTCGGGTTTCGCGGTGAAGCCCTCGCCTCGATCAGCTCCGTGGCGCGTCTGACCCTGACGTCCCGGACCAAGGATGCCGACCAGGCCTGGCAGGTCGAGACCGAAGGCCGGGACATGGCCCCCCGGGTTCAACCCGCTGCCCACCCGGTGGGCACCTCGGTTGAAGTGCGCGATCTGTTCTTCAACACCCCGGCGCGGCGCAAATTCCTCAAGACTGAAAAAACCGAATTCGATCACCTGCAAGAAGTGATCAAGCGTCTGGCGCTGGCGCGTTTCGACGTGGCGTTTCATTTGCGTCACAACGGCAAAACCATCCTCAGCCTGCACGAAGCCCATGACGACGCGGCCCGTGCGCGGCGAGTGGCAGCGATTTGCGGTTCAGGTTTCCTGGAACAGGCGCTGCCGATCGAAATCGAACGCAATGGCCTGCATTTGTGGGGTTGGGTCGGGTTGCCGACGTTCAACCGCAGCCAGGCGGACTTGCAGTATTTTTTTGTGAACGGCCGTGCCGTGCGCGACAAACTGGTGGCCCACGCGGTACGCCAGGCGTATCGCGACGTGCTGTTCAATGGTCGGCACCCGACGTTCGTGCTGTTTTTCGAGGTCGATCCGGCCGGTGTCGACGTCAACGTGCACCCGACCAAACACGAAGTGCGCTTCCGTGACGGGCGTATGGTCCACGACTTTCTCTACGGCACCTTGCACCGCGCCTTGGGCGATGTGCGACCGGATGATCATCTGGCTGCGCCGGTGGCGACGGCGATCGTTCGGCCGACCGGCATAGACGCCGGTGAATTCGGTCCCCAGGGTGAAATGCGCCTGGCGGCCAATGCCCTGCTGGAGCAACCTCAGGCGCAGCCGTCGTTCAATACGCCGGCAGGCTCAGGCTCAGGCTCAGGCGCCGGCGCCGGTTATCAATATCAATACACGCCGCTTCCTCAGTCCGGCGTGCCAGCGGCTGAGGCCCAGGCGGCGTACCGGGAGTTTTTTGCACCTTTGCCAGAGGCAAATGCCGTCGCGCTCCCGGCCGGTCAGGATGATATTCCTCCATTGGGCTACGCATTGGCGCAGCTCAAGGGTATCTACATTCTCTCGGAAAACGCCCAAGGCCTAGTGCTGGTGGACATGCACGCCGCCCACGAACGGATCATGTACGAGCGCCTGAAAATCGCGATGGCCAGCGAAGGCCTGAGCGGCCAGCCGCTGTTGGTGCCGGAATCGTTGGCGGTTAGCGAGCGCGAAGGCGATTGCGCCGAAGAAAACGTCGCGTGGTTCCAGCGTCTGGGCTTTGAACTGCAGCGCCTCGGCCCGGAAACACTGGCGATCCGGCAGATTCCAGCCTTGCTCAAGCAAGCTGAAGCGAATCGATTGGTGAGTGATGTGTTGGCCGATCTGATGGAATACGGCACCAGCGACCGTATCCAGGCGCACCTCAACGAACTGCTTGGCACCATGGCCTGCCACGGCGCGATTCGGGCAAACCGGCGTCTGGCGCTGCCGGAAATGAACGGTCTGCTGCGGGACATGGAAAACACCGAGCGCAGCGGTCAATGCAACCATGGCCGACCGACCTGGACCCAATTGGGCCTGGACGATCTGGACAAACTGTTCTTGCGCGGTCGTTGATGAGCCAGCTCCCACCTGCGATTTTCCTGATGGGCCCGACCGCAGCGGGCAAGACTGATCTGGCCATCGAACTCACCAAAGTGCTGCCTTGCGAGCTGATCAGTGTCGATTCGGCGCTGGTCTACCGCGGCATGGACATCGGCACCGCCAAGCCTTCGAAAGAGATTCTGGCCGAGTTTCCGCACCGTTTGATCGATATTCTTGATCCGGCCGAGAGCTATTCGGCGGCGGATTTTCGCCGTGATGCGCTGGAGGCGATGGCCGAGATCACTTCGCGAGGCAAAATTCCGCTGCTTGTAGGCGGCACGATGCTCTACTACAAGGCTTTGGTGGAAGGACTGGCAGAAATGCCGGCGGCGGATCCCGAGGTTCGTGCGCAAATCGAAGAAGAGGCTGCACGCCTTGGCTGGCAAGCCCTGCACGAACAATTGGCGCTCGTAGATCCGGTTTCGGCGGCGCGAATTCATCCGAACGATCCGCAGCGACTCAGTCGAGCGCTGGAAGTTTATCGCGTCAGCGGTCAGAGCATGACCGAGCTGCGGCTGAGACAAAGTGCGCAAAGTACTGAAGCAGCCGCTTCGGGACTGCAACAATTGCCCTATACTGTCGCGAACTTGGCCATTGCTCCGGCAAATCGCCAGGTACTGCACGAGCGAATTAAACAAAGATTCACAGTTATGTTGGAACAGGGATTCATTGACGAGGTCGTAGCCCTGCGTAAGCGAAGTGACCTGCATTCCGGGTTGCCGTCTATACGTGCGGTAGGCTACCGACAAGTCTGGGACTACCTGGATGGCAAGCTGACCCAAGCCGAGATGCAGGAGCGTGGAATCATCGCCACGCGCCAATTGGCAAAGCGTCAGTTCACCTGGCTGCGCAGCTGGGCTGATTTACACTGGTTGGACAGCCTGGATTGCGACAATCTGCCGCGCGCCTTGAAATACCTGGGGACCATCTCCATATTGAGCTGAGTCCTTGCAATTGCCGTCTATCCTTGGGGGTGTGACGGCCACAAGCCATCTGTTTACCTATTTTTTATATTGAATCCTTAAAGGAGTGCGGCACATGTCAAAAGGGCATTCGCTACAAGACCCTTACTTGAATACTTTACGTAAAGAGAAAGTTGGGGTGTCCATCTACCTGGTGAACGGGATCAAACTGCAAGGCACGATCGAGTCTTTCGACCAGTTCGTTATCCTGCTGAAAAACACCGTCAGCCAGATGGTTTACAAACACGCTATCTCTACAGTGGTGCCGGTTCGTCCAATTCGTCTGCCTAGCGCAACCGAATCCGAAGCAGGTGACGCTGAGCCAGGTAACGCCTGATAGGAGTCTCCTTTGTTCTTTGAGCGCCACGGTGGTGGTGAGCGAGTGATCCTCGTTCACTTGGATGGACAGGACCCTGAGGCGCGCGAAGATCCGCAGGAGTTTCAGGAGTTGGCTAATTCGGCTGGCGCCGAGACCGTTGCGTTTTTTAACGTGCCGCGTCATCGGCCAACCGCCAAATTCCTGATTGGCAGCGGCAAGGTCGAGGAACTTCGCGACCTGGTCCATGCCGAGAAGGCAGATCTGGTGATCTTCAATCACATCCTCACGCCCAGTCAGGAACGTAACCTCGAACGTGTTTTCGAGTGTCGCGTGATCGACCGCACGGGTCTGATTCTCGATATTTTCGCCCAGCGCGCCCGTACCCATGAAGGCAAGCTCCAGGTAGAACTGGCCCAGCTTGACCACATGAGCACCCGGCTGGTTCGTGGCTGGACTCACCTTGAGCGTCAAGGTGGCGGTATCGGCATGCGTGGCCCGGGTGAAACCCAGCTGGAAACCGACCGCCGTTTGCTGCGGGTACGCCTGCGACAGATCAAGGGCCGACTGGAAAAAGTGCGCAGTCAGCGCGAGCAGTCGCGACGCGGCCGTTCGCGTGCGGATATTCCTACCGTGTCCCTTGTGGGCTATACCAACGCCGGCAAATCCACGCTCTTCAATAACGTGACGAAATCCGACGTGTACGCGGCTGACCAGTTGTTTGCCACGCTGGACCCGACCTTGCGCCGTCTGGAGCTCGACGACCTGGGGCCGATTGTCCTGGCCGATACGGTGGGTTTCATACGCCACTTGCCTCACAAACTGGTTGAGGCATTTCGGTCTACGCTCGAAGAGTCGAGCAACTCAGACCTGCTGTTGCACGTGATCGATGCGGCCGAACCGGATCGCATGTTGCAGATCGAGCAGGTGATGGTGGTGCTGGGCGAGATCGGTGCCCAGGACTTGCCGATCCTCGAGGTCTATAACAAACTCGATTTGCTTGAAGGCGTTGAGCCACAAATCCAGCGCGACGAAAACGGCAAGCCCCAACGGGTCTGGCTGTCGGCGCGTGATGGCAGTGGTCTGGAATTGCTTGAGCAAGCCATTGCCGAGTTGCTGGGCGGTGATTTGTTTGTTGGCACCTTGCGCTTGCCGCAGCGTTTTGCTCGACTGCGTGCGCAGTTTTTCGAACTCGGTGCGGTGCAGAAAGAAGAACACGACGAAGAAGGCATCAGCCTGCTGGCCGTTCGCTTGCCACGGGTTGAGTTGAATCGACTGGTGAGTCGCGAAGGTCTGCAACCGATGGAATTCATCGAACAACACACTTTGCAATAAAAGCCTGAAAAAGCGGTTGTGCCGCGGTGACAGGCATTCTGTAGCATTGGTCGGCGCGCCGTGGGTGCGTCTTTGCTTTATCAGATGGAGAGCGCTATGGCTTGGAATGAGCCGGGTGGCAACTCGAATAATCAGGATCCTTGGGGTGGCAAGCGCCGCAATAACGGCGACCGCAAGGGACCACCGGATCTCGACGAGGCCTTCCGAAAGCTGCAGGAAAGCCTGAACGGGTTGTTCGGTGGTGGTAAGAAACGCGGTGATGACGGCGGTGGTTCGGGCAAGAGTGGCGGCTTCGGCGGCCTGCTCGGCATCGGCCTGGTCGTGTTGGCGGCCGTATGGCTGTACAGCGCGGTCTACGTAGTCGACGAGCAGGAGCAAGCCGTGGTGCTGCGCTTCGGCAAGTACTACGAAACCGTCGGCCCGGGCCTGAACATCTACTTCCCGCCGATCGATCGCAAGTACCTGGAAAACGTCACGCGTGAGCGTGCCTATACCAAGCAGGGTCAAATGCTCACTGAAGACGAGAACATCGTCGAAGTGCCGCTGACCGTGCAGTACAAGATCAGCAACCTGCAGGACTTCGTGCTGAACGTCGATGCGCCGGAAATCAGCCTGCAGCACGCGACCGAAAGTGCCTTGCGCCATGTGGTGGGTTCCACCGCGATGGACCAGGTGCTGACCGAAGGTCGTGAGTTGATGGCCAGCGAAATCAAGGAGCGTCTGCAACGCTTCATGGATACCTATCGCACCGGTATCACCATCACTCAGGTGAACGTACAGAGCGCAGCGGCACCGCGCGAAGTGCAGGAAGCCTTCGATGACGTGATCCGTGCCCGTGAAGACGAGCAGCGTTCGCGCAACCAGGCTGAAACCTACGCCAACGGCGTCGTGCCGGAAGCCCGTGGTCAGGCCCAGCGTATCCTCGAAGATGCCAACGGCTACCGTGACGAAACTGTCTCGCGCGCCAAGGGTGAGGCTGATCGCTTCACCAAACTGGTGAGCGAGTACCGCAAGGCCCCTGAAGTCACCCGCGAGCGTCTGTACCTGGACACCATGCAGGAAGTCTTCACCAATACCAGCAAGGTCCTCGTGACCGGCAACAAGAATGGCCAGAGCAATCTGCTGTACTTGCCGCTGGACAAGATGGTCGAAAGTGGTCGCAACACCAGCACTCCGGTGACCGGTGCGGCAGCCACCAGCAATGAAGCGAATGCGCGTGCGGCAGCTGATCTGCAGCAACAGCAAGCACGTACCAGGGAGAGTCGCTGATGAGCAATAAATCGCTGATCGCCCTTATTGTCGGCGTCGTCGTGGCCATCGCTGCCTGGAACTGCTTCTACATCGTGGCTCAGACCGAGCGTGCGGTGCTGCTGCAGTTCGGTCGGGTGGTCCAGGCCGATGTTCAGCCGGGCCTGCATGTGAAAGTGCCTTACGTTAACCAGGTGCGCAAATTCGACGCACGCCTGATGACGCTGGATGCACCGACGCAACGCTTCCTGACGCTGGAAAAGAAAGCCGTGATGGTCGATGCCTACGCCAAGTGGCGCGTGAAAGATGCCGAGCGCTTCTACACCGCGACTTCCGGCCTCAAGCAGATTGCCGATGAGCGTCTTTCCCGTCGTCTGGAGTCGGGCCTGCGTGACCAGTTCGGTAAGCGTACGCTGCACGAAGTGGTGTCCGGTGAGCGTGATGCGCTGATGTCCGACATCACTGCCTCACTGAACAAGATGGCGGAAAAAGAG
Source organism: Pseudomonas sp. GW823-FHT02C02 (assembly GCF_058797635.1). NCBI lineage: Bacteria > Pseudomonadati > Pseudomonadota > Gammaproteobacteria > Pseudomonadales > Pseudomonadaceae > Pseudomonas > Pseudomonas sp. GW823-FHT02C02. The sequence goes on along the minus strand of NZ_JBXAJV010000012.1, from coordinate 182,900 downwards.
CTGGGTATCGAAGTTGTCGATGTCCGGGTCAAGGCCATCGATCTGCCGAAAGAAGTAAACCGCAGTGTGTTCGAGCGTATGAGCTCCGAGCGTGAGCGTGAAGCTCGCGAGCACCGCGCCAAGGGTAACGAGCTGGCAGAAGGCATCCGTGCCGACGCCGATCGTCAACGCCGTGTGCTGCTGGCTGAAGCCTATCGTGAATCTGAAGAGGTTCGCGGTGATGGTGATGCCCAGGCCGCTGCGATCTACTCCAAGGCCTACGGCCAGGATCAGGAGTTCTACGGTTTCTACCGTAGCCTGCGCGCCTACCGTGAAAGCTTCGCGAACAAATCCGACGTCATGGTCCTGGACCCAAGCAGCGACTTCTTCCGTTACCTGGAAAAAGCCAAGCCTTGATACGACGTTGACCTGAATCATCCCCCGCCTGGCGGCTAAAGCCTCGGGCGGGGTGATCCTTTGGGAAAACGTGTGTATGATGCGGCAGCCGGGAAATTCCCGGCTTTTTTGCGTCTGCACGTTTGATTGCTGTTTTTAGCGGGCGCCCGAGTTGAATGACTCGACAGGTTTTTCGAGGAAAGTGGTTGGCGAAGCCGGTTTCAGGCTTTTCGCCACGTTGTTTATGCGCGTGGTTTGCACATGCGCCGACCATTTTCTGCTTCACTCAAGGCTCGCCCAACGGCTGGCCGCCCGGATCATAGGGGAATGGCGTAATGGCAACGGTAGACCGCTGGCTGCTGCCAGATGGCATCGAAGAAGTACTGCCACCAGAGGCGGCGCGCATTGAAGTCGCGCGTCGTCAGGTGTTGGATCTGTTCCAGAGCTGGGGTTACGAGTTTGTCGTGACTCCCCATATCGAGTACCTGGAATCCCTGCTGACCGGCGCGGGCTCGGACCTCGATCTGCGGACCTTCAAGGTCATCGACCCGCAATCGGGCCGGCAGATGGGGTTCCGTGCCGACATCACGCCGCAAGTGGCGCGCATCGATGCGCACACCCTGCGCCGTGAAGGCCCGAGCCGCCTGTGCTATGCCGGCAGCGTGCTGCATGCCCAGCCGCGCGCCCTGTCGTCCTCACGCAGCCCGATCCAGCTGGGCGCCGAGTTGTATGGCGATGCCAGCCCGAGCAGCGACGTGGAAGTCATCAGCCTGATGCTGGCCATGCTGCAACTGGCCGATGTGCCGGATGTGCACATGGACCTCGGTCATGTCGGCATCTACCGCGGCCTGGCCCGTGCGGCCGGTCTGTCTGGCGAAGTTGAACAGCAGTTGTTCGATGCGTTGCAACGCAAGGCCATCGACGAGGTCATTACCTTGACCGAAGGCTTGCCTGCCGATCTGTCGGGCATGTTGCGCGCGTTGGTCGATCTGTGTGGCGGCCGTGAAGTATTGAGCGCTGCTCGCGAGCGTCTGGCGCATGCGCCAGCGCCGGTTCTGGCGGCGCTGGACGATTTGCTGGCGATTGCCGAGCGTCTGTCCACGCGTTTCCCGGAGTTACCGCTTTATTTCGACCTGGGCGAGTTGCGCGGCTACCACTACCACACCGGTGTGGTGTTCGCGGTGTTCGTACCGGGTGTTGGCCAGTCCATTGCCCAGGGCGGTCGTTACGACGACATCGGCGCCGACTTCGGTCGCGCTCGTCCGGCAACCGGCTTCTCCACCGATTTGAAAACCCTGGTGACCCTGGGGCGTGCTGAGATCAAGCTACCGTCTGGCGGTATCTGGATGCCTGACAGTACGGATGCGGCACTCTGGCAGCAGGTTTGTCAGTTGCGCAGTGAGGGTCAGCGTGTCGTTCAGGCGTTGCCTGGACAACCTTTGGCCGCCGCCCGTGAAGCGGACTGCGACCGGCAATTGATTCAGCAGAACGGGCTTTGGCAAGTATCGCCACTGGCTTCTTGAGTTTTCCTGTCGGCTGCGGCCGGCACCAAGTTTGCGCGAATGAGGACAAGTGTTATGGGTAAGAATGTCGTAGTCCTGGGCACCCAATGGGGTGATGAGGGCAAAGGCAAGATCGTTGATCTGCTGACCGAACATGCTGCCGCCGTAGTGCGCTACCAGGGTGGCCACAACGCGGGTCACACCCTGGTGATCGACGGCGAAAAAACCGTCTTGCACCTGATTCCGTCGGGCGTTTTGCGCGAAGGCGTGCAGTGCCTGATCGGCAACGGCGTGGTGGTTGCACCCGACGCTCTGCTGCGGGAAATCATCAAGCTGGAAGAGAAAGGCGTACCGGTGCGTGAGCGCCTGCGTATCAGCCCGTCCTGCCCGCTGATCCTGTCCTACCACGTCGCGCTGGACCAGGCCCGTGAAAAGGCCCGTGGCGAGCTGAAGATCGGTACCACCGGTCGCGGCATCGGCCCGGCTTATGAAGACAAGGTTGCACGTCGCGGTCTGCGCATCGGTGACCTGTTCCACCGTGAGCGTTTCGCCGCCAAGCTGGGTGAGTTGCTGGATTACCACAACTTCGTCCTGGTCAATTACTACAAAGAGCCTGCGATCGACTTCCAGAAAACACTCGACGAGTGCATGGAATACGCCGAGCTGCTGAAGCCGATGATGCTCGACGTCACCGCCGAGCTGCACGAGTTGCGTCGCGCTGGCAAAGACATCATGTTCGAAGGCGCCCAAGGCTCCCTGCTGGACATCGACCACGGTACCTACCCGTACGTCACCAGCTCCAACACCACCGCGGGCGGCATCGCTACCGGTTCGGGTTTTGGTCCGATGTACCTGGATTACATCCTGGGCATCACCAAGGCGTACACCACCCGCGTGGGTTCGGGTCCGTTTCCGACTGAGCTGTTCGACGACGTGGGTGCATTCCTGGCCAAGCGTGGCCACGAGTTCGGCGCTACCACCGGTCGTGCCCGTCGTTGCGGCTGGTTCGATGCCGTCATCCTGCGTCGCGCTATCGACGTCAACAGCATCTCGGGCCTGTGCCTGACCAAGCTGGACGTGCTGGACGGTCTGGAAACCATCAACATCTGTGTTGGCTACAAGAACCAGGATGGTGCAGTGATCGACGCGCCGACTGACGCCGACAGCTACATCGGCCTGGAGCCGGTGTACGAAGAGATGCCAGGCTGGACCGAATCCACCGTCGGTGCCAAGACGCTGGAAGAGCTGCCGCAAGCTGCTCGCAACTACATCAAGCGCGTCGAAGAGTTGGTCGGTGCGCCGATTGACATTATTTCGACGGGCCCGGACCGCAACGAAACCATCGTTTTGCGTCACCCGTTCGCTTAATAAGTTGTTGATGTAGAAAGCAAAGGGCCCTTGATTGGGCCCTTTGTCATTTATACCTGCCGGACGGCATGACCTTTGCTGTGATGTTGAATAAAAGCATCGCTTCCAGTGCGCCATCAATTTAATGGCGCCAAAGCAGAGGGATTCCAAGTGTCGGCCGTTCTCTCATTGTTACAAAGCCGTTTGTTGCGGCCTGTGTTCGTTACCCTTGGTATCGCCCTTTTGGTGCAGGTGCTGGTGGCTGTTGCTCTGACTCGGAGCACGGTGACTGCGCTTGAGGCTGATCTTGGTGTGCGTCTGGGTGTCGACAGCCAAAAACTGTCTGGAGAGCTTGAGCAGGCGGGGCGTGAAGTCACGTCGAGCCTGGACAACCTCTCTACCAGCACCCGTCAGCGACTCACCGCCGGCTTGTCGACTCGCTTGAAAGACGAGCAGGTGCAATTGCGTGCGACGTTGGAAAAGGATCTCAAGGATTCGGCCAACGACATGGCGCAACTGCTGGCCTCGGTCGCTCCGCGCGCCATGTGGGACAGCGACGTTCCAACCCTGTCCGAATTTGCCCGTCGAGCCCAGCGCAATCCCAACGTGTTGTTCGTGGTGTATGACGACGCGACGGGTCAACACCTGACGCGCTACCTCAACCGCGAAAACCCGATCAACAAGGCGCTGCTGGAGAAAGGCCAGGGCGAGCGTGCGCTGGACAAAGTGCTGGACGCGGCGAAGAACGATCCATCGGTCTACTACCTCGAAGCATCGATCAACCCCAACGGCGTGGAAATCGGCAAGGTCTTGATGGGTGTCTCGACCGCCTCGGTGGAAACTGATCTGGCGGCCCTGGATAAACGTTTTGCGGCGCTGATCGCCAGCGGAGATCAACTGGTTGGCGACAGCCTCAAAGGCGCGGCCGCCGACAGCGCCACGGCGATGCGTGCGCGTCTGACGTCTGCGCAGGCTACGGCCTCTGAAATGAAAGCCAACACCACCAGCACCGTGCAGGAAGCGGCGTCGACATTGCGCTGGCGCATCGGGATGTTCCTGGCGCTGGTCGGTTGCGGTGTGCTGCTGTTGCTCGCGGTGGTGCTGGGCCGTCGCGTGGTCAATCGCTTGAAAATGCTCATCGCCGCCATGGATGACCTGGCGGCGGGTGAGGGCGACCTGACCAAGCGCGTGCAGATCAATAGCAAAGATGAAATCGGCGATATGGCCGCGGCGGTCAACCGCTTTGTGGATAAGTTGCAGCCGATCGTGCGCGAAGCGGGCGATGTGGCCCAGCGTACCGGTGTGGAAATCGGCGCCATGACCCTGCGCAATGCCGGAGCTGATGCGGCGGCGGGCATGCAGCGTGATGAAGTGGCTGAGAGCCTGCGCGCGTTGTCGCAGATGGCCGATGAAGCCCAATCGGAAAGCAACGCCATGCAGGCTGCGTTGCAGCAAGTGGTGGATATTCGTTCGGCCACCGATGAGAACACTCGAACTTCGGCGAAGGTCGGTAGCCTGATCGAGGCGTTGGCCGGGCAGGTCGATACCGGGGCGAAAGTCATCGAGCGTCTGGCGCAGCAGAGCGAGCAGATTGAAGTGGTGCTGACGGTGATTCACGGGATCGCCGAGCAAACCAACCTGCTGGCACTGAACGCCGCCATCGAAGCGGCGCGTGCCGGCGAAACCGGTCGCGGCTTTGCGGTGGTGGCGGACGAAGTCCGGGCGTTGGCGAGCAAGACTCAAAGCTCCACCGGCGACATCCAGGCGCACATCGTGGCCTTGCAGCAAGGTGCACGTGAAGCGGTGGCAGCGATCGGCCAGGCCGGGCGTCAGGCCAATGAAGGTTTGCTGGTATTGCGTGACAGCGCACGGTTGCAGCAATCGGTGCAGGCATCGGTCGAGCAGGTGCATGCGGCGATTGGTCTGGCGACCCAGGCAGCGGCGCATCAGGCGCAAGGTGCGCAGGCGGTGCGGGGTCGGGTTGAGACGATTCATGCACAGGCTGAGAAAGCGGCTCAGGCGGTGGTGGAAACCACGGCCAGCGGCAAGGTGCTGGATGGGTTGGCGGCGCAGCTGAAGGCGAGCCTGGGGCAGTTCAGGGCGTAAGATTTGTATTGGTTGAGCTGACGTCATCGCGAGCAGGCGCGCTCCCACGGGTTTGTGGGTGGGCACAGAATTTGTGACCACCTCAGATCAAATGTGGGAGTGAGCCTGCTCGCGATGGCGATCTCAACGGCTCAAATACATCCGGGTTGTTAACAGGTAAACCGGCAGCCCCGACACCAGAATCAACAACGCCGCATAAGGCGCCGCTGCCGCGAACTCCACGTTCGCGGTATGCGCCCAAACCTCCGTCGCCAGCGTATTGAGCCCGGTCGGACTCAACAGCAGCGTCGCCGTCAGCTCCTTCATCGCATCCAGAAACACCAGCGCAAACGCTGCACCCAGTGCTGGAAAGATGATCGGCAGCGTCACCCGGCAAAACGCACTGAAAGACGATGCCCCCAGCGTGCGTGCCGCCTCTTCCAGTTGCGGCGCGGCCTTGTTCAGCGCCGTGCGAATCGGTGCCTGCGCCAATGGCAAAAACAGTAGCGCATAAGCGATCAGCAGCAGTGCCGAAGTCTGGTACAGCACCGGCACGTAATGCAGGGCGAAATACACCAGCGTCAGCGCAATCACCAAGCCTGGCAGCGCGTGCAGCAGATAGGGCAAGCGCTCGGCCCAGATCGCCAGCCGGCCTTTGTGCCGCACCACCAGCAATCCCACCGGCACCGCCAGCACCAGGCACAGTGCAGCGCCACCCAGCGACAGCGCCAGGGACGACAGTAGCGCCTCGCTGATTGCTGCCACCGGGAATGCTGCCGACGAACCTACCGCCAGCCAGTACGCCAGCATCCCCAGCGGAATGCCGCTGCCGATGATTGCCAATGCCAGGCAGTAAACCTGTCCGGCAACCGTCCACGGCCCCAGTCGAACCTGTTCCGCCTGCCGCGCTGCGCCCTGGCCGGTGCGCACGTGCCGGCCTTTGCCGCGTACTCGCAACTCAAGCCACAACAGCACCAGGCACAGCGCCAGAAGCACCGCCGACAGCATCGCCGCGTTGGCGTTGCTGAATTCCAGTTCGAACTGCTGATAAATCGCGGTGGTAAAGGTTTGCAGGCCGATGATCGACAGGGCGCCGAACTCCACCAGCATGTGCAGGGCAATCAACAGCGAACCTGCAAGCAGGGACGGCCAAAGCAGGGGGAGGGTAATCCTGAAAAACACGCCCCACCGATTCTGTCCCAGCGTGCGGGCTGACTCTTCCAGGGACGGATCGAGGTTGCGCAGGGTTGCTGCGACGGGCAGAAAGATCAACGGGTACTTGGACAGGGTCATCACCAGGATCGCCCCACCCAGGCCTTCGAAATGCGCGCTCAGGGATACCCAGGTAAAACTGCTGACGAACGCCGGCACGGCGAACGGCAAGCACAGGATAACGCCCCACACACGCCGTCCTGGCAGATTGCTGCGTTCCAGCAGCCAGGCAAGGGACAAACCGATCACGCCGCAGGCGACGGTCACGCCGATCATCAGCGCCAACGTATTGCGCAGCAGCCCGAACACATAAGGCCGCCACAGCAAATGCAGCGCCTCGGCCCAGCCGGCCTGCCAAGTCTTGAGCCCGACATACACCAGCGGCAAAAGGCTGAGCACCACCAGTAGCAAAACCGGCAGCAGCAGCCAGATCGACGGCCGCTTGCGCCGTGGCACGTAACCCCCGCGCGAGGCGGGGGCGGATAACGATGCGCTCATCAGTTCAAGCCAACGTCACGTTCCAGGTCCAGGGCTTCTTCGGCGTTGCCGAGGTCGGCCGGGGTGACTTTCGGTGCCTCCAGTTCGCTGAACGGCTTGAGACCGCGATCCGATTCCATGCCTTTGTGCAGCGGGTATTCGGCGGTGGTCTGGGTGATCACGCGCTGACCTTCTTCGCTGGCCATGTAGGCGAGAAATTGCTGGGCTTCTTTTGGATGCTTGGTGGATTTCAGCACGGCGGCGCTGGAAACAGTGATCAAGCCGCCGACGTCACCGCCGGTGAAGTAATGCAGTTTCGAGTCGAGCTGGCCTTTTTCCCGTTGCAAGGCGAACCAGTAGTAGTTGTTCACCAGCACGGTGGCGACTTCGCCGTTTTCCACCGCTTTCAGCGCAACCATGTTGTTGCTGTAAGTCTTGCCGAACGCGCGCAGGCCGGTCAGCCATTCTTCGGCCGCGTCCATGCCATGCACTTTGATGATTGCCACGGCCTGTTCCTGGAACGCGCCGCTGGTAGGCACGAAACCGACTTTGCCTTGCCATTTCGGATCGGAGAATTCCATCACCGACTTGGGCAGGTCTTTTTCATCGATCAGTTTCGGGTTGAAAGCGACCACGCGGACCCGGGCGGTGATGCCGATCCAGGTGCCATTACCGGCGACGTAGTCTTTCGGCAGAACGGCGAGGGTGGCGGCGTCGGTCTGGGCCAGCAGGCCCTGTTCGCCGAGTTTGTTCAGCGGAGGCGATTCTTCTGTGTAGATCACATCGGCGGGAGAGCGGTCGCCTTCTTCGACGACCTGGCTGGCGAGCTGATTGCTGCTGCCTTTGCGTACGTTGACGTGAATGCCAGTCTTGGCTTCGAAGGCTTTGGCGATGGCGTCGCCGACTTCCTTGTGTTGGCCGTTGTAGAGGGTCAGGGAAACTGTATCAGCAGCCTGGGAGAGGGGAGTGGCGAGTGCCAGGCCGAGCAGGGTGAAGGTCAGGCCGCGGCGCAGGGTATTTCGAAACATCATTCGCAGGGTTCCTCACTGTCGCATTGCAAAAACTTGAAACAATGATAAACGATATTGTTTCTCAAGTGCGCCTTGCGGGGCGCAGAGGGTTTTGCTAGAGGGGGTGCGATCTCTTTGGCGAGGGAGGAGTAATGGCTTGAAGTTTTTGAATGCCAGAAACGCAAAAACCCGCTTTCGCGGGTTTCTGTGAAATCCAAGATCGAAACCTTGAATTTGAATTGGTGCCCAGAAGAAGACTCGAACTTCCACGACCTTGCGGTCACCAGCACCTGAAGCTGGCGTGTCTACCAATTTCACCATCTGGGCATAATCTTCAGCGTCGCCGCTGTTGATGTGGCGCACTATACGGAGAGCGTTTTGATCTGTAAACCCCTGATTTAGATTTAATAAATCAGATGTTTAGAATGCAAAAAACCCGCTTTCGCGGGTTTTTGTGTGAGCCTTGAAATTGATCTAATCTCAAGCTCGTAATTGGTGCCCAGAAGAAGACTCGAACTTCCACGACCTTGCGGTCACCAGCACCTGAAGCTGGCGTGTCTACCAATTTCACCATCTGGGCAGTATCGGCAACGCTAGTGCGTCGTCGATGGCGCGCACTATACGGAGCGTCTTTTTAACTGTAAACCCCTGGCATCAAAAAAACCTGGAAAATTTTACCAGCGGCATTTAAATCAGCTTTGCGCTGTCGATATAAGGCTTTAGATAGGCTGTCGCAGCCTGAAATTTCCCGTTTCATTACGCCTATGCCAAACTAACCCGCATATAGACAAGGTGAAAACTCTCTAATGGCCGATTGGCAGTCCCTCGATCCCGAGGCCGCTCGTGAAGCGGAAAAATATGAAAACCCTATTCCTAGCCGCGAACTGATCCTTCAGCACCTTGCTGATCGGGGTTCGCCTGCTAACCGCGAGCAGTTGGTGGAAGAGTTTGGTCTGACCACGGAAGACCAGATCGAAGCCCTGCGTCGCCGCCTGCGCGCCATGGAGCGCGACGCTCAACTGATCTATACCCGTCGCGGCACCTATGCGCCTGTGGATAAGCTCGACCTGATCCTGGGCCGCATCAGCGGTCACCGTGACGGCTTCGGCTTCCTGGTCCCGGACGACGGCAGCGATGACCTGTTCATGAGCCCGGCGCAAATGCGCCTGGTGTTCGATGGTGACCGAGCCCTGGCCCGTGTGTCTGGCCTCGACCGTCGCGGTCGTCGCGAAGGCATGATCGTCGAAGTGGTGTCCCGTGCCCACGAGACCATCGTCGGTCGCTACTTCGAAGAAGGCGGTATCGGCTTCGTGGTGGCGGACAATCCGAAGATCCAGCAAGAAGTGCTGGTCACTCCGGGTCGTAACGCCAACGCGCAGATCGGTCAATTCGTCGAAGTGAAGATCACGCACTGGCCGACCCCACGCTTCCAGCCGCAAGGCGACGTGGTCGAGGTCGTGGGCAACTACATGGCGCCGGGCATGGAAATCGACGTTGCCCTGCGCACCTACGATATTCCTCACGTCTGGCCTGAGGCGGTGCTCAAAGAAGCCGCCAAGCTCAAGCCTGAAGTTGAAGAGAAAGACAAAGAGAAGCGCATCGACCTGCGTCATCTGCCGTTCGTGACCATCGACGGTGAAGATGCGCGCGACTTCGATGACGCGGTTTACTGCGAAGCCAAGCCTGGCAAGCTGCGCCTGTTCTCCGGCGGCTGGAAGTTGTACGTGGCGATTGCCGACGTTTCCAGCTACGTGAAGATCGGTTCGGCACTGGATAACGAATCCCAGGTTCGCGGCAACTCGGTGTACTTCCCCGAGCGCGTCGTGCCGATGCTGCCGGAGCAGCTGTCCAACGGCCTGTGCTCGCTGAACCCGCACGTCGATCGCCTGGCCATGGTTTGCGAGATGACCATCTCCAAAACCGGCGAGATGACCGACTACTGCTTCTATGAAGCGGTGATTCACTCCCACGCCCGCCTGACCTACAACAAGGTCAGCGCGATGCTGGAAACGCCGAAACTCACAGAAGCGCGTCAGCTGCGTGGCGAGTACACCGACGTCCTGCCACACCTCAAGCAGCTTTACGCACTGTACAAAGTGCTGCTGGCTGCTCGTCACGTGCGTGGCGCGATCGATTTCGAAACGCAGGAAACCCGGATCATTTTCGGTACCGAGCGCAAGATTGCCGAAATCCGTCCGACCGTGCGTAACGATGCGCACAAGCTGATCGAGGAATGCATGCTGGCGGCCAACGTGGCCACCGCCGAATTCCTGAAAAAGCACGAAATCCCTGCGCTGTATCGCGTCCACGACGGTCCGCCACCGGAGCGTCTGGAAAAACTGCGCGCCTTCCTCGGCGAGCTCGGCCTGTCCTTGCACAAAGGCAAGGACGGCCCGTCGCCGAAGGATTACCAGGCCTTGCTGGCCAGCATCAAGGACCGTCCGGATTTCCACTTGATCCAGACCGTCATGCTGCGCTCGTTGAGCCAGGCGGTGTACAGCGCCGATAACCAGGGCCACTTCGGCCTGAATTACGAAGCCTATACCCACTTCACCTCGCCGATCCGCCGCTACCCGGACTTGCTCACGCACCGGGCGATCCGCAGCGTCATCCATTCCAAGCAGAACACCCCGCACGTTCGCCGTGCCGGCGCGATGACTATTCCGAAAGCGCGCATCTATCCATACGACGAAGCGGCGCTGGAGCAGCTCGGCGAGCAATGCTCGATGAGCGAACGCCGTGCCGACGAAGCCACCCGCGACGTGGTGAACTGGCTCAAGTGCGAGTTCATGAAAGACCGTGTGGGCGAATCGTTCCCGGGTGTGATCACCGCAGTGACCGGTTTTGGTCTGTTCGTCGAGCTGACCGACATCTACGTCGAAGGCCTGGTGCACGTCACCGCGCTGCCGGGCGATTACTACCACTTCGACCCTGTGCACCACCGCCTCGCCGGTGAGCGTACCGGTCGCAGCTTCCGCCTTGGCGACACCGTTGAAGTGCGCGTGATGCGCGTTGACCTCGACGAGCGCAAGATCGACTTCGAGATGGCGGAAAAAACCATCAGCGCGCCGATCGGCCGCAAAAAGCGCGGAACTGAAAAGACCGAGCCAGCCGCCAAGACATCGGCCAAAACCGCAGCAGAACCGGCACCGGCAAAAACCGGTCGTCGTCCTGCCAAGGAAAAGGCTGTCGAAGCCTATCGCCCAAGCGATGCTGCGGCGAAAAATGCCGAGTTGCGTAAAAGCCGTGAATTGAAACAGGCGTTACTGTCTGAAGCAAAAAGCGGCGGTAAAGCGGCGTCTGGGGGAAAGACCGGACGGTCGGCGCCTGACAAGGCCCCCGGCAGCAAGCCAAGCAAACACCGTAAAGGCCCGCCGAAAGCGGGTTCGGCCCCAGCCAAAAGCGGCGGTGCGCGAAAACCTAAGGCCAAGTCATGAGTAATTTGGAAAAGATCTACGGCGTGCACGCTGTAGAAGCATTGCTGCGTCACCACCCGAAACGCGTCAAGCAAATCTGGCTGGCTGAAGGCCGCAGTGATCCGCGGGTTCAGACACTGATCGCCCTGGCTGCGGAAAATCGCGTGGCCGTCGGCCAGGCCGAGCGCCGTGAGCTGGATGCCTGGGTTGAGGGTGTGCACCAGGGCGTCGTGGCGGATGTGAGCCCGAGCCAGGTCTGGGGCGAAGCGATGCTCGACGAGTTGCTCGATCGCACCGAAGGCGCGCCGCTGCTGCTGGTGCTCGACGGCGTGACCGATCCGCACAATCTGGGCGCTTGCCTGCGTTCGGCCGATGCGGCCGGTGCGCTGGCGGTGATCGTGCCGAAGGACAAGTCAGCCACCCTGACCCCGACGGTACGGAAGGTGGCTTGTGGTGCGGCGGAAGTGATTCCGTTGGTCGCCGTGACCAACCTGGCGCGAACCCTGGAAAAACTCAAGCAGCGTGGCTTGTGGGTTGTCGGTACGGCGGGCGAGGCTGAGCAGAGTCTGTATCAGCAAGACATGACCGGCCCGACCATCCTGATCATGGGCGCGGAAGGCAGTGGCATGCGTCGCCTGACTCGCGATCTTTGCGACTACCTGGTGCATCTGCCGATGACGGGCAGCGTCAGCAGCCTCAACGTGTCTGTGGCGACTGGCGTTTGCCTGTTCGAGGCCCAGCGCCAGCGCAGCGTCAAAGCTGCGGCGGGTGGCAAGAAGTCTTAAGCCGGTTGTAATCCCTGTGGGAGCGCACCTGCTCGCGAAAGCGGAGTAACATTCAGCATCAATGTTGAATGTCATGCCCCCTTCGCGAGCAGGCTCGCTCCCACAGTGGTTTGTGTCAGGGCGAAAAGTTGCGGTGCGAACGAACTGTTCAAATAATCACCAATTGCCTTGCACCTCTTCTATCCCTTCTCTACAATTGCGCCCCTTGCTGTGACGGCAGGCACTCACGTGTCTATCGCAAGCAAGTCCATAAGTGTCATTCACTCCTTGTCTGACCGTTTTTGAACGGCAGGCTACAACCCGTAAGGAGCATTCATGCGTCATTACGAAATCATCTTTTTGGTCCACCCGGATCAAAGCGAGCAAGTCGGCGGCATGGTTGAGCGTTACACCAAGCTGATCGAAGAAGACGGCGGCAAAATCCACCGTCTGGAAGATTGGGGCCGTCGTCAACTGGCCTACGCAATCAACAATGTTCACAAGGCTCACTACGTGATGCTGAACGTTGAGTGCACTGGCAAGGCCCTGGCCGAGCTGGAAGACAACTTCCGCTACAACGATGCAGTGATCCGTAACCTGGTCATCCGTCGCGAAGAAGCCGTTACCGGCCAATCCGAGATGCTCAAGGCTGAAGAAAACCGCAGTGAGCGCCGTGAGCGTCGCGACCGTCCTGAGCACGAAGGCGCTGAAAGCGCTGATAGTGATGACAGCGACAACAGCGATAACGCTGACGAGTAATCCACGGACCTTTTAAGGAGCCTATCAAATGGCACGTTTCTTCCGTCGTCGTAAATTCTGCCGCTTCACCGCTGAAGACGTGAAAGAGATCGATTACAAAGATCTCAACACTCTGAAAGCCTACGTATCCGAGACCGGCAAAATCGTTCCAAGCCGCATCACCGGTACCAAAGCTCGTTATCAGCGTCAGCTGGCCACCGCTATCAAGCGCGCCCGCTTCCTGGCCCTGCTGGCCTACACCGACAGCCACGGCCGCTGAGACCGGGCAGTCGACACGTAGCAAAGGATTGAATGCATGCGCGCCTTAGCTGAGTTCATCATGCGCGGCCGTATGCAGGCCACTCTGGTAGTGGCTGGATGCGCAATACTGCCGTTGTTGTATTGGTTGGGTGCTGCCGCCGGATGCCTTGTGCTCCTGCGGCGCGGATTGAAGGACGCCATTGGCGTACTTGCTCTGGGGCTGCTGCCGGCGTTGATCTGGTGGCTTTACTCCGATGACCCACGGGCACTTCTGGTGCTGCTGGGGTCTTCGAGCCTTGCGTTGGTTTTGCGCGCAAGCGAGTCCTGGAACCGCGTGCTGCTGGTCAGCATAGCGATGGGAGTGGTGTTTGCAGTGGTGCTGGGGACAGTTTTTGCTCCCCAAATCGAGATGCTGGCGCAGGCTTTGATAAAAGTCATGCCGTCGCTACTCGGTGATGTCTACCAGAAGTTGTCGGTAGACGAGCAAGCGCATTTTGCGTCCCTGATTGCACCGGTCCTGACCGGCCTGATTGCGGCCTTGTTGCAAATCGTCAGTGTGCTGAGCCTGATTGTCGGGCGCTACTGGCAGGCGTTGTTGTACAACCCGGGTGGTTTTGGTCGCGAGTTTCGCGCCATCCGATTCCCGCTTTTACCAGCGATGTTGCTGCTGGCGTTCATGCTTCTGGGACCGAACATCGGTCCACAGATGGCCATGTTGACGCCGTTGTGCAGCGTACCGCTGGTGTTCGCCGGGCTGGCCCTGATTCACGGGCTGGTGGCGCAAAAGCGACTGGCCAGGTTCTGGCTGGTGGGGTTGTACGTCACGCTGTTGCTGTTCATGCAGCTGATCTATCCGTTGCTGGTGGTCTTGGCCATCGTCGACAGCCTGATTGATTTTCGCGGTCGTTCGACGCCGAAAGACGTCGATAGCGCGAACGGTGAAGGTTAAAAGTTAAGAGGATTTTCACATGCAACTGATCCTTCTGGAAAAAGTCACCAACCTGGGCAACCTGGGTGACAAAGTAAACGTTAAGGCTGGTTACGGTCGTAACTACCTGCTGCCTTACGGCAAAGCTACCGCTGCGACCGCTGCCAACCTGGCTGCGTTCGAAGAGCGTCGCGCTGAGCTGGAAAAAGCCGCAGCAGACCGTAAAACTTCGGCTGAAAGCCGTGCCGCCCAACTGGCTGAGCTGGAAGTGACTATCACTGCCACCGCTGGTGACGAAGGCAAGCTGTTCGGTTCGATCGGTACTCACGACATCGCTGATGCACTGACCGCCTCTGGCGTTGAAGTGGCAAAAAGCGAAGTTCGTCTGCCGAACGGCACCATCCGCAACGTAGGCGAATTCGACGTAGCCGTGCACCTGCACGCCGAAGTTGAAGCCACCGTACGCGTTGTCGTGGTAGCAGCTTAAGCAGCACTTGTCGGCTGGCACCCTCGGGTGCTTGCCGGTAACATCGGGCACGATCCTGTTTACAGGTCGTGCCCTTTGTCTTTCTGAAACCCCCAATTTCTAGTGGCCATGAACGATATCTCCGCTCCCGAGCAATACGATCTGCAAACCGCTGCCCTGAAGGTGCCGCCGCATTCCATCGAGGCCGAACAGGCCGTGCTCGGTGGTTTGATGCTGGACAACAACGCCTGGGAACGCGTGTTGGATCAAGTGTCGGACGGCGATTTCTATCGGCATGACCACCGTTTGATCTTCCGCGCGATCGCCAAGCTCGCCGACCAGAACTCCCCCATCGACGTCGTGACCCTTGCCGAGCAATTGGACAAGGAAGGTCAGACCTCGCAGGTCGGTGGTCTCGGATACCTGGGTGAGCTGGCGAAAAACACGCCGTCCGTCGCCAACATCAAGGCGTATGCGCAGATTGTTCGTGCGCGGGCAACCTTGCGCCAACTGATCGGCATTGCCTCCGAAATTGCCGACAGTGCCTTCAACCCGGAAGGCCGTACCGCTGAAGAGATTCTCGACGAAGCCGAGCGCCAGATCTTCCAGATCGCTGAGGCCCGGCCAAAAACCGGCGGCCCGGTGAGTGTGAATGACCTGTTGACCAAGGCTATCGACCGCATCGACACCTTGTTCAACACCGACAACGCCATTACTGGTCTGTCCACCGGTTACACCGACCTCGACGGAATGACCAGTGGCTTGCAACCGTCTGACCTGATCATCGTCGCCGGCCGTCCATCCATGGGTAAAACCACCTTTGCGATGAACCTGGTGGAAAACGCCGTGTTGCGCAGTGACAAGTGCGTACTGGTCTACTCGCTCGAGATGCCAGGCGAATCGCTGATCATGCGTATGCTGTCGTCCCTCGGCCGTATCGACCAGACCAAGGTCCGTGCCGGTCGCCTGGACGACGACGATTGGCCGCGCCTGACCTCGGCGGTCAACCTGCTCAATGATCGCAAACTGTTCATCGACGATACGGCCGGCATCAGCCCGTCGGAAATGCGTGCGCGTACCCGACGCCTGGTGCGTGAGCACGGCGACATCGCCCTGATCATGATCGACTACCTGCAATTGATGCAAATCCCGGGTTCGGGCGGTGACAACCGGACCAACGAGATTTCCGAGATCTCCCGTTCCTTGAAGGCCCTCGCCAAGGAATTCAACTGCCCGGTGGTGGCGTTGTCCCAGCTCAACCGCTCCCTGGAGCAGCGACCGAACAAACGCCCGATCAACTCCGACCTCCGGGAATCCGGAGCGATCGAGCAGGATGCTGACGTGATCATGTTCGTTTACCGGGACGAGGTGTACCACCCGGAAACTGAGCACAAAGGCATCGCCGAGATCATCATCGGCAAGCAGCGGAACGGCCCGATCGGCACGTCGCGGCTGGCGTTCATCGGCAAGTACACCCGCTTCGAAAACCTCGCACCGGGCAGCTACAACTTCGACGACGAGTAACGCCCAGGCAGGACGCTTGCCTGTGGGGAGCTTGCTCCCGCTCGGCTGCGCAGCAGTCGCAAAGCTGAGGAATGCGGTCCGTCTGGAAAAATTCGGTCGAAGGTTTTGGGGCCGCTTCGCTGCCCAGCGGGAGCAAGCTCCCTCGCCACAAGGGTTGCGCCTGGCCTCTGGATCTTTGCGCGAAACGGGCGCCGCAATTTCCGACCATAGCCGTCGGAATTGGTTGTTTTTTGTGCTATATTCCGCGCCCGCGATTTTTCATCTCAACACCGGTCATCGTCATGCAAACAGCCAAGCCGTTATTTGACTATCCCAAGTACTGGGCCGAATGTTTCGGCCCGGCGCCATTCCTGCCGATGAGCAGGGAGGAGATGGATCAGCTTGGCTGGGATTCCTGCGACATCATCATCGTCACCGGTGATGCGTACGTTGACCATCCGTCGTTCGGCATGGCAATCATCGGCCGGCTGCTGGAGTCGCAAGGCTTCCGCGTCGGGATCATTGCCCAGCCAAACTGGCAGTCCAAAGACGACTTCATGAAGCTCGGCGAGCCGAACCTGTTCTTCGGTGTCGCGGCCGGCAACATGGATTCGATGATCAACCGCTACACCGCCGACAAGAAAATCCGTTCCGATGACGCCTACACCCCGGGTGGCCTGGCGGGCAAACGTCCGGACCGCGCGAGCCTGGTTTACAGCCAGCGCTGCAAGGAAGCCTACAAGAATGTACCGATCGTGCTCGGCGGCATCGAAGCTTCCCTGCGTCGCATCGCCCACTACGATTACTGGCAGGACCGGGTGCGCAACTCGATCCTGATCGACGCCTGCGCCGACATCCTGCTCTACGGCAACGCCGAGCGTGCGATCGTCGAAGTCGCCCAGCGTCTGTCCTTCGGTCACAAGATCGAAGACATCACTGAC
Source organism: Pseudomonas sp. GW823-FHT02C02 (assembly GCF_058797635.1). Classification (NCBI taxonomy): domain Bacteria; kingdom Pseudomonadati; phylum Pseudomonadota; class Gammaproteobacteria; order Pseudomonadales; family Pseudomonadaceae; genus Pseudomonas; species Pseudomonas sp. GW823-FHT02C02. Next base: position 165,875 of record NZ_JBXAJV010000012.1, on the reverse strand, counting down.
GTGCGCGGCACCGCGTTCATCCGTCGTGACACGCCGAAAGACTGGTACGAAGTCGATTCCACGCGCATCGACCGTCCGGGCAAGGTCGACAAGATCATCAACCCGTACGTGAACACCCAGGACACCCAGGCCTGCGCGATCGAGCAGGAAAAAGGCCCGGTTGAAGACCCGAGCGAAGCCAAGGTCGTGCAGATCCTGGCCAGCCCGAAAATGACCCGCGACAAAACCGTGATTCGTCTGCCCTCGGTCGAGAAAGTCCGTGGCGATGCGGTTCTGTACGCTCACGCCAACCGCGTGCTTCACCTGGAAACCAACCCGGGCAACGCCCGCGCCCTGGTGCAGAAGCATGGCGAAGTCGACGTCTGGTTCAACCCGCCGCCGATTCCGATGACCACTGAAGAAATGGACTACGTGTTCGGCATGCCTTACGCACGGGTTCCGCACCCGGCGTATGGCAAGGAAAAAATTCCTGCCTACGACATGATCCGCTTTTCGGTGAACATCATGCGTGGCTGCTTCGGTGGCTGCACCTTCTGCTCGATCACCGAGCACGAAGGCCGGATCATCCAGAACCGTTCCGAAGAGTCGATCATTCGCGAAATCGAAGAGATCCGCGACAAGGTTCCAGGCTTCACTGGCGTGATTTCCGACCTCGGTGGCCCGACTGCGAACATGTACCGCATCGCCTGCAAGAGCCCGGAAATCGAATCCGCGTGCCGCAAGCCGTCGTGCGTGTTCCCGGGCATCTGCCCCAACCTGAACACCGATCACTCATCGCTGATTCAGCTGTACCGCAGCGCCCGTGCCTTGCCGGGTGTGAAGAAGATCCTGATCGCGTCCGGGCTGCGCTACGACCTCGCGGTCGAGTCGCCGGAATACGTCAAAGAGCTGGTGACCCACCACGTCGGCGGTTACCTGAAGATCGCCCCGGAACACACCGAGGAAGGTCCGCTCAACCAGATGATGAAACCGGGCATCGGCAGCTATGACAAGTTCAAGCGCATGTTCGAGAAGTACTCCAAGGAAGCCGGGAAAGAGCAGTACCTGATTCCGTACTTCATCGCCGCCCACCCAGGCACCACCGACGAAGACATGATGAACCTGGCCCTGTGGCTCAAGGGCAACGGCTTCCGCGCCGACCAGGTGCAGGCGTTCTACCCGTCGCCGATGGCCACCGCCACCGCGATGTACCATTCGGGCAAGAACCCGCTGCGCAAGGTCACTTACAAGAGCGACGCGGTGACCATCGTCAAGAGTGAAGAGCAGCGTCGCCTGCACAAGGCGTTCTTGCGTTATCACGACCCGAAAGGCTGGCCGATGCTGCGTGAAGCGTTGACCCGCATGGGCCGCGCCGACCTGATCGGACCGGGCAAGAACCAGTTGATCCCGCTGCATCAGCCGGCGACCGACAGCTACCAGAGCGCCCGTCGCAAGAACTCGACGCCGGCCGGCAGTCACAAGGTTGCAGGGGAAAAAACCACCAAGATCCTGACCCAGCACACCGGCCTGCCACCGCGTGCCAGCGATGGCGGCAATCCGTGGGACAAGCGTGAACAGGCCAAGGCGGCGGCATTCGCCCGCAACCAACAGGCGGCCAAAGATCGCAAGGACGCGGCCAAAGGCAAGGGACCGAAGCCTGCGCGCAAGCCGGTAGTGCCGCGCTAAACGCTGACCGCTGATAACAGAACGCCAACCTTCGGGTTGGCGTTTTTTATTGTCTGCTGATCGTTCCCGCGCGCTGCGTGGTAATGCCTCAAGGGACGCTCCGCGTCCAGTGACGCAGAGCGTCACGGGCTGCATTCCCACGCAGAGCGTGGGAACGTTCGTAGTTATCTCGCCACATTTGCGTGCAATCCTCTCAAACCAATTTCCCGCATCGCCCGATTTTGGTGCTGTACTGCCTCAAGCAATCGAAGAAAGCGCCAGCGCTGCTGGATGGCATAAGTCTTGCGCGCTTTCCCAATACGCTTAAGGCTCGCAGGAGGCACGCCGTGTCGATTCATGTCGCATTGCACCACGTCACGCATTACCGCTACGACCGCGCCGTCGAGCTCGGTCCGCAGATCGTTCGCCTGCGCCCGGCCGCCCACAGTCGCACGCGGATTCTGTCCTATGCGCTGAAAGTTTCCCCCGAGCAGCATTTCATCAACTGGCAGCAGGACCCCCAGGGCAATTACCTGGCGCGGTTGGTGTTCCCGGAGAAAACCGCTGAGCTGCGTATCGAGGTCGATCTGCTGGCGGAGATGGCGGTGTTCAATCCGTTCGACTTCTTCCTTGAGCCCTACGCGGAAAAGATCCCGTTCACCTACGCCTCGGATGAGCGCAAGGAACTGGCGCCGTACCTGGAAACCTTGCCCCTGACGCCGAAGTTCAAGGCCTATCTGGACGGCATCGACCGCACACCGCTGCCGAGCGTCGACTTCCTCGTGGCGCTCAATCAGCGCCTGAGCGAAGACATCGGCTACCTGATCCGCATGGAGCCGGGGGTGCAAACTCCCGAGCACACCCTTGAGCATGCGTCCGGTTCCTGCCGTGACTCGGCGTGGTTGCTGGTGCAGTTGCTGCGTAACCTCGGGCTGGCGGCGCGTTTCGTCTCTGGTTATCTGATCCAGCTGACCGCCGACGTCAAAAGCCTCGACGGTCCCTCGGGCACGGAAGTGGATTTCACCGACTTGCACGCCTGGTGCGAGGTCTATTTGCCCGGCGCCGGCTGGATCGGCCTGGACGCGACGTCAGGGCTGTTTGCCGGTGAAGGACACATTCCGTTGGCGTGCAGCCCCGATCCGGGCTCTGCGGCACCGATCAGTGGCCTGGTGGAACCGTGCGAGTGCGAGTTCACCCACGAAATGTCCGTGGAGCGGATCTGGGAAGCGCCGCGAGTAACAAAGCCCTATACCGAAGATCAGTGGTTGGCGATCCAGGCGCTGGGGCGGCAGATCGATGCCGACCTGCTGGAGGGCGACGTGCGCCTGACCATGGGCGGCGAGCCGACGTTTGTTTCCATTGTCGATCCGGACGGCGCCGAGTGGAACACCGCCGCACTTGGCCCGGACAAGCGTCGGCTGTCCGCCGAGCTGTTCCAGCGCATGCGCAAACACTACGCGCCCAAAGGCCTGGTGCATTTCGGTCAGGGCAAGTGGTATCCCGGCGAACAACTGCCACGCTGGTCGCTGAACTGCTACTGGCGGCGCGATGGCGTGCCGATCTGGCACAACAGCGCGCTGATTGCCGATGAGCAGGAAGACTACGGTGCCGATGGCGAACTGGCCGGGCGTTTTCTGTCGAGTGTCGCCGAACGCCTGAAAATTCCGACACGCTTTGTTTTCCCCGCCTACGAAGACAATTTCTATTACCTCTGGCGCGAAGGCACGTTGCCGCTGAACGTCAGCGCCGAAGACTCGCGTCTTGAAGAACCGCTGGAGCGGGCCCGCCTGCGTAAAGTCTTCAGCCAGGGCCTGGACAAGGTGATCGGTCAGGTCCTGCCGCTGGCGCGCACCGCCAAGGGTGATCAATGGCAGAGCGGTCGCTGGTACCTGCGTGACGAGCACTGCCGACTGGTGCCCGGTGATTCACCGTTGGGCTATCGGCTTCCGTTGGGCTCGCAGCCATGGGTAAAAGCGGCGGAGTATCCGTTCATCCATCCTAACGATCCGAATCAGGCATTCCCCTCGCTACCAGACACTCAGCAGTTGAACAGTCCGGGAGCACCGGCCGAACCGGTCGAGCGGGAACTGAAAGTCGATGAATCCGCCGACTGGCTGACCCGCACCGCATTCTGCGCCGAGGCACGGGAAGGTCGGTTGTACCTGTTCATGCCGCCGCTGGAACGGGTCGAAGATTATCTGGAACTGGTCACCGCGATCGAGGCCACGGCGCAGGAACTGCATTGCCCGGTGCTGCTGGAAGGCTACGAGCCGCCGAGCGATCCGCGCTTGAGCAACTTCCGTATCACCCCTGACCCGGGCGTGATTGAGGTCAATGTGCAGCCGTCCGCCACGTGGGATGAGCTGGTCGAGCGCACCGAGTTCCTCTACGAAGAAGCGCGCCAGACCCGACTGACCACCGAGAAATTCATGATCGACGGCCGGCACACCGGCACTGGCGGCGGCAACCATTTCGTCCTGGGTGGCGCGACGCCGGCTGACTCACCATTTCTGCGCCGTCCCGACCTGCTGCGCAGCCTGATCAGTTACTGGCATAACCACCCGTCCTTGTCCTACCTGTTTTCCGGCTTGTTCATCGGCCCGACGTCCCAGGCGCCGCGTGTCGATGAAGCACGCAACGATGCCTTGTACGAACTGGAAATCGCCTTCGCCCAGATGCCGGAGCCGGGCGAGGAGTGTGCGCCGTGGCTGGTCGACCGGTTGCTGCGCAACTTGCTGATCGATGTGACCGGCAATACGCACCGCGCCGAGTTCTGCATCGACAAGCTCTATTCGCCGGATGGCGCGACGGGGCGGCTTGGATTGCTTGAGTTGCGCGCCTTTGAAATGCCACCGCATGCGCGCATGAGCCTGGCGCAACAGTTGCTGCTGCGGGCGCTGGTGGCGCGGTTCTGGCGCGAGCCGTATGCACCGCCGAAACTGGCGCGCTGGGGCACTGAGCTGCATGACCGGTTCCTGCTGCCGCACTTTATCGAGCAGGATTTCGCCGATGTGATCGTCGATCTCAATGCCGCCGGTTATCCCGTGCGCGCAGAGTGGTTCGCCGCGCATCTGGAATTTCGTTTTCCCAAGGTTGGCGATTACGCGGTCAGTGGCATCGAACTGGAAGTGCGTCAGGCGCTGGAGCCTTGGCATGTACTGGGTGAGGAGGGCGCGGTCGGCGGCACGGTGCGCTACGTGGATTCGTCGCTGGAACGCTTGCAGGTGAAGCTCACCGGTCTGGCACCGCAGCGTTATTTGCTGACGTGCAATGGCGTTCCCGTACCGTTGCAGCCGACCGGCCGCGTCGGCGAGTTCGTTGCCGGCGTGCGTTTCCGCGCCTGGCAACCGGCCAACTGCCTGCAACCGACCATCCCGGTCCACGCGCCGTTGGTGTTCGACCTGCTCGACACCTGGATGCAGCGTTCGCTGGGGGGCTGTCAATACCACGTCGCCCATCCGGGCGGGCGTAATTACGACAGCTTGCCGGTGAATGCCAATGAGGCCGAGAGCCGACGGATGGCGCGTTTCTTCCGCATCGGACACAGCCCGGGGAAACTTCCGATACCGATTCTGGAAATTAATGACGAGCTGCCGATGACGCTCGATTTACGACGTTTCTAAACCGTACACGACGCTCGGATTTTTCGTCTATCCGGGCGTCATGAGCCTGCGTTAGTCTGACCGTTCTTTGCTGTCTGCCGAGCTTTCCATGCCTGACCTGCTTGACCGCTACCCGCTGACGGCGGGCACTTATCACGAACTGCTCGACGACAGCGGCGCCGTGCGCCCCCACTGGCGCCGGTTGTTCGACCAATTGCAACGCAGCACGCCAGCGCAATTGGTGCAGCGTCAGGCTTTGTTGACCCGGCAGATCCAGGAAAACGGCGTGACCTACAACGTCTACGCCGACCCCAAGGGCGCGGATCGGCCGTGGGAGCTTGACCTGCTGCCGCATGTGATTGCGGCAGATGAGTGGCAGCAGTTATCGGCCGGGATTGCCCAGCGAGCTCGGTTGTTGAACGCCGTGCTGGCAGACCTTTACGGCCCGCAGCGATTGATTGCCGAAGGGCTGCTGCCGGCGGAACTGGTATTTGGCCACAACAATTTCCTCTGGCCCTGTCAGGGCATTACGCCGCCGGACGGGGCTTTTCTGCATTTGTACGCCGTGGATCTGGCGCGCACGCCGGATGGCCGCTGGTGGGTGACGGCGGACCGGACTCAAGCGCCTTCCGGTGCCGGTTATGCGCTGGAAAACCGCACCATCGTGTCCCGAGCCTTTCCCGAGTTGTATCGCGACCTGAAGGTGCAGCACCTGGCCGGGTTCTTCCGGACACTCCAGGAAACCCTCGTCCGCCAGGCGCCAAACGATGAAGACGCGCCACTGATCGTGCTGCTGACGCCGGGACGTTTCAACGAAAGCTATTTCGAACATCTCTATCTGGCGCGCCAGCTCGGTTATCCACTGGTGGAAGGCGGCGACCTCACGGTGCGCGATGCCACGGTCTACCTGAAGACCCTCAGTGGCCTGCGTCGGGTTCACGCGATCATGCGTCGGCTCGACGATGACTTCTGCGATCCGCTGGAACTGCGTACCGACTCGGCACTCGGTGTGCCGGGCTTGCTCGAAGCCGTGCGGCAGGGGCGCGTGCTGGTGGCCAATGCCCTCGGCAGCGGAGTACTCGAGTCGCCGGGGTTGCTCGGCTTTTTGCCGAAGATCAATCAATTCCTGTTCGGCGAAGAACTGATCCTTCCGTCCATTGCGACGTGGTGGTGTGGCGAAGCGCCGGTGCTGGCCCAGGCGCTGGAGAAACTGCCGGAATTGCTGATCAAACCCGCCTTCCCGTCGCAAAGCTTCGCCCCTGTATTTGGCCGCGATTTGAGTGAAAAACAGCGTCAGGCCTTGGCTGAGCGCATGCAGGCGCGGCCTTATGCGTATGTTGCGCAAGAGTTGGCGCAATTGTCCCAGGCACCGATCTGGCAGGCCGAGGACGGTCAGCTGCAACCGCGAGCCATTGGAATGCGTATGTATGCAGTGGCCAGTCAAGACGGTTATCGGGTGTTGCCGGGCGGATTGACCCGGGTGGCCGCCGAAGCGGATGCGGAAGTGGTGTCGATGCAGCGCGGCGGTGCGAGTAAGGACACCTGGGTATTGGGGGATCGTCCGCCGAGCGGCGAGCAATGGAAAACCCAGCGCACGATCGGTGTGCATGATCTGGTTCGGCGCGATCCGTACCTGCCGTCGCGGGTGGTCGAGAACCTTTTCTGGTTTGGCCGCTATTGCGAACGCTGTGATGACAGCGCGCGATTGCTGCGGATCATGCTGGCGCGCTACGTTGATGGCGATGACCCGCAGGCCTTGGAAGCGGCGGTCGACCTCGGCGAGCGCCTCAATCTGTTGCCAGACGAAGGTGAGTTGCCCGAGCGGTTGTTGGCGGCGTTACTCGGCGATGATTGGCCCTTCAGCCTGCGCTCCAATTTGCAGCGCTTGCAGTGGGCCGCCTCGCAAGTGCGCGGCAAGCTCTCGCGGGAAAACTGGCAGGCGCTGGTGGAATTGCAGCGCGAAGCCATGGAGCTGGAAACCGAAGAGCCGGATTTCGGTGAGTTACTGGATTTCCTCAACCGGCTGGTGATGTCCCTGGCGGCACTGTCCGGTTTTGCCCTGGACGACATGACCCGGGATGAAGGCTGGCGTTTTCTGATGATCGGTCGGCGGATCGAGCGTCTGCAATTTCTCAGCGCCAGCCTGGCGGCGTTTCTGCGCGGTGTCGGTGCCTTCGATCAGGCTGGGCTGGAATGGCTGCTGGAACTGGGCAACAGCAGCATCACATACCGCTCGCGGTACCTGGCGGTGGCACAGTTGATTCCGGTGCTCGATCTTTTGCTACTCGACGAGCAAAACCCTCATGCGGTGCTATTCCAGTTAAAACTGGTGACCCGCACCCTGAAACGCTTGAACGATGATTTTGGCGTGCCTCGCGAAGCCGGTCTGCCGCAACTGGTGGAGCGCCTGGCGCGGTTCGATCTGGGTTGCCTGGAGAATTCGTTGTTCGGCGAAGCCAGCGTTCGCGCCGCCATCAACGGTCTGGCCGATTTGCTGCAAGAGATCGCCGATGCCAGCGGGCAAGTGTCGGATCGTCTGGCCTTGCGCCATTTCGCCCATGTCGATGATGTCAGCCAGCGCACGGTGTCCGTCTGATGAGCGCCCGTTACCAGATTCTCCACGACACCCATTATCACTACGACAGCCCGGTGTCCCTGGCCCAGCAACTCGCGCACCTGTGGCCACGGGCCTGTGCCTGGCAGCGTTGCACTGAACAACACTTGCAGATCAGTCCCGACCCGACCTCGCGCCGGGATGAGCTGGATGTATTTGGCAATCCGCTCACCCGGTTGGCGTTTGAGCGGCCGCATGATGAATTGCTGGTCAACGCCCGGCTCACGGTCGAGGTGCTGGCCCGGCCAACGCTGGATTTCAATCAATCCCCCGCGTGGGAAGAAACCCGCAATGCGCTGACCTACAGCAGTCAGCCGCTTTCTACAGATTTACTGGAAGCGTGCCGTTACCGGTTTGAATCGCCCTATGTGCATTTGAAGCGCAACTTTGTCGAATTCTCGGAAAGCTGTTTTCCTCCGGGACAGCCTTTGTTGCTGGGCGTCCAGGCGTTGATGGAGAAGATTTTCAGCGAATTCACCTTCGACGCCGAGGCGACTCAAGTGGCAACGCCGCTGGTGGAGGTGCTGGAGCGTCGGCGCGGGGTCTGTCAGGACTTCGCGCACCTGATGCTCGCTTGCGTGCGTTCCCGTGGACTGGCGGCGCGTTACATCAGCGGCTACCTGCTGACCCAGCCACCGCCCGGCCAGCCACGACTGATCGGCGCCGATGCCTCGCATGCCTGGGTTTCGGTGTTTTGCCCGGTGCTGGGCTGGGTGGATTTTGATCCGACCAACAATGTGCAACCGGCGCTGGAGCACATCACCCTGGCCTGGGGACGGGATTTTTCCGATGTGTCGCCGTTGCGTGGGGTGATTCTGGGGGGCGGCAATCACGACCCCGAGGTCCGCGTCACCGTGATGCCCCTGGACTAACAAAATCCCCTGTAGGAGCGGTGTAAGTCAGTTCGGGATGGGGTGTTTCAGGTTGGCCTGTGAGGGTCAGCAAGGAACTGCTGACCCTGGACACAGATCCGGTGGGCCTGATCAGATCATCGGGCCCTGAGGGTCTCAGGCGTCGGGCGCCTGATCTTTCGGTGCTTCAGTTTCGTCTGTAGCCACTTCGCCTTCGGCATCCGGGTTCAGTGCTGCTGCTTCTTCTTCAGCTGTAGCTTTCTTGCGCTGAAGCTTTTCCTCTTTCTTCTGCTCCTTGGCCAAGTCTCTCTGACGTTTGGCGAAGGAATAATTAGGTTTAGCCATGGGCGATCCTCTGGGGTCGAAGGTGAGGTTGAGCGGCGCATATTCTGCCCTGTATCGGGACCGAGCCGTTAGCTGGGTTTTTGCTCTGTCCATTTGGGCACCACTGTCGGCTGCCAAGCGTCCAGCGCATCGATCAGGGTTTGCGGCGATTCGCTCACTTGCAGCATGTCACGGTGCGCTTCGCGAACGAAGCCTTCGCCGACGATATGATCAAGAAAACCGGTCAATTTGCTATAGAAACCGTTCACTTCCAGCAACCCGAGCGGTTTGCCATGGTAGCCGAGCTGGCCCCAGGTCCAGACTTCGAACAATTCTTCCAGGGTGCCCAGGCCTCCGGGCAGCGCGATGAAGGCATCGCTGAGCTCGGCCATTCGCGCCTTGCGCGCATGCATGCCGTCGACCACCTCCAGACGAGTCAGGCCGCTGTGGCCGATTTCCTTGTCTTTGAGGCTTTGCGGAATGATCCCGATCACTTCGCCGCCGGCCGCCAGTGCCGCATCGGCGACGATGCCCATCAGCCCGACGGCACCGCCGCCATAAACCAGGGTCAGCTTGCGCTCGGCCAGTGCTCGCCCGAGGGCGACAGCCGCTTCACGATAAGCCGGACTGGTGCCGGTGCTGGCACCGCAAAATACACAAACGGACGCTAAAGACATGCCTTACTCCACGGTCAGGATGGCCATAGAGTAAAGGCAGGCGGGCGGCGCTCCAAGGTCTAAACTTCGCGTTCAGGTGTTTCGTAGGTGCCGCTGGCGCCACAGGCATAAGCGGCGAGCAAACTGCGCAACAGGCTGTTAAAGGACATGACAGGCGCTCCAGATCAGGGATGATGGCCTGATGATAGGGCCGGGCCAGACGTCTGGCTGGTAGATTGTTTCGATAGGTGTCATAGCCCGAAAGTTGTATACAATTTTTGATTCAGGTCATAGGAACTTGCGCAGTTTTCAGGCAGTCTTCTGTCCATTCGCACTTTTGTTAACCCCTGCCTTGGAGATTCACCATGTTTGCCAAACTTGTTGCGGTATCCCTGCTGACACTGGCCAGCAGCCAACTGATGGCTGCTGAATGCAAGGCCACTGTCGACTCCACCGATCAAATGACCTTCAACACCAAGGCCATCGAAATCGACAAAAGCTGCAAGACGTTTACCGTAGAACTGACCCACTCCGGCAGCCTGCCGAAAAATGTCATGGGCCATAACCTGGTGATCAGTAAAGCGGCAGATATGCAGCCGATCGCTACCGATGGCCTGGCAGCCGGTATCGACAAAAACTATCTGAAAGACGGTGATGATCGCGTTATTGCTCATACCAAAATCATCGGAGCCGGAGAGAAGGATACGCTGACCATCGATGTATCGAAGCTGACAGCGGGCACCGATTACGGCTTCTTCTGCTCGTTCCCGGGCCACATCTCGATGATGAAAGGTACGGTTACCCTGAAGTAATCGATTCGAGTACATAAAAAAGCGTCCCGATTGGGACGCTTTTTTTGTGCCTGACGAAAGACCGAGTCATCGTTCTTCGTCGGAACGCCGCCCGGAGCCGGCTCGCCCCACAGGTACAGCGTTGTCCTTGTGGGAGCGAGCCTGCTCGCGATGGCGTCAGTACAGACGCCGCAGCTTCAAGGCGCGAACGGCATCACGCGCTTGTGATGGGTCTTTTTATACGTATCGCAAATAATCCTGAACGCTTCCTCACGCACCGGCTGACCGTGCAGGAACGCGTCGATTTCGGCATAGGTCACGCCGTGGGACGCTTCGTCGGGTTTGCCCGGCGACAGGTCTTCAAGGTCGGCGGTCGGGATTTTTTCCACCAGCGATTCCGGCGCGCCGAAACTGCGGGCGATGTCTCGAACCTGGTTTTTCACCAGGCCACTCAACGGGGCCAGGTCGCAGGCGCCATCACCGAACTTGGTGAAGAAACCCATCACCGCTTCCGCTGCGTGGTCGGTACCGATGACCAGCCCGTGCGCCGCGCCGGCGATGGTGTACTGGGCGACCATGCGCATCCGCGCCTTGGTGTTGCCGAGCACGAAATCCACCGAGACCGCGTGCTTGCCCTCGAAGGCCGCCACTTCATTGGCCAGGGCTTTCACCGCCGGGCCGATGTTCACGGTGTGACGTTCGTCCGGGGCGATGAAATCCACCGAGGCCTGGGCATCGTGTTCATCGAACTGGGTTTCATAAGGCAGGCGCACGGCGATGAACTTGTAGCTTTTGTCGCTGGTTTGCTCGCGCAACTCACGCATGGCGCGTTGGGCCAGCAGGCCGGCGGTCAGCGAGTCGACGCCGCCGCTGATGCCGAGTACCAGGGTCTTGAGCCCGGAATTGACCAGGCAATCCTGAATGAAGCTGACCCGCCGGGCGACCTCGGCCTCAAGGGCTGCGTGGTCGGCGAATGGCGGCTGAACCTTGAGCTGCTCAGCAATCTCACGCTGTACGGCTTGCATGAATTCACTCCTTGCTAGTGGTGCCAGATGTGCTGGAAAGGGCGGCAGGTACTTTGAAAACGTGTCGCAAATAGGCGACGAAATTCGGGTCTTTGCAGTGAGTCTTGCCAGGCTCATCGGAAATCTTTGCCACGGGCTGGCCGTTGCAGGCCGCCATTTTAAGCACGATGCTCATCGGTTCGACACCCGGAATATCACACGTCAGGTTGGTGCCGATCCCAAAGCTGACATTAATCCGACCGCGCAACGCCCGAAATATTTCCAGGGATTTTGGCAGCGTCAGGCTGTCGGAGAACGTCAGGGTCTTGCTCATCGGGTCGATGCCCAGCTTTTGATAATGGGCGATCGCCTTTTCTGCCCAGATCACCGGATCGCCGGAGTCATGGCGCAGGCCGTCGAAGAGCTTGGCAAAGAACAGGTCGAAGTCGTTGAGAAAGGCATCCATGGTGATGCAGTCGGTCAGGGCAATCCCCAGCAGACCCCGATACTCGCGCACCCAGCAATCGAGGGCGGCAATCTGGCTGTCGATCAGTCGGGGACCGAGTTGCTGGTGCGCCATGATCCATTCGTGGGCCATGGTGCCCAAAGGTTTCATGTCCAGTTCCCGTGACAGATGCACGTTGCTGGTGCCGACGAAACGCCCGGGGAAATCGTGCTTGAGCACGTTCACCACTTCTTCCTGCACGCGGAACGAGAAACGACGGCGTGTGCCGAAATCGGCTACCTGCAGTTCGGACAATTCGTCGCTGCTGGCGTTGGCGGTCAACCAGTCGAACTTGCGGTAGAGCTGCTCGCGAGCCTGTTCCAGAACAATTTCGCGGTAGCGATAGCGGTTGCGCACTTCGCTGACGATGGAAAGCAGCGGTACTTCAAACAGAATCACATGCAACCACGGCCCGCGCAGGCGGATGAACAGCTCGCCGTTTTCGATACCCGTGTGGACGTAACGCAGGTTGAAGCGGAACAGCCCGAGAAAACGCAGGAAATCCGGCTTCATGAAGCTGATGCGTTCCATGAAGCTCAACTGGTCGGCGCTCAGGCTCAACTCGGCCAGGCGTTCGATCTGGAAGCGGATTTCTGCCAGATACGGGCGCAGATCCTCACTGTTACGGCAACGAAACTCCCATTCGACTTCCACGTTCGGGTAGTTGTGCAGCACCGCCTGCATCATCGTCAGTTTGTAGAAATCGGTGTCGAGCAGGTTCTGCACAATGCGATCGCCAAACACGCTCTCGCTCATAACGGGGTTCTCCAGGCGGGCCGCGGCCTGTGGTCGCGACGTTTCAGCTGTTTCTATGAATGGGGCTAGTGGCGCATATCAGAGGCAGTTATTGCCAGCGATTTTTTAGACAGTGCATATCCTTGTGGCGAGGGAGCTTGCTCCTGCTGGGGTGCGAAGCGCCCCCAATACAGGACTGCTGCGCAGCCCAACGGGAGCAAGCTCCCTCGCCACAAGAATTAGCCGGGGCTTCAAATCTACGGCGCATCCGGGCTGTCGATCTGCTCGAGCATCCACTTCACAAAATCGCGCACCTTGGGCACTTCCGCCGAGTGCTCGGGATACGCCAGGTAATAGGCATCCGTGCTTGGCATCGCGTGTTTCCAGGGGATAACCAGTTTGCCGTCCGCCAACTCTTCTTCCACCAAAAACCTTGGCAACAGCGCCACGCCGCAGCCGACCTGGGCGGCGCGGATGCACATATAAAACGTTTCGAAGCGCGGGCCGTGGTAGCTGTGTTCAGTGTGGTAGCCCTGGCTGTCGAACCAATCGTGCCAGGCCTGGGGCCGCGAGGCGTTTTGCAACAGGACGAGGTCGGCGAGCTGCGTAGGGTCGGTGAACGGCGTGTCCGGCAGGCTGCCCGGCGCGCAGACCGGCACCAGCTCCTCGCCAAACAGCTTCAGGCATTCGGTGCCGGGCCGCGAGCCTTGGCCGAAGTAGAACGCCAGGTCGCTGCGACCTTGCAGCAAATCGTCGGCTTCCTGCTCGCTGCACAGGTCCAGATGGATTGATGGATGGCGCAGGCGCCAGCCTTTCAGACGTGGCACCAGCCAGCGTGCGCCGAAGGTCGGCGGCGTCGAAACCCGCAAGACTTCGGTTTCGCCACCGTAGGAACGCAGGTAATGGGTCGACATCTCGACCTGGGTGAGGATTTTTCGTACTTCCACCAGGTACAAATCACCGGCCGGGGTCATTTGCAGGCGTCGGCGCACCCGGCGGAACAGCAAGTGCTGCAACAACTCTTCGAGTTGCGCGACCTGTTTGCTGACGGCGCTCTGGGTCAGGTTCAGCTCTTCGGCGGCCCGGGTGAAGCTCAAATGCCGGGTCACGGCCTCGAAACACTGCAGTGCGGTGATCGACGGCAAATAGCGTTTATTCAGCATGGACGGTCCTTTTTCTTGTTTCTTTTACTGCCAGCAATTCAAAGCATGAATAAACGGAATGATATCTCTCTTAAAGGTCGTTTGTTGGGTAACCTCCGGGGAGCTAAAACTACAGGTCTGATCAGCCGTGAATGTCCGGCTGTACGTTTTCTGTTTTTTGCTCGAGGAGTGACCCATGGTTGCCGCATTGCTTGATCGTCTTGGTGTGAACCCGGCCCTGTACCAGAACGGCAAAGTGCCGGTGCATTCGCCGATCGATGGCAGCCGGATCGCTGCCGTGAACTGGGAAGGCGCCGCTGAAGTCGAGCAGCACATCAGTCGTGCAGATCATGCGTTCGAATTGTGGCGCAAGGTCCCGGCCCCGCGCCGTGGCGAACTGGTGCGTCAACTGGGCGACATCCTGCGCGAATACAAGGCCGACCTCGGCGAGCTGGTGTCCTGGGAAGCGGGCAAGATCACACAGGAAGGCCTGGGTGAAGTTCAGGAAATGATCGACATCTGCGATTTCGCCGTCGGCCTGTCCCGTCAGCTGTACGGCTTGACCATCGCGTCCGAGCGTCCTGGCCACCACATGCGCGAAACCTGGCACCCGCTGGGCGTCGTCGGCGTCATCAGCGCCTTCAACTTCCCGGTTGCGGTCTGGGCCTGGAACACCACGCTGGCGCTGGTCTGCGGCAACCCGGTGATCTGGAAACCGTCCGAGAAAACCCCACTGACCGCACTGGCCTGCCAGGCGCTGTTTGACCGCGTACTGAAGAACTTCAGCGACGCACCTCCACACCTCAGCCAAGTGATCATCGGCGGCCGCGATGCCGGCGAAGCGCTGGTCGATGACCCGCGTGTCGCGCTGATCAGCGCCACCGGCAGCACCCGCATGGGCCGTGAAGTGGCGCCAAAAATCGCCGCACGTTTCGCCCGCAGCATTCTGGAGCTGGGCGGCAACAACGCCATGATCCTCGCCCCAAGCGCCGACCTGGACATGGCCGTCCGCGCCATCCTGTTCAGCGCCGTCGGCACCGCCGGTCAGCGTTGCACCACGTTGCGTCGCCTGATTGCCCATGAGTCGGTGAAGGAAGAAATCGTCACTCGCCTCAAGGCTGCCTATTCCAAGGTCCGCATCGGCAATCCGCTCGAGGGCAACCTGATCGGTCCGCTGATCGACAAAAACAGTTTCGAAAACATGCAGGACGCGCTGGAACAAGCCCTGAGCGAAGGCGGCCGGGTGTTTGGCGGCGAACGCCAGCTGGAAGACAAATACCCGAACGCTTATTACGTCTCGCCGGCCATCGTTGAAATGCCGGAGCAGAGCGATGTGGTCTGCAATGAAACCTTCGCACCGATCTTGTACGTGGTCGGTTACAAGGACTTCGACGAAGCGCTGCGTCTGAACAACTCGGTGCCACAAGGCCTGTCCTCGTGCATCTTCACCACCGACGTGCGTGAAGCCGAACAGTTCATGTCGGCGGTGGGCAGCGACTGCGGCATCGCCAACGTCAACATCGGCCCGAGCGGTGCGGAAATTGGCGGCGCGTTCGGTGGCGAGAAAGAAACCGGTGGTGGGCGTGAGTCGGGCTCCGATGCATGGCGCGGCTACATGCGCCGCCAGACCAACACCGTGAACTACTCGCTGGAGTTGCCGTTGGCTCAGGGCATCACGTTCGACTGATCCTCGAGTCGAACAGTGATCCCCTGTAGGAGTGAGCCGCTCGCGATTGCGGTCTATCAGTCAACATAGATGTTGAATGTTAAATCGCTATCGCGAGCAGGCTCACTCCTACATCTTGAACTGTGTGTTGGTTAGGATTCTGTTGGAGTCTGGCAATGCCGTTACGCGAAGAGTGTCTGTGGGAAAAACTGACGCCGCAAAGGCCCGACAATGCCGCGCTCAAGGGCGAAGTTACCGTCGATGTCTGCGTCATTGGCGCCGGTTTCACCGGCCTGTCGGCGGCGGTGCATCTACTTGAAAAAGGTAAAAAGGTCTGCGTGCTCGAAGCCCATCGCGCCGGTCACGGCGGTTCGGGGCGCAACGTCGGTCTGGTCAACGCCGGAATGTGGATTCCACCGGACGAGATCGAAGCCGGGTTCGGCGAAGCGGTGGGCAGTCAGCTCAATCGCATGCTGGGTGCAGCGCCATCGCTGGTGTTCAGCCTGGTCGACAAATACAACATCGATTGCCAGTTACGCCGCGAAGGCACGCTGCACATGGCGCACAACGCCCGTGGCGAAGCCGATCTGCGCAGTCGCGAAGAACAATGGAAACGTCGCGGAGCACCGGTCGAACTGCTGACCGGGCAATCCTGCGAACAAGCGACGGGTACAAAAAAGATTGCTGCCGCGCTGCTCGACAAGCGTGCCGGCACGATCAATCCGATGGCTTACACCACGGGGCTGGCCAAAGCGGCCATCAGCCTCGGGGGCCAACTGTTCGATCATTCTCCGGTGACCCGACTCGAACGTCAGGGCCAACGCTGGTCGGTGCAAACCGCTCAGGGATCAGTGCTCGCCGAGCAAGTGGTCATCGCCTCCAACGCTTATACCGAAGGTGACTGGACGGAGTTGCGGCGCAATTTCTTCCCCGGTTATTACTATCAAGTGGCGTCGGTCCCGCTGACCGAAGACGCCGCGCAGCAAATTCTGCCCGGCGGGCAGGGTTCCTGGGACACGCGCCAGGTACTGAGCAGTATTCGTCGCGACAAAGACGGCCGTCTGTTGCTGGGCAGCCTCGGTAACGGCAATCAGAAACCGGCCTGGTTCCTCAAGGCCTGGGCCGATCGGGTGCAGCAGCACTATTTCCCCTACCTCAAACCCGTGGAATGGGAATGCACCTGGACCGGTTGCATCGCGTTTACCCCGGACCATTTGATGCGTTTGTTCGAGCCGGCGCCCGGTTTAGTGGCAGTCACCGGTTACAACGGCCGGGGCGTGACAACGGGGACGGTGGTCGGCAAAGCCTTTGCCGATTATCTGTGTAACGGAAATCCTGAGGCGCTACCCATTCCCTTTGCCCCCATGCAGCCATTGGCCGGGGTGGGTTTGCGCAGTTGTTTGTACGAGGCCGGTTTCTCGCTGTATCACGCAGGCCAGTGCTTGCGGATCGTTATTTGATTGTTGAAATTTGTTGCTGGGAGCGGCGCTTTTTCGCGCAGCGACTAGCCTGTAAAAGGTGCGGGTTGTAGCAGTTCCGCACCAGCAGTGTGCACTTCGGTGACGCACGTTGTTACAGGCTGGTTGCACGTCGTTTGGCGCCGCGGTTGCAATGATGGCGCACGCGGGTTGCGCCTTTAAAAATAAATGGTTTCACCTTCTGCGGTTTAGACGGTTGCACGCCCAATGAAAATGGGATCGAAACAGTCGAAATAACAATAAAGCAGCGACTTTTTTCAGAATAAAAAACCGATGGCACGGCCCTTGCTCTGAGCATTCAGAGAAGTCGCAGTGCCAACTAAAAAAAACCTTGGAGCACCACCTCATGTCCCAGACGTTTTACAAGAAAGGCTTTCTGGCCCTCGCAGTGGCAACTGCGTTGGGTGTTTCTGCGTTTGCACAGGCTGATGTGAAAATCGGTGTGGCGGGTCCGATGACAGGCGCCAACGCGGCATTTGGCGAGCAGTACATGAAGGGTGCACAGGCTGCAGCCGACGCGGTCAACGCGGCGGGCGGCGTTAACGGGGAAAAAATCGTACTGGTGAAGGGCGATGACGCCTGCGAACCGAAACAGGCTGTGACGGTCGCCAAGGACCTGACCAACCAGAAAGTCGCCGGCGTAGTCGGTCACTTCTGCTCCTCGTCGACCATCCCGGCCTCCGAGATCTACGACGAAGCGGGCATCATTGCAATCACTCCGGGTTCCACCAACCCAGCGGTTACCGAACGCGGCCTGAGTGCCATGTTCCGTATGTGCGGGCGTGACGATCAGCAAGGCATCGTGGCCGGTGACTACATCGTCGACGTGCTCAAGGGCAAGAAAGTCGTTGTCCTGCACGACAAGGACACCTACGGCCAGGGCCTGGCGGACGCTACCAAGGCCCAACTGGAAAAACGCGGCGTGAAGCCTGTGCTGTATGAAGGCCTGACCCGTGGCGAGAAAGACTTCAGCACCATCGTCACCAAGATCCGCGGCGCTGGCGCCGATGTCGTCTACTTCGGCGGTCTGCACCCGGAAGCCGGTCCTCTGGTCCGTCAACTGCGTGAGCAAGGCCTCAAAGACGTCAAGTTCATGTCCGATGACGGCATCGTGACCGACGAACTGGTCACCACTGCTGGCGGTCCGCAATTCGTTGACGGCGTACTGATGACCTTCGGCGCCGACCCACGCCTGCTGCCAGACAGCAAAACCGTGGTGGACGAGTTCCGCAAGAAAGGCACCGAGCCTGAAGGCTACACCCTGTACGCCTACGCTTCGGTCCAGACCCTGGCCGCAGCTTTCAACGGCGCCAAGTCCAACAGTGGCGAGAAAGCCGCCGAGTGGCTGAAGAAAAACCCGGTCAAAACCGTGATGGGCGAGAAGACCTGGGACGCCAAGGGCGACCTGAAAGTCTCCGACTACGTCGTTTACGAGTGGGACAAGGACGGCAAATACCACCAGCTGGAAAAACAGAAGTGATATGACCTGATCTGCCCGGTGCCTGTTGCACCGGGCAGTCTATGAACATGTCCGTGCAGTACCTGTCTTTTCTCGTAGAGCTGCACACAACCGTGTTGCCCCGGCGGCTGAACCCCGGTCCGTTGCACCCGGCTTCTGTGCAGTCTCTCAAATGCGTGAGATTGCGTTATGGATGGTATTTTCCTGCAGCAACTGGTCAACGGCCTGACCCTCGGGTCGGTCTATGGCCTGATCGCCATCGGCTACACAATGGTCTATGGCATCATTGGCATGATCAACTTCGCCCACGGCGAGGTTTACATGATTTCCGCTTACCTCGCGGCAATCAGTCTGGCTCTGCTGGCGTACTTCGGTATTGAATCCTTCCCGCTGTTGATGCTCGGCACCTTGATCTTCACCATCGTGGTCACGGCGGTGTATGGCTGGGTCATCGAGCGCGTCGCCTACAAGCCCCTGCGCAACTCCACCCGACTGGCACCGCTGATCAGCGCCATCGGGATTTCGCTGATCCTGCAAAACTATGCCCAGATCGCCCAAGGTGCCAAGCAACAGGGCGTTCCGACCTTGTTGACGGGGGCCTGGCGCGTCGAAATCGGCACCGGCTTCGTGCAGTTGACCTACACCAAGGTGTTTATCCTGATTGCCGCATTCGCCGGCATGGCCCTGCTGACCTACATCATCAAGTACACCAAGCTCGGCCGCATGTGCCGCGCCACCCAGCAAGACCGCAAGATGGCCTCGATCCTGGGGATCAACACCGACCGCGTGATTTCCTACGTGTTCATCATCGGTGCAGCGATGGCGGCCCTGGCCGGCGTGCTGATCACCATGAACTACGGCACGTTCGACTTCTATGCCGGCTTCATCATCGGCATCAAGGCGTTCACGGCTGCGGTACTTGGCGGCATCGGCTCGCTGCCTGGTGCGATGCTTGGCGGGATCATTCTCGGGATCTCCGAGTCGCTGTTCTCAGGTTTGGTCAACTCGGACTACAAAGACGTTTTCAGCTTCTCGCTGCTCGTTCTCGTTCTGGTCTTTCGGCCCCAAGGCCTGCTCGGCCGTCCTCTTGTGTCGAAGGTGTAAGCGATGTCTTCAACCACTAAAAAAACCATTGATCTCAAAAGAAGCCTGGTTGACGCGATTCTTGCCGGCCTTGTCGCCCTGATTGTGTTCGGCCCGATTGTCGGCGTGGTCCTCGACGGCTACGGCTTCAATCTGGAAACGACCCGGGTGGCCTGGATTGTCGCCATCGTCATGGCTGGCCGGTTTGCCCTGAGCCTGTTCCTGCAAACGCCCAAGGGTCTGAAAATCCTTGAAGGCTTTGAAAGCACTGGTTCCGGGGTTCATGTACTGCCGCCTGATTACAAATCCCGCCTGCGCTGGATCATCCCGCTGGTGATCCTCGTTGCCGTGGTGTTCCCGTTCTTCTCCAACTCCTACCTGCTGGGCGTGGTCATTCTCGGGCTGATCTACGTATTGCTCGGCCTGGGCCTGAACATCGTGGTCGGCCTGGCCGGCCTGCTCGATCTGGGTTACGTGGCGTTCTACGCCATCGGTGCCTACGGCCTGGCGCTGGGTTATCAATACCTCGGTCTGGGTTTCTGGACGGTGCTGCCGCTGGCGGCTATCACCGCGGGCCTTGCCGGTTGCATCCTCGGGTTCCCGGTGCTGCGATTGCACGGTGACTACCTGGCGATCGTGACCCTGGGATTCGGTGAAATCATTCGCCTGATCCTCAACAACTGGTTGTCCCTGACCGGCGGCCCGAATGGCATGGCGGCTCCATTGCCAACCTTCTTCGGTCTCGAGTTCGGCAAGCGCGCGAAGGAGGGGGGCGTCCCGTTCCATGAGTTCTTCGGCATCGCCTATAACCCGGACGTGAAGTATTACTTCATCTATGCGGTGTTGTTCCTGGTGGTGCTGGCCGTGCTGTACATCAAGCATCGTCTGGTCAAGATGCCGGTCGGCCGCGCTTGGGAAGCCTTGCGTGAAGACGAAATCGCCTGCCGCTCCATGGGCCTGAACCACGTACTGGTCAAGCTTTCGGCGTTCACCATCGGTGCCTCGACGGCCGGCCTGGCCGGGGTGTTCTTCGCCACGTATCAAGGCTTCGTCAACCCGACCTCGTTCACCTTTTTCGAATCGGCTCTGATCCTCGCCATCGTGGTCCTCGGCGGTATGGGCTCGACCATCGGCGTGGTGATTGCAGCCTTCGTGCTGACCGTTGCCCCGGAACTGCTGCGCGGCTTTGCGGAATATCGCGTGCTGCTGTTCGGCGTGTTGATGGTGTTGATGATGATCTGGCGACCGCGCGGCCTGATTCGGATCAGCCGTACCGGTGTGACCCCGCGTAAAGGAGTAGCGCCATGAGCGAAGTCGTACTCTCGGTCGAGAAGCTGATGATGCACTTCGGCGGCATCAAGGCGTTGAGCGATGTCAGCCTCAAGGTGCATCGCAACTCGATCTTTGCCCTGATCGGCCCCAACGGCGCCGGCAAGACCACCGTGTTCAACTGCCTGACCGGTTTCTACAAGGCCTCCGGTGGCAGGATCGAACTCAATACCCGCGGCGAACGCACCGATGTCATCCAGCTGTTGGGCGAATCGTTCAAAGCCACGGATTTCGTTTCGCCGAAAAGCTTCATCACCCGGATGCGCTACAAAATGTTCGGCGGCACCCACCTGGTGAACCGTGCCGGGCTGGCGCGCACCTTCCAGAACATTCGCCTGTTCAAGGAAATGTCGGTACTTGAAAACCTGCTGGTAGCCCAGCACATGTGGGTCAACCGCAACATGTTGGCCGGCATCCTCAATACCAAGGGCTACCGCAAGGCCGAAAGCGACGCGCTGGACCACGCCTTCTACTGGCTGGAAGTCGTGGACCTGGTGGACTGCGCCAACCGTCTGGCCGGTGAACTGTCCTACGGCCAACAGCGCCGCCTGGAAATCGCCCGGGCCATGTGCACCCGGCCGCAGATCATCTGCCTCGACGAACCGGCGGCCGGCCTCAACCCTCAGGAAACCGAAGCGCTGAGCGCGATGATCCGTCTGCTGCGCGACGAGCACGATCTGACCGTGGTGCTGATCGAACACGACATGGGCATGGTAATGAGTATTTCCGACCACATCGTGGTGCTGGACCACGGCGTCGTCATCGCCGAGGGCGGACCTGAAGCGATTCGCAACGACCCGAAAGTGATTGCGGCCTATCTGGGCGCTGATGAAGAGGAAGTGGTGCTATGAGTCAACCCATCCTCGAACTCAAGGATCTGGATGTGTTTTACGGGCCGATCCAGGCTCTGAAAAAAGTCTCGCTGCATATCGAAGAAGGTGAAACCGTCAGTCTGATCGGCTCCAACGGCGCCGGTAAATCGACCTTGCTGATGTCGATCTTCGGCCAGCCGCGAGCGGCTAGCGGGCAGATCATTTATCAGGGCGTGGACATCACCCACAAGTCGTCGCACTACATCGCGTCCAACGGCATCGCACAGTCGCCTGAAGGCCGACGGGTGTTCCCCGACATGACCGTCGAGGAAAACCTGCTGATGGGCACCATCCCTATCGGTGACAAGTACGCTGCCGAGGACATGCAGCGCATGTTCGAGTTGTTTCCACGGCTTAAGGAGCGCCGTAACCAGCGGGCCATGACCATGTCCGGCGGTGAGCAACAGATGCTCGCCATCGCTCGTGCGTTGATGAGTCGGCCCAAGCTGCTGTTGCTTGATGAACCGAGCCTTGGACTGGCGCCGATCGTGGTGAAACAGATCTTCGCGACCCTGCGGGAACTGGCGAGTACCGGCATGACCATCTTCCTGGTCGAGCAGAACGCCAACCACGCGTTGAAGCTGTCGGACCGGGCATACGTGATGGTCAACGGCGAGATCCGCATCACGGGCACCGGCAAGGAGCTGCTGGTCAACGAGGAAGTGCGTAACGCCTATCTCGGCGGGCACTGACACGCTGCCGAAATATCCACAGCCCCGACGAGCAATCGCCGGGGCTTTTTTACACCTCGAATACACCACGAATCCCCCTGTGGGAGCGAGCCTGCTCGCGAAAGCGGAGTGCCAATCGACAGGTGTTCAATGGCCCACCGCTTTCGCAAACAGGCCCGCTCCTGCAAGGGCCAAGTGTGCTTTCCGGAAATTGTGGAAAACAATATTCACAAGCTCTCAAAGCGCGACATAAAGCCGCTGCAAATAGTTGTTTTGTCACGCTTTTGACTTGTCCCCGTTTACTGTGGAGCTGGCTGTGAATAACGTGGGAGTAGCTGTCTGAGAGCCTTTGAATCCGTGGCTTGTAGCGATGTGGTTGTTTTTTGATCAGGCGTTTTTGCTTGACCCGGAACAGGCTTTGTCAACCTTTTTGTTGGATGGCAAAGTGGCTGGAAATGCAATGGGCCAGCCTGTGGATAAGTCTGTGGTTAAACTCTGGAAAGACTCGGCTGAGGGCCGTAGTTACTGGCTTGGCGCCATCGTCGGTTTGCCCATCACATCGTGCAAAATGCCATGGGCTACACAGCTGGTACCCGAGGGTCAAGCAAAAAACTTTGTAATCTACCCGCAAAGCCTTGTGGATAGCGGCTTGCAGCTTTTCCACTTGCCCCCGGAAACTGTGGACCGGCCTGTGGATAAGGTGCGTGTACATGGCTGCAAGCCACGGTGCCTGTGGCTTTGGAAGGTCTGGTTGTTTTTTGTACAGTTTTTGCGGCGGTTGCCGCTGTGGGCAAGGCCGGGCATGCTGCCAGCTGATTTTCTATTCCAATGGCTGTCGATCAGCCGAAGCAAGGAGAACACGATGTCCAACACCCTGTTTATTACCGGCGCGACCTCTGGTTTTGGTGAAGCCTGTGCCCGTCGTTTTGCCGAGGCCGGCTGGAAACTGGTGCTGACAGGCCGTCGTGAAGAACGCCTCAATGCCCTGTGCGCCGAGTTGTCGAAGCAGACCGAGGTGCATGGCCTGGTGCTCGACGTGCGTGATCGCAAGGCCATGGAGGAGGCGATCGCCAACTTGCCGCCGTCCTTTGCCAAGCTGCGCGGGCTGATCAACAACGCCGGTCTGGCGCTGGGCGTTGACCCGGCACCGAAGTGCGATCTCGACGATTGGGACACCATGGTCGACACCAACATCAAAGGCCTGATGTACGCCACTCGCCTGCTGTTGCCACGCCTGATCGCCCACGGCCGCGGTGCCGGTATCGTCAACCTCGGCTCCGTCGCCGGCAACTATCCGTACCCGGGCAGCCATGTTTATGGTGGGACCAAAGCATTCGTTGGCCAGTTCTCGC
The DNA here is from genome assembly GCF_058797635.1 of Pseudomonas sp. GW823-FHT02C02. Classification (NCBI taxonomy): domain Bacteria; kingdom Pseudomonadati; phylum Pseudomonadota; class Gammaproteobacteria; order Pseudomonadales; family Pseudomonadaceae; genus Pseudomonas; species Pseudomonas sp. GW823-FHT02C02. Next base: position 142,097 of record NZ_JBXAJV010000012.1, on the reverse strand, counting down.
TGAACCTGCGTTGCGACCTGCAAGGCACTGGCGTGCGTGTCAGCAATATCGAGCCGGGCCTATGCGAGAGCGAGTTCTCGCTGGTGCGTTTCGCCGGTGACCAGGAGCGCTACAACGCGACCTACGCCGGTGCCGAGCCGATCCAGCCGCAGGACATCGCCGATACCATTTTCTGGGTGCTTAATGCCCCGGCGCACATCAACATCAACAGCCTCGAATTGATGCCTGTGAGCCAGACGTGGGCCGGGTTTGCGATTGAGCGTAATGCCAAGGGTTAAGACCGCATAACGGCTTTCGCGGGCAAGCCGCGCTCCCACAAGACTTGTGTTGAATCGTGATTTCGCGAACGACAAAAAACCTGTGGGAGCGGCGGTGCGGCGATCCGAATTGCCCGCGATAGCTATCTGTCAGTCAGCCGAGATAATCGACCAGCCCTCGATAGCAAGTGGCCAAGTGATAAGGCGTGGTCGATGGCATGTCCTTGCGGCTGACTTCGCCCTGCTCGTCGCGACATTCATACCACCCCCTCGCATGCAAAAAGCGTTGCTGCAATGCCTGCAATTGGCGTTGCACCGAGCCTTCGCTATTTGGACGCAAGGTCAGCGCGCGCAGGTATTCAGCCTGGGCCCAGATGCGTTGAGTGGCATCCTTGGCAGAGCCATTCAGATCGAGCATCGCCGTCACCGCACCCGTTTGTGGATCAACACCCAGTTGTTCGGTGAGTACAAACGCGCGCTCCAGCGAAGCATGCAGTTTTGAGCCGTGCAGCAGTGGCGAAGACTCCAGCAGGAAATACCATTCGAACTGATGCCCCGGTTCAAACCAGTTATCCACAGCGCCCAGCGGTTTTTCCATCAGCACGCTGTGGTGCGGGTCAATAAAACGCTTCTGCATGGCTGTGCATAACTCGACCAGCGCGCGCTGTACGGCGATGTCTTCTCGCACCGACAAGGTCGCGAGGAAAGCTTCGGCCAGATGCATCAAGGGATTTTGCAGGGGGCCGGAGTCGAGCGAGGACCAGTCGCGGTCGAGGCTGGCTTCGTACAGGCCGTCGCCTGTGGCGAAGCGCTGCGCCAGCACTTCCAGTGTCGCGTTGAGGACCGATTCCACCAGCGGCTCGCGCACCTTGCCCCAGTAATGGGCGCAGGCGAACAGGATAAAGGCGTGGGTGTAGAGGTCTTTGCGCTGATCCAGTGGCGCACCTTGCGGGTCGATGCTGTAGAACCAGCCGCCGTGCTCGGCGTCGTGAAAATGCTGTTGCAAGGAACGGAACAGCGCCGCAGCGCGTTCCTCGGCGGCCGGCACCTGGCCGATCAGGCTGGAAAACAGATACAGCTGCCGCGCGCAGGCCATCGCCCGATAGCGTTGGGGCGGCAGCGGTTGATGCCCGGCGTCCAGCGCTTCATAAGGCAACGCCATGTCGGCATTCCAGCCGGGGCCTTGCCAGAGCGGCACGATCACGTCCTGGAAATGCTGTTGCACCGAGGCGAACAGAGCGGTCAATTCAGGCTGGGAGGCAGAGCGGGAAACAGGCGGCATTGGCTGGCGTCGTCACGGCAGGGTTGATTGCGCGACATGTTAGCAGGCCTGAGAGATGCGGTGTCTGTCAGGCCGTCTTCGCGAGCAGGCTCGCTCCCACAGGTGTACGCATTCCAATGTGGGAGCGAGCCTGCTCGCGAAGGGGCCATCACAGGCAATAAAAGATCAACCTGCGAGCAACCACGCACCAGTCGCCGCCGAAGCCGCACCGGCCAATCGAACCAACGGCGCCGCCGCTTGCGGCAACACGCGCACCACGGCATAACCCGCGGCATGCAACGCCGCCGTCGCCGCCACAAACCCTGCGGCATACGCCCAAGGGCTCGACATGTCCGGCAACTCCAGCCCATGGGCCACACCATGGAACAGCGCAAACAAAGCCGTCGCACCGACTGCCACGCTCAACGGCGGACGCACGGCCAGGGCCACGGCCAGGCCCAGCGCCAGCACCGACGCCGCAATGCCGCCTTCCAGCGCCGGCAGGTTCAATCCTTCAAAACCCAGCAGTCCGCCAATCAGCATGGTGCCCACGAAGGTGCACGGCAGCGCCCAGCGCGCGGCGCCTTTTTGCTGCGCCGCCCACAAACCCACCGCCACCATCGCCAGCAAGTGATCAAGGCCGCCAATCGGGTGGCTGATGCCGGCGATCAAACCGTTGTCGCCATGACCCGGGTGCGCGAAGGCGATGGCCGGGGTCAGCAGCAGGGCCAGGGTGCCCAGGATGCGTTTCAGTGTCATGGATAAGCTTCCTTGTTGATAAGTCGTGATCAGGCTGCGGTCAGCAGGCCTTGGCGTTCGATGAAGGCGATGATTGCTTCCAGGCCCAAGCCGGTTTTCTGATTGCTGAAGACAAACGGCTTGCCGTTGCGCATGCGCGTGGTGTCGCTGTCCATCAGTTCCAACGACGCGCCCACCAGCGGCGCGAGGTCGACCTTGTTGATCACCAGCAAGTCGGACTTGCAGATCCCCGGCCCGCCCTTGCGCGGCAGCTTGTCGCCCGCCGAGACGTCGATCACGTAAATGGTCAGGTCGGACAGTTCCGGGCTGAAGGTCGCCGACAGGTTATCGCCGCCGGACTCCACCAGAATCAGATCCAGCCCCGGAAAGCGGCGGTTCAGTTGATCCACCGCTTCGAGGTTGATCGAGGCGTCTTCGCGGATCGCCGTGTGCGGGCAGCCGCCGGTTTCCACGCCGATGATGCGCTCAGGGGCCAGGGCTTCGTTGCGCACCAGGAAATCGGCGTCTTCGCGGGTGTAGATGTCGTTGGTGACGACGGCCAGGTTGTAGCGGTCGCGCAGGGCCAGGCAGAGCGCCAGCGTAAGGGCGGTTTTACCGGAACCGACCGGTCCGCCGATGCCGACGCGCAGGGGTTGTGTGTTCATGTGATTCTCCAAGTAAAAAGGCCCTAGGAACGGAACAGACGGCTGTACTGGCGCTCATGGGCCATGCACGCCAGGGACAGGCCGAACGCGGCGCTGCCGTAGTGTTCGGGGTTGATTCGGGTGGCGTCCTGCTGGGCTTGTTGCAGCAGTGGCAGCAGTTCGCTGGTCAGGCGTTGCGCGGCTTGCTGGCCCAGGGGCAGGGTTTTCATCAGCACCGCCAATTGATTTTCCAGCCAGCTCCAGAGCCACGCCGCCAGCGCATCTTGCGGGCTGATCTGCCAGGCGCGAGCGGCAAGCGCCCAGCCGAGGGCCAAATGCGGCTCAGGGCGCTGCTGGAGAAAGGCGCGGGCCGGCGCATCGAGTTCCGGCAAGCCGTTGAGCAGTTGTTGCAATGAATAGCCCATCTGCCGGCTTTCCTGATGCAGCTCGCGGGTTTCCCGGCTGGCACGATGTTCTTCGCAGCGTTGCAGCAACTGGCCCCAGTTCTCATCAAAGGCAGCGGTGCAATGGGCGAGCAGCAGCGGCGCTTCGAAGCGTGCCAGGTTCAGCAACAACTGATCGCTGATCCAGCGTCGCGCGCTGTCTGCATCGTTCACCCGGCCGTTATCCACCGCCATCTCCAGGCCTTGCGAATAGCTGTAGCCGCCAATCGGCAATTGTGGACTGGCCAGGCGCAACAGCGCCCAGGCCGGGTTCATAACCGGACGCCGAACTGGTGCAATTTCGGCGGGTAGTTGAAGTCCTCGTCGCCGTGGCGGGAATGGTGATGGCCGCCCCCATAGGCGCCGTGTTCCGGCTGGAACGGTGCCTCGATGTTGTCGACGTTGGCCTCCAGCTGTTCGAGCATGGCCTTGAGTACGTAATCATCGAGCAGGCGCAACCATCCATCACCGACTTGCAGGGCGACGTGGCGATTGCCCAGGTGATAGGCCGCGCGAGTCAGTTCGAACGCGTTGGCGCACGTAACATGCAGCAATTGTTCGGGGCGGGCGCAGACGCGGACGATGCGCCCATCTTCGGCTTGCAGGCACTCACCGTCATACAGTGGCGGCTGACCGCGCTCCAAAAACAAACCGACGTCCTCGCCTTCGGCACTGAAACAGCGCAAACGGCTTTTGCTCCGGGCCTCGAAAGTCAGGTGCAACTCGGCGGCCCAGACGGGTTGAGGGTCGATTCTGCGATGAATCACCAGCATCGGAAGGCTTCCAGCAATGGACGATGTTCAGGCTAGAGCAAGGGGCTTGCCAATCGGGCGATACGTAGGAAATACCTGTCGGAGCGTAGTGGGTGGCTCAGGCTGTTGCGGGATTTTGAACTGGAATGGTGCGGGGATTTTTCGGTGGCACCAAATTGATGCCTTGACTGGTTTTGTGGACGTGAGCCTGCTCGCGATAGCGTCGGCACAATCAACATTTGATGTGGCTGACATTCCGCTATCGCGAGCAGGCTCGCTCCTACAGGGTTTATTCAGTGCTGCCGAGGCCTTGCCAATGCTTGAGGCCGATGAAGATGAAGCGCAGTTGTTGAGTGATTTTTGCCTGTGGCGTCAGGTGCTCAGGCAGCGCCTCGGCCGGTGGATCGATAATGTCCGGCAAGGTCGCGAACACACTTTTGACGATCAGGTCCGCCATGACGCTGAGGCCGGCGATGTCCAGATGCTGCAATTTCGGCATCAAGGACAGGTCGGCCGCGAGGTCCGAGCTGATGTCTTCCCGCAGGCGACCAATGGCCTGGCGCACGGGCAGCGATCCGCCGTACTGCTCCCGGGCCAGAAACAGGAACTGCGAGCGATTGGCCGAGACCACGTCGAGAAAGATCCGAACCGAAGCGTCAATGATGCCGCCCATGACGAACTCGTTATGGCGCACCAGGCGAATGGTCTCGCGAAAGGTCTGGCCGACTTCGCTCACCAGTACCAGGCCCAGTTCGTCCATATCGGCGAAATGCCGGTAGAAACCGGTGGGCACGATGCCGGCGGTTTTCGCCACTTCGCGCAGGCTCAGGCTGCCGAATCCTCGACCACATTCCATCAGGTGACGGGCAGCGTCCATCAGGGCGTTGCGGGTTTGTTGTTTCTGTTCGGCGCGGGGCAGCATCGCAAGGGTGTTTTTCTGGACAGGGACAGCGGCGCACTCTAGCAAATCGGCTTCGCTGGCGTCGAACGACTATCGGGGGATCAAGCGGGGATGTACAACTTCCAATGAGGCAAAACCCTATAAAGTCAAAAGCCCAATCCAGGGATTGGGCTTTTTTTCAGGGCCGCCATGGGCTCAGCTCACAGCGCTGTTGCGTTCGATGACACGGTCACCACCACCTTCGGCGAGTGTTTGGCCTGGGGTGCGATCGGAACCATCGGCAGCCAGTGTTTGGCCTGGAGTGCGGTCAGAACCATCGGCAGCCAGTGTTTGACCTGGGGTGCGGTCGGAACCATCGGCAGCCAGTGTTTGGCCTGGAGTGCGGTCGGAACCATCGGCAGCCAGTGTTTGACCTGGGGTGCGGTCGGAACCATCAGCGGCGAGAACCTGGCCTTGTGGCGTTTTGTCATAACCGTCTTCAGTGATCAGGCCTTTTTCTTTCAAGCGATCATTGCCACCTTCGGCAAGGGTCTGGCCTTGTGGAGTGCGGTCGGAACCATCGGCAGCGACGGTTTGGCTGAACACCGAGCGGCTGTCTTTGACTTGTGGAGTGGCCTGGTCAGCAGCAGGCAGAGCGAAAGCGGTGCTGGCCAGCATTGAGAGGGTAAGGCTAAGCAGTAATTGGCGTTTCATGATGGGTTGCTCCTTGGGAGGGCGATAAAGTGGGTACGAGGGCAATGCTACTCTCGATAAGTCGATATAAAAGTTCATAAACGCAATGGTAATAATCAACGGAATTGATTGTTCTGCCGAAGCGCTCTAGAACGGGTGTCTCCGGCGATCGCTTTTGCACTGGAGTGGGTATTTTCGACCCACTGATGCCGCACAAAAGTGCGGGGGCGGTAACGCTGGATTCGGGGGCAGTCTCTCCCCGGTCGATTATTTGAGGATTAATCGATGTTTCGGTTAAACCTGCGGGCCGTTTTTCAGTCGTAGATTCCATGGCAGGCCGGTTCTGGCCTGTCGTTTCACACGTGCGTCGCAGTCAGGGCGCTCAGTCGTATCAGGAGCCCTGTGCAATGACGCGCACTCGTAAAATTGTTACCTGGACCTTCGCCAGCCTGATTGTCTTGCTGGCGGTATTGGTTCTGATCATCGCGTTCTTCGATTGGAACCGGATCAAACCGCCCCTTAACGCCAAAGTTTCTGAAGAGCTGCATCGTCCGTTCGCCATTAATGGCAACCTCGCGGTGGTCTGGCAGCGCGAGCCCGACGAGGGCGGTTGGCGGGCTTGGGTGCCGTGGCCGCACGTGGTGGCCGAAGACCTGAGCCTGGGCAACCCGGACTGGTCGAAAAAACCACAGATGGTCACCCTCAAACGCGTCGAGCTGCGTATTTCACCCTTGGCATTGCTGGCGCAACGGGTGGTGATCCCGCGTATTGACCTGACCGAGCCGAATGCCGACCTTCAGCGCCTGGCCGATGGCCGTGCCAACTGGACGTTCCAGTTCGACCCCAAAGACCCGAACGCCGAGCCTTCGAGCTGGGTGGTGGACATCGGTGCCATCGGCTTCGACAAGGGCCACGTCACCCTCGACGACCAGAACCTCAAGACTCAGCTCGATGTGTTGATTGATCCGTTGGGCAAACCCATTCCATTCAGCGATATCGTCGGCGACAAAGCCGCAAAAACCGCGCAGGAGAAAGGCGCGGCTCCCCAGGATTACGCGTTCGCGCTGAAGGTCAAAGGCCAATACCACAATCAGAAACTCGCGGGCGAAGGCAAGATCGGCGGGTTGCTGGCATTGCAGGATGCGGCCAGGCCGTTCCCGCTCCAGGCGCAAGTGAAGATCGCCGATACCAGTGTCGAACTGGCCGGAACGCTGACCGATCCGCTGAACCTCGGCGCCCTGGACCTGCGCCTGAAACTGGCCGGTACCAGCCTGGGCAATCTCTATCCGCTGACCGGTGTGACGCTGCCGGATACGCCGCCCTACGAGACCGACGGGCATTTGATCGCCAAACTGCATGAGCCGGGTGGTGCGGTGTTCCGCTATGAAGCATTCAACGGCAAGATCGGCGAGAGCGACATCCACGGCAGCCTGGCCTATGTCGCCAGCCAGCCGCGGCCGAAACTCAGTGGTTCGCTTGTTTCCAATCAACTGCTGTTCGCCGACCTGGCCCCGTTGATCGGCGCTGATTCCAACGCCAAGCAAAAGGCCCGTGGCGGCGAAAGCAAGCAGCCGACGGATAAGGTGTTGCCGGTCGAGGAGTTCAAGACCGAGCGCTGGCGTGACATGGACGCCGACGTCGAATTCACCGGCAAGCGCATCATCCACAGCGAAAAATTGCCGTTCAATGACCTCTATACGCACCTGGTGCTGACCGACGGTGTTCTCAGTCTGGAGCCTCTGCGTTTCGGCGTGGCGGGCGGCAACCTGGATGCGCAGATTCGCCTCAATGGCCGCACCGAGCCGCTGGAAGGCCGGGCCAAACTGACCGCGCGCAAGTTCAAGCTCAAGCAGCTGTTCCCGACCTTTGAACCGATGAAAACCAGTTTCGGCGAACTCAACGGTGATGCCGACATCACCGGCCGTGGCAACTCGGTGGCCAAGCTGCTGGGCAGCGCCAATGGCAATCTGAAAATGCTGATCAACGATGGCGCCATCAGCCGCGAGTTGATGGAGCTGGCCGGGCTCAACGTCGGCAACTATGTGGTGGGCAAGATCTTTGGCGACAAGGAAGTGAAGATCAATTGCGCGGCGGCCGACTTCGATATCAAGACCGGTTTGGCCACCACCCGACTGTTCGTCTTCGATACCGAGAACGCGATCATCTATATCGACGGCACGGCGAACATGGCGACGGAGCAGTTGGACCTGACGATCACCCCGGAATCCAAAGGCTGGCGGTTGATTTCGTTGCGCTCGCCGCTATACGTGCGGGGCAAGTTCATCAAGCCGGATGCGGGCGTGAAGGCGGTGCCGCTGATTTTGCGTGGCGCCGGGATGGTTGCACTGGGCGTGATTGCAGCGCCAGCGGCGGGGCTGTTGGCGTTGGTGGCACCGAGTGGGGGTGAGCCGAATCAGTGTGCGCCATTGTTGGAACAGATGAAGGCGGGCAAGGCGCCGGTGACCGTTAAACCAACGAAATAATGGGGTGTCAGTGTGGCTGCCTTCGCGGGCAAGCCTCGCTCCTTCAGGAGAATACTAAACCTGTAGGCGCGAGGCTCGCCCGCGAAGGCGATCTGAAAGGCGCTAAAGATCTTTCAGAATGTCAGCCATGTCATCCGCATGCTCTTCTTCCTGAGCCAGGATGTCTTCAAAGATGCGCCGGGTCGTCGGGTCTTTTTCGCCGATGTACTGAATGATCTCGCGGTAGCTATCGATGGCAATCCGCTCGGCGACCAGGTCTTCGTAGACCATCTCTTTCAGTGAATTGCCCGCCACATATTGCGCGTGGGAGTTTTTCGACAGCAAGTCAGGGTTGAACTCCGGCTCACCGCCCAGTTGCACGATGCGCTCGGCCAGTCGGTCGGCGTGCTCGGCTTCCTGGGTTGCGTGCTCGAGGAATTCGTCGGCCGCGACGTTGGCTTTCAAGCCGCTGGCCATGAAGTAGTGGCGCTTGTAGCGCAACACGCAGACCAGTTCCGTGGCCAGCGACTCGTTCAGCAGGCGCAATACTTCTTCACGGTCAGCGCTGTAGCTTTCGGTCACCGCGCCGTTCTCGACGTTCTTGCGGGCCCGTTCGCGAAGGGTGGTTACGTCAGACAAATGCATGTCACTCATCTCGTTCTCCTGGAGGCTAATCCGGTTTGCGTCACCTTCTGGGGAAGTGATCGCTACTTAAGGTGTGAGTGATGAGCGCGGCGAAAAGTTTTATGCCATTTGTCCATCGTAAAAAGCGCCCGAAATGGTCACGCCAACCCATGCCCGGACAACAGCGCCTCCTCGCGCAGCCACGCAAAAAACGCCCGCACCGGCGGATGCCGTTCGCGTCCCGGCACACAGAGTGCGCTATAGCCGGCGCCATCGACCTGGACCTCGCCCCGGTAGGCGACCAGTAAACCGTTGGCCACGCTTTCCGACACCAGGATATTGCTCGCCAGCACCAGCCCCTGCCCGGCGATCGCGGCTTGCAGGGCGTAATGCTCTTCGTCGTATTCACGCACCGCCGGTTGCCCTGTCAGCCAACTTTCGCCGGACTGCGCGCACCAGGCCGCCCAGCCGTGGGCATAGAGTTTGGAGTTGTGCCAGCGCACGCTGATCAGCGTGGGTGCCCGCTCAGCCGCCAGAGCCACCTGCCCGGGCGAGCCATAGACGCCGAACGATTCGTCGAACAGGCACAGTCCATAAAGGTTCGGGTAATCACCCAGGCTGTAGCGCACCACCAAATCGACGCTGGCGTCCTGATGCAGATCGATGACTTCGCAGTGGGTGTCCAGGCGCAGGTTGATGTTCGGATGGCGGGCGTAAAACCGACCCAGACGCGGCACCAGCCACAACGCCGCGAAGGCCGCCGTGGTGGAGATCGTCAGGCTCGCGCCGCTGCGTTGCGGGCGCAGGGTATCGATGCTTTGCGCCACTTCCAGCAGCGCGCCGTGCAGGCTGCGGAACAACCGTTCGCCGCCGTCGGTGAGGCGCACCTGCCGTGGCAGCCGCTCGAACAGCGGCACGCCAAGCCAGTTCTCCAGCGAACGAATCTGGTGCGACACCGCTGTGGGCGTCACCGAAAGTTCTTCGGCGGCGGCCTTGAAACTCAGCAGGCGCGAGGCGGATTCGAAGGCGCGCAGGGCGGTGAGCGGCAACGAGGCAAACATTCAAATACTCCATGGATGAAATGGATTCATCCAGACTGATTTCTACTCAGTTGAAGAAGGGCGGCTGTGAGCTTCAATCTGCAAGCCACAGGCAGTTTAGCCCTTAAGGAGATTCAGATGAGCAAGATTCTTGCGATCCATGCCAGCCGCCGTGGCGAGCGTTCCCATTCCCGGCGTCTGGCGGAAGTGTTTCTTGGCGCTTGGCAAGCGCGACATCCTCAGTCGCAGCTGACTCGCCGGGAAATCGGTCGGGCATTGATACCGCCGGTTAACGAGGCCTTTGTGGCCGCGGCCTTTTACCCCGAGCCCCAAGCGCGTCCCTTGTCGATGCAGGCCGACCTGGCGTTCAGCGATGAGCTGGTCGGCGAGTTGCTCGGTCACGATTTGCTGGTGATTTCCACGCCGATGCACAACTTCAGCGTACCCAGCGGCCTCAAGGCCTGGATCGATCAGATTGTGCGGCTCGGGCTGACGTTCAATCACACCCTGGACAATGGCGTGGCGCAGTACGAGCCGTTGGTGCACGGCAAAAAAGCCCTGATCGTCACCAGTCGCGGCGGCTTCGGTTTCGGGCCGGGCGGCGAGCTGGAGGCGATGAACCATGCCGATCCGTTGCTGCGCACTGCGCTGGGGTTCATCGGCATCACCGACATCACCGTGGTGGCCGCCGAAGGCGAAGAGTCGGCTGAGCGCACGTTCGAGATTTCGCTGGCCGAAGCCGAGCAGCGCTTGCTGACGCTGGCCCGGGAGTTCTGATGGCCTGGCTGTTTCTGCTGATCGCCGCCGGGTTCGAAGTTACCTTCGCCATGGGCATGAAGTACGCCGAAGGCTTTACCCGGCTCTGGCCATCGCTGATCACGGTGGTGGCCGCCGTCGGCGGGATTTACTTCCTGACCCTGGCCATGCGCGAGTTGCCGGTAAGCATCGCCTACCCGATCTGGACCGCCATCGGTTCACTGGGCACGGTGTTTCTCGGCTTTGCGCTGCTGGGTGAAAGCCTGACGGCGATCAAACTGGTGTCGGTGGGGCTGATCGTGGCAGGCGTGGTGGGGCTGAAGTAGGGTGGATGTCATAGACTGGTCGTCGAGTTGTCATCTTGGGTGACGATGCTTGGCTGACGTCTTGCATCGCGCCTTGCTTCATCTCACCGATCACAAGGATGTCCGTCCATGTCGCAAGGTTCTGCCACGCGTTATCCGTTGGTGCTGGTCCCGGGAATGCTCGGGTTTATCCGTCTGGTGCTGTATCCGTACTGGTACGGGATCATTTCGGCGTTGCGCCGGGGCGGGGCGACGGTGTTTGCGGTGCAGGTCTCGCCGCTCAATTCCAGCGAGGTGCGCGGCGAGCAGTTGCTGGCGCGGATCGAGGAGATTCTGCGGGAAACCGGGGCCGAGAAGGTCAACCTGATCGGCCACAGCCAAGGCTCGCTCACAGCCCGTTACGCGGCCGCCAAACGTCCGGATCGCGTGGCGTCCGTCACGTCGGTCGCAGGGCCGAATCATGGCTCGGAGCTGGCGGATTATCTGGAAAAGCATTACCCGGCCGACACGTTCAAAGGACGGGTTCTCAGCGTGTTGTTGCGCTGGATCGGCGCGTTGATGAGCCTGCTGGAAACCGGCTATCGCGGGCCGAAGTTGCCTGTGGATATCCCGGCTTCACACCATTCGCTGACCACTCAAGGCGTGGCGCTGTTCAATCAGCGTTATCCACAGGGCCTGCCTGAAACCTGGGGCGGGCACGGGCCGGAAGAGGTCAACGGCGTGCGCTATTACTCCTGGTCCGGGACGTTGCAACCGGGCAAGACGGACCGCGGCGGTAACCGGTTCGACGGCACGAACCGCAGTTGCCGGCTGTTTGCCAGAACCTTTGTGCGCGAAACCGGGCATTGCGACGGGATGGTCGGGCGTTACAGCTCGCACTTGGGGACGGTGATTGGCGATGAGTATCCGATGGATCACTTCGACATCGTCAATCAGTCGCTGGGGCTGGTGGGGAAAGGGGCGGATCCGGTGCGGTTGTTTGTCGAGCATGCGGCCCGATTGAAAGCGGCTGGCGTGTAAACGTCAGTTGGACCGCGAAGGCGTCGGGTCAGGCAACGCTGACCTTACGGCCCAACACGGTAGTCCAGCGCTCCGAAAGCACCACCCCACCCAGCGTCAACACCCCACCCACCAGGTGATACATCGCCAACTGTTCATTCAGTACCACCGCCGCAATCAACGCCGTAATCAACGGCAGCAAATTGAAAAACAGCGTGGTCCGGCTCGGTCCCAGGCGCACCACGGCCTGCATCCACGCCAATGGCGCCAGCATCGAAGCCAGCAAGCAGGCATAAAGCACCAGCGGAATATTCTGCAAGGTCGGTCCGACCTTCGGTGAAGCGACAAACAGCGGAAACAGCACCACCACCGCCACCAGCACCTGCAAATACAACAACACCAGTGGCGGCAAGCGCAGCTGCCATTTTTTCAGCAGCGTGCTGTAGATCGCGTAGGCCAGCGTGGCGATCAGCATCATCGCGTCGCCCAGGTTCACGCCGTGCTCAAGCAGTGCGCCGAGGCTGCCGGACGACACCACCACCAACACGCCGGCGAACGACAACACCGCGCCGGCCAATGCGCCCGCAGTCAGGCGCTGACCGAGGCTGACAATTGCCATGGCCAGCGACATCAAGGGCATCAGCGACAAGATGATCCCCATGTTGGTGGCTGTAGTCAGCGTTGCGGCGAAGTACGCCAGGCTCTGATAGACGGCCATGCCGAGCACGCCAAGGATGAAAATCTTGCCCAGGTTCGGGCGAATCTGCGGCCAATGCGCGATCACCGGTTTGAGCATGAACGGCGTGAACAGAATCCCGGCCAGCAGCCAGCGATAGAAGCCGATTTCTGCGGGGAAGATCGCGCCGACCGCCAGTTTGTTGATCACGGTGTTGCCGGCCCAAATGAAAATGGCCAGCAGGGGATAAGCGTATTGCATCAGAAAAACCATCAACGTTAGTGAGGAGCGATTATCCGCCTGTCTGGATGCAAGCCTATACTTCAATCCAGACAACCTGCCCTTGATGACGGACAGCATGACCAGTAAACACATCGACCTGCTCGATTTCGCAGAATTGCCGTCCCCGGTCTATTTCCGTTATGCCGACTTCGACACCCATGAATATGCCTCGACCCACCGTCACCCGTGGGGCACCCTCGAGTATTCGGCCAACGGTGTGTTGCACATGGAAATTGGCAGCAGCCGCTTCATGTCGCCGCCGCAATACGCGGTGTGGGTGCCGCCGCAGACCGAGCACAGTTTCTACAGCAATCAACCGATCAACTATCGCGCGGTCTGCCTGGCGCCGGTGTTGTGCACCGCGTTGCCACAACAAGCGTGCACGCTGGCAATCAGCGACATTCTCAAGGCGATCCTCAAGGACTTCGCCGCCCGCGACGTGAAAATTCCCGACCACGATGCGGACAAACGTCTGGCGCAGGTGTTGGTGGACCAGTTGCAACTGGCACCCATCCAGGAGTGTTATTTGCCTTACGCCAGCAGTTCGGGATTGCTCGTAATACTTGAAGCCCTGCAAGCCGAGCCCGGGGACAATCGGCCATTGGCGCACTGGGCCGCGCAGATCCATGTCAGCGAACGCACCTTGGCGCGGCAGTTTGTCCGTGAGCTGGGCATGAGTTTCGGCGAGTGGCGGCAACGCTTGCGTTTCCTCGCGGCGATCGAAGCGCTGGACAGTCAACGCAGCATTCAAAACATTGCCTTCGACATGGGTTACAGCACCGGTTCGGCATTTATTGCGATGTTTCAACGCCAGGCCGGGTGTACGCCTGAGCAATATCGTCGGCAACGAATTATCTGAGATAAATAAGTCAGTGGGTGTTGGAAGTTTTAAGTGGTGAAGTTTCTTACAGGCTAATCGGAATTGAACTTCATTTGATTGAGTGATTAACGTTGTACGCTAGTTGCATAAGCCGTTTCTGTTCAGCAAACTTATGCAGAGTATCAATGTGACCACTTCAATCCGGATCGATGAAATATCAGCAACCGCAATACAACAAAAAAGCAAACATCACGAACTTATAAAAAATGCTATCCCGGAATGGATGCGCCAAACTTCACCCCACAGAATCAGCGCGTTAAAAACCGTGATAGCCCCACTTCCGGAATGGATTAGCACCGCTTCACCGATGCAGCTCGCAGCCCTGCAGCGCGCCTCGGAGGAAAGCTGGCGGGCTCAAAACGATGTCGACCAGATGCTGAGCGAGGCGCAAGATGTCTACGCCTTTGCTGAACCGCTGCTTCGTCAGGCGCTGAAAGATCAATACGGTGTAGACGTCGATGTAAAGGAAACTTTCTTGCAGTTGTTTTCTCCGCCCCATTTATCCCCTTGGGCCAACAATTTCAATAACGGCGTGGAATCGCGCATTGTTTCGTTGCTGGATGCGGCATTACATAACTTTTCGGATAAAGAAGTATTAACCTCTGATTCGCAGTTTATTACCCGGCCGGACAAATCGAATCGATTCGATATAACCAGTGTTCGTAACAACATGAGTGTCGACCAATTCAAGACACTTTGCCGCACTCTGGATATCGGCGCTCACTATAAAGCCCATCTTGAAGGCTATGTGCGCCCTGTCGACGGGCTGGCGCGTAGTGTGGTGCAGCAAACAGTCATAAAAAGCCAAAAGGCTGCGTTAAAAGCAGCCCTGTATCTGGCCAGCCTTAAAAATGACATCTCGGCCAGTGGCTACCTGGCCGTACAAAGCCTGCTCAAGGATATTAAAGCGTGGAAGATGGATGGCCTTCCCGTTCATTACTATCAGCTGAAAATTCTCGATGTCCAGTTGAGAGGCATCGTGCTGATCGCCCCTGATCTGCATATCCACGACAGCGCCGCCCGGCGAGTCATTGTCTATGTGCCACATGACCCGGAGCATCCACTGAAAGAGTACGCCTCGAAGGCCGAGTTCGCCCGTGAGCTCACTCGCCAATTGCGGGATGCCCCAAGGAATTCCACAAACAGTTATCAGCAGTTCTTCAGCCGTTTTGTCGACCATCAACAACGGGGGCGCTTCTTCTCGGCACTCAATGCCGCGCTGGTGGAAATAACCCAACACGACAAAATTCCGGGCGTCGATCAGCCGGTATGGCGCGAAACGCCCATCGAGAATCCGCGCCTGCACTTTGAGCACGTTCGGTTCGAGAACGACATCCATACCTTTTTTACGGGCGACCCTTGGCTTTATCTCTACCAGCAACAGCAAAACAAAATCCTGAACGATGCCCGGGAGATGGTCATCTCGACGCAAGATGCCGATCGTATGGAGCGCTGGGCGTGGTTCGACAACCTGGAAAAAATGCTTTCCGACGTCTTCAATGCCGCGTTAATGGTGGTGGGGCCTTTCATACCCTTTGTGGGCGAGGTAATGATGGGTTACATGGTTTATCAGTTGGTCAGCGAGGTCGTCGAAGGCATTGTGGATCTGGCTGAAGGTCTCTATCTGGAAGGGGCCGAGCACATCATTGGGTTTGTCGAAAGCCTGGTCCAGTTGGTGGCCTTCGCCGGCGGCATGAAAATCGGCAGTGAGGTGGTACTGCCCAAGTTGTCATCGTTCATCGAGTCGACAACACCGGTCACGCTGGCCAACGGCGCCAAACGCCTGTGGAGCCGCGACCTTGAGCCCTATCAAAAACAAAACCTGACCCTGACTGCGGATTCAAAGCCTGATGAAACCTGGCTGCACCGGCATGAGGGCAAGCCGATTCTCAAGCTGGACACCCGGCACTTCGAACTGACGAAAGATCCACAGAACGGCAAACACAGGGTTAAACATCCGACCCGCTCCGACGCCTATCAACCCGTGGTGGAGAGCAACGGCGAAGGTGCCTTCGTGATTGAAGGCGAGCAGCCTCTCACGTGGGATCACACGACCTTGATGGCGCGACTCGGCCCGGACATGGGTGAACTGGCCGATGCCTACGGCGACATCCGCACGGTCAGCCAGACCGATGCCAGTGCGATCCGCCAAATGTATGCCGACAATGAGCGGCCATCGCCGTTGCTCAGCGATACCGTGAGCCGGTTTCGTATCGACCGTGACATCCAGACCTTCATCGAGCAGATGGGCAGCGAGCGTGCGCAAGATTACTCAAGCGCCGATCCCGAGATGCAATTTCAGCTGCTCGATGGTCTGTGGCCCGGCAATGCGATTGAGCTGGTAGACGCCAGGGGCGAAGTGCTTCGGGTCATCGGTCGCGCGGGCGGGCCGGGTGTCCAGATAAACAGCAATCGTCTGGCTGACGTCGATCTGCTCAAGACGCTGTTATCGCACCTGGATGAAGCACAACTGAACACCTTGTTGGGCGTCGAGTTTCATATCACGCCCAGCACGCTGGAGCTGAACGCCAAAAATCTGCGGGCCGAGTTGGCGAAACGGGCCAGGAGCAAGCGCACGTCGCTGTTCAACGCACGTTATCGTCGTGTCGAAGCTGCCACGAGTGACAGCGCAAAAACGATCCAGGCCCAAGTGCCGGGCCTGCCTGGCACTGTCGCCCGGGAGTTGCTGTCCATCGCCACGCCCTCCGAAGTCCAGGCGATTGAGCGCGGGCAGTTGCCCGCAAGGCTGGAAAACCTCGCGCGTTGGGCGCTGCGAGACGTGCGCATGAGCCGTGCTTATGAAGGTTTTTACCTCGACTCGGTCGACAGTCCCGACATGGACCGACTGGCGCTGCACTCCCTTGAGCATCTTCGCGGCTGGAATCCCGATGTGCGCATTGAGGTCCGACGGTTCGAGTACGACGGAACCCTGCTCGACAGTATCGGCCAGGACGACGCAGGGATTCGCCGTACGCTCGTCGAGCTTCATGACTCGACATTCGTCGCTTATGACGAAGACGCAAATGCCCTGCATTCGGGCATGGATCTGTTTTCCGCTATTTTGCAGGCGTTGCCGGACGCCGAGCGTAACGCGCTGAACATCTATATCGGCCAGGGCCCCAAACTGAAGCTGGCCCTGCGCGACAACGCATTGCAGCCCTATCAGTTGCTGAAGGTGCTGGACGGTCTGCCGGTTCTTGACCCGCTCACTTACGATCCTCAATTGATGCGCCTGCGTGGTGGCTCGCCGGGCGCGGGCGGCGAACGTGCAGTCCTGGAAGACATCGGCGGCCAATACAGCGACCTGGTCACGGTAGCGTTCCATCCTTCTGTTTCGGCATTCAAGCGATTCGATTATCTGCGCGGCCTGAAACTGATTCACGACAGCCTTCCACAGGATTATCTTTTCGACCTTTTCGAGGCGCTGAACGCAGCCAATGCGACCGGAGAGGCCGGGCCAGGCCTGCGGATCGTCCAAAGTATCGAGGCGTTGCCTGATCTGCAGAAGCTGATGCTGCCAGAGCAGTTCAACGCGTTGACCGGGCGCCTGTTTACCAAAGAGGGCCTGGTGCCGCTCACGGAACTGGAACGAAACCTGGGGTTGAATGCGCGCAATCTGGAACAGACCGGGCGGGCCAATGCCTACCAGGCGCTGTTACATTCAGTCCGGGAGAACGGTGTAACGCCAAGTCCGGAGCTGGCTGATTTAAGCAGCTATGGGGAGTGGTTTTCCCAGGCCGTGGTCGAGACCGAAGGGCCGGTTCAGGTATCGCCTCAAACCATGGCCAACTTGAAAATGGCGCAGGACGCGATCTATCGAGCCAAGGAGCTCCTGCCGTTATCGGGGAATCAGTTGCCAAGCATGTGGGAAAACGGCGGTTCGGCGATTGCCAAAATCAAAGGCCTGCGAGGGATGGACCTTGAGGAGGGCGGGTTCTCTGCAAAATTGACCACCGCTGAGGCCGCTCGCAAAGCCATTGATATCAAGGGCGGGAATTGTTCGGAGAACTCGAAGGTCACGTTTTCGATTCTCGCCAGCCAGCCCCGGACGTCCAGCATTCACATTGTCAGGGCCACCCGTTTTGATCATCAATATGTAGTGATAGGAGATGATCTGAGCAATCTCGATGCTCTGGTCGTCGCTGACTCGTGGCCGGAATTTCCCGCAGCGCACTTGGCCAGCAATGCACACTTCAATTTCGAAATGCCGCCGGTGACCACACTGACCCCCGGGCCGGCCGTGGCCGAGTACGCCTTTATCAATGAAGCCGCGCCAGGGCCGGCGGTATTGCCTGCGGTTTCCGAGGCGAACACGTTCCGGCAGATAAAAATCAACAAGCTCTATGAGGAGGGTGCGGCATATGCCCAATGGACGTCGTTGCGTGAGCTTGGACAGACTTATGCGGTCGAGGGGGGCACGCCGGTCTTGTTCGAGCGGATGCCCGCGTCGGTCATTGATAACCGGGTTGATGCTTATCAGCGATACCGGGAAGCCTTTAAAGATCTTCTGGAATCGGAGGTTGATTGAGAACCATCGATTGCGGCGGTGGATGAATGTGTAACAGGGGTTGTCTACACTCCAGATTGAGGCCGCACCCCTCGGTGCGGCAACAAGGAGAAAACTCCATGATGATGTTGCGTGTCCCTTTGTTGATGATCGGTTTGCTGCTTAGTGCCCAGGGCTTCGCCGCCACTGAGCAACAGAACAAGATGACCACCTGCAACGCTGACGCTACCGCGAAAGGCCTCAAGGGCGACGAGCGCAAAGCCTTCATGAGCACCTGCCTCAAGGCGGCGCCGGCCGCCAATGACGCCAAGACTCTGACCCCTCAGCAAGAGAAAATGAAAACCTGCAACGCCGATGCGGCGACCAAAGCGCTTAAGGGTGATGAGCGCAAAGCATTCATGAGTGATTGCCTGAAGAAAAAATAAATAACTGAGTCATAACGGGCGGCAGATTGTGATGGCTGTGAGGGCCCCTTTGCGAGCAAGCCCGCTCCCACAATGGAACTGTGTTCGCAGGACTGATGTGGGAGCGAGCCTGCTCGCGAAGGGGCCAGCATGGCCGCTATAAAAAATCGCCCACGCCCCACTAAGGTCGCCCTACACAATCCCTAGTGCTGGCCTGCGAACGCTGGCAGACTGCCAATCCTTTTACGTCGTTCGTTTTGAGGCTGTATGCCAACGTTTTCTCAACGCCACGTTTTGCTGCTGATCAGTTGGGTCATCATCTTTGGTGGTTTGCTGCTGGTGATCCCGCTGCGACTGCTGCCTAGCCTGCTGGCCGGGTTGCTGGTGTTCGAACTGGTCAACATGCTCACCCCGCAGTTGCAGCGGCTGATCGAAGGTCGACGCGCGCGCTGGCTGGCGGTGGCGTTGCTGGGGACGTTAGTGGTCAGCGTGTTGACCCTGATTTTTGCCGGCGCCATCAGCTTT
Organism: Pseudomonas sp. GW823-FHT02C02; assembly: GCF_058797635.1. Classification (NCBI taxonomy): domain Bacteria; kingdom Pseudomonadati; phylum Pseudomonadota; class Gammaproteobacteria; order Pseudomonadales; family Pseudomonadaceae; genus Pseudomonas; species Pseudomonas sp. GW823-FHT02C02. Next base: position 122,969 of record NZ_JBXAJV010000012.1, on the reverse strand, counting down.
TTGCTGCACGAGGCGGAAAACCCGGGCGCATCGCTCGACAAATTCATGCACGTGGTTGACCGCGCGCGCGGGCAACTGCCGCCGTTCATCGACGCCTATCTGCCCGCCAGTGCCGCGGAATTTCGCGTGGCCATCGGCGAGTGGATGAGCAAGCACCTGAGCGACTTGCAACTGGTCGGCAAGGACGCGGCGCACATGTTTGTGACGCTGCTGATCGGCATGGTGCTCGGGGCGATCATCGCCTTGCAGCGCATACCGGACGTGACCAAGCGCAAGCCGCTGGCTGCCGCGTTGTTCGACCGCCTGCACCTGCTGGTCCAGGCGTTTCGCAATATCGTCTTCGCCCAGATCAAGATTTCCCTGCTCAACACCTTCTTTACCGGGATCTTCCTGGCGGTGATCCTGCCGATGTTCGGCGTCCAGCTGCCGCTGACCAAAACCCTGATCGTGCTGACCTTCCTGCTCGGTCTGTTACCGGTGATCGGCAACCTGATGTCGAACACGCTGATCACCATCGTCGGCTTGTCGCTGTCGATCTGGGTCGCCATGGCGGCGCTGGGTTATCTGATTTTTATCCACAAGCTCGAATACTTCCTCAACGCGCGCATTGTCGGCGGGCAGATCAGTGCCAAGTCGTGGGAGTTGCTGCTGGCAATGCTGGTGTTCGAGGCCGCGTTCGGCCTGCCAGGGGTGGTGGCGGGGCCGATTTATTACGCGTACCTGAAGAGTGAGTTGAAGCAGGTGGGGATGGTGTAACCACCCCATGATCGTTCCCACGCTCTGTGGTGGGAACGATCACTTCCTCGGGTTGCGAATCAGTCCATCGTGCCGTAACGCTTCATCGCCTCGATCGCCAACCCGCTGCCGATGCTGCCGAAGATGTTCCCTTCCACATGCCGCGCATTCGGCAACATCGCCGACACGCTGTGGCGCAGCGCCGGAATGCCGCTCGAACCGCCCGTGAAGAACACCGTGTCGACCTGATCGACCCGCACGTTGGCGTCGTTCAGCAGTTGGGTCACGCTGTTGCGCACGCGCTCCAGCAGGTTGTCGATGGCCGACTCGAACAGTGCGCGACTCAGCTCAACGCTCAAGCCCGGCTCGATGCGGTCCAGCGGCACATGGCGGCTGTCGGCGTGGGTCAGCTGGATCTTGGTTTCTTCCACTTCCATGGCCAGCCAGTGTCCGGCGCGCTGGTCGATCAGCTTGAACAGGCGATCAATACCGCCGGTGTCTTCTATGTCGTAGCGCATGCTGCCCAGGGCCAGGGTCGACTTCTGCGAGTACACCGAGTTGATGGTGTGCCAGGTCGCCAGGTTCATGTGGTGGCTGGTGGGCATGTAGGCGCCGCTCTTCATGCGGCTGCCGTAGCCGAACAACGGCATCAGGCCCTGCAGGCTCAACTGCTTGTCGAAGTCGGTCCCGCCGATGTGCACGCCGCCGGTGGCGAGGATGTCGTCGTGACGGTTGTCGTGGGTGCGGCGCTCCGGGGACAGGCGCACCAGCGAGAAGTCGGAGGTACCACCGCCGATGTCGACGATCAGCACCAGCTCTTCCTTTTCGATGGTCGACTCGTAGTCGAATGCCGCCGCAATCGGTTCGTACTGGAACGACACATCCTTGAAGCCGATGGCGCGCGCCACGTCCACCAGGGTGTTCTCGGCCTCCTGGTCGGCCATTTCGTCGTCATCGACGAAGAACACTGGGCGGCCCAGCACCACTTCCTCGAATTCCCGACCGGCGGCCGTCTCGGCGCGCTTCTTCAACTGGCCGATAAACAGCCCGAGCAGGTCCTTGAACGGCATCGCCGTGCCGAGGACGCTGGTGTCGTGCTTGATCAGCTTGGAGCCCAGCAGGCTCTTGAGCGAGCGCATCAGCCGGCCTTCGTAGCCTTCCAGGTACTCGTGCAGCGCCAGCCGACCGTACACCGGGCGGCGTTCTTCCATGTTGAAGAACACCACCGACGGCAGGGTGATCTTGTCGTCCTCCAGCGCGATCAGCGTTTCCATGCCGGGGCGCAGCCAGCCGACGGTGGAGTTGGACGTGCCGAAGTCGATACCACAGGCACGGGCTGGAGATGCGTTTTTCATGTCTTTCAGGTTCCGGTTAAAAAACGGCCGCGCAGTGTATGTCAGTGCGGCGCAGATTCGAAGGCCGACTATCCGCTAAATACACCAATGGCGCCTTGATAAGATGGCCGGATGCCCCAAACTTGTCTGCATTGAGCCTGGCAGCCATCGGACGGTCGCAAGAACCGCCCACTGCTGCCGATAAACTTCTGACGCGCTACCCGGTCACAAACTTGAGATCGGTCAACCCGGCGCCTGGAAATACGCGCAGACTACGGTGACGGCGCGATATCGATAACGGATGGTGATCCTTAGATGGACTTCAAAGACTATTACAAGATTCTCGGTGTGGAACCGACCGCGGACGATAAGACGATCAAGGCGGCTTATCGGAAACTGGCGCGCAAATACCACCCCGATGTCAGCAAGGAAAAGGACGCCGAGGCCAAGTTCAAGGACGCCTCGGAAGCTTATGAAGCGCTGAAAAGTGCCGACAAGCGCGCCGAATATGACGACTTGCGCAAATACGGCCAGCACGGCCAACCGTTCCAGGGGCCGCCGGGTTGGCAGGGCCGTGGCGGCGGTGGGTTCGGCGGTGGTCAGGACACGGGCGATTTTTCGGACTTCTTCAGTTCGATCTTCGGCAACCGTGGTCCGGGTTTTGGTGGTGGACAGTCGGGCCGCAGTGCCGGGCGCCGAGGGCAAGACGTGGAAATGGAACTACCGATTTTTCTGGAAGAAAGCCTGTCGAACGAGTCGAAGAAGGTCTCCTTCCAGGTGCCGCAGTACAACGCGGCCGGCCAGCACGTCAGCAACACCAGCAAAAGCCTGAACGTGAAAATCCCGGCCGGTGTGACCGACGGCGAGCGCATCCGCCTCAAGGGCCAGGGGGCGCCGGGCATCGGTGGCGGGGCCAACGGCGATCTGTTCCTGATCATTCGCTTTGCGCCGCACCCAAAATTCGACGTCGAAGGCGAGAACCTGATCATTACCTTGCCGCTGGCGCCCTGGGAGTTGGCGCTGGGTACCGAAGTCGCCGTGCCTACACTGACCGGCAAGATCAACCTCAAGGTCCCGGCCGGCAGCCAGAACGGCCAGCGCATGCGCGCCAAGGGGCACGGTCTGCTGAACAAGGCGGGCGAGCGAGGCTACCTGTTCGTGCAATTGAAAGCCGTGATGCCCAAGACTTCGAGCGACGAGGTCAAGGCGCTGTGGGAAGAACTGGCGAAAAAAGCCGCTTTCGACCCGAGAGAAAATTTCTGATCCAAGAGACGGAGTAGCCCATCATGAGCAAGCCCCTGATCGTTCAACTGGACATGGCAGAATTCTGTGAGGCGACCGAGCTGTCGGACGTCTACGTGATCGAAATCGTCGAGCACGGCATCCTCGAACCTCAGGGCAAGCAGCCCAAGGATTGGGTTTTCAACGATTACGAGCTGGCTCTGGCCAAGCGCGCCGCCAAGCTGCGGCGCGATCTGGAGCTGGAGTGGGAAGGCGTCGCCCTGGCGCTGGACCTGCTTGAAGAGGTCCAGCAGCTGCGGGCGGAGAATCGCATGCTCAAGCAGCGGTTGGGGCGGTTGGTCGTCGAGTAGTGTTCTGCTGGTTTTGTGTCGTTTGACACGGCCCCTTCGCGAGCAGGCTCGCTCTCACATTGGATCGGGTTCTTCCAGAAGGAATACGGTCAACTGTGGGAGCGAGCCTGCTCGCGATGAACGATGACGCGGTCCGTGGTATTAAACCTTGCGCGGCAACACCACGGTAAACAGCGTGCCGTCCGCTTCGCTGGAACTGACTTCGATCGTCCCGCCGTGTGCATCGACCACTTCCTTGACGATAAACAACCCCAAACCAAGGCTGGTGGAGGGTTGGCCGAGCTGCTCGTCAGCGCTGCGCACCAGCGGATCGAAAATCGTGCCGATCGCTTCCTCGGGGATCGGAGCGCCATAGTTATGCACCGTGAGGCGAACCGTGTCCGGCTCGCCCGTCAGGGTCACCGTTACGTCACGCTTGTTCAACCCATGCTGCAAGGCGTTGCCGATCAGGTTCTGCAACAGTTGACTCACTCGTCCGGCATCCCAGGCGCCTCGGGTGTCACCCTTTACGTGGACCGTCGGATCGCACTCGGGGTTACCGGCGCAGGCTTCGGCAATCGCCGCATGGGCGGCATCGGCCAGGTCCATGGGGGCCCGTTCGATCGGCAGGCTTTTACCCAGGCGACTGCGCACCAGCTCCAGCAAATCGCCGACCATCGCCGCCATGTGCCGCGCGCCGTGCTTGATATTGACCGCGCAGGTCAGCGCATCGCCTTCAAGCTTGGCTTTGCGCAGCAGTAATTCGGTGGACATGCTCACCGCTTGCAAGGGTGCCCGCAGGTCATGCCCCAGGATCGCCAGAAAGATATCCCGCGAACGATTGACCTGCTCGGCGTAGGCCGCGGTGGATTCGGCGAGTGCTTCGTCAATGGCTTCGTTGAAACGGATCATGTCCTGGAAATAGGCCATGTCCGGAGACGCCAGGCTGTCGACCCACAAACGGATGACGCAGGCACGCAAATGACGGAATTCCGATGTCATCTGTACCAGATCAAACCCCACGGTATGCCGCAGTTCGCCATGACTGGCACCGGCCTCGTCCAGGCTCGGGGTTTTTTCCGGGCCTTCGCCCTTGGCCTTGGCCATCTGTTCGTTGGAGGTTTGCGCGGTGGTCATGTCACGCGCGGCGGCCAGCAAAATGACCTTGGCGTGATCGCGCAGGGCGACCTTGTCCATGTGCTCGGCCGCCGGAGTAATGGTGCTGGCGAACTGCTCCCATTCATCGACGATACGGTCTACGTGTTGCCTGATGAAATCGGGTAGGCGCATGTCCGGTTTCCTGATGGGAATTCTGGCGCATCTTAGCCCCTTTGCTGCCCGCTAAAAACTACCATTACGCGGGGGAGCACTTTTGCACGGGGTTCGGGTGGTAATTGCCTGTTTTTTAGATTCTTAAATCGAATGCGACGTTGATGTATTCGTGATTTCGGCGCTGTTTTTTGAGCTTTTGTTTTCGTCGCCAGCCAATAATCTGGTGGTTCAATTCGTCGCATAAGGATTTGCGAAATGAGTGAACGTTCGGACAGCCCGGGTCGGCCAGCCATTGCCGGGCAGGCAAGAGAAGTGAATAACAATGTGTATCGTGATTATCTGCTGGGCAAACTGCCCGCGCCGGTCAAAGACGCGCCCGCCTCACGCCTGGTTGCCTTTGCCCATTCGAAACCGGAGTTTCCTGAGTGGTATTTGAATTCAAGCGCCATTGATCGCCAGTACCTCAAGGAGTTGATCGACGAGCGCTGGCGCCTTCAGGGGCCATTGGACGAGGCGCTGAAGAATGTACAGCAGGACATTCTTGCCTTCGCCGAGCCCTTGCTGGTCCAGGCTTTGAAAGAGCATTTGAACCTGGAACTGGACGTCAACGCGACGCTGATTCGGCTGTACGTCCCCGCCAATCTGGCCATTGGCATCGATACCCATGCCAGTCGGCTCAGGCAATCATCATTGCTGGAAGCGGCCCTGCACAATTTCGAGGCCCCCGAAACGCAGGAGGGCGCGTTTCGCGATGGCTCGGGCATCTTCATCAGGGACGACGAAAACGAACTTCAGCGGCATACGCTGACGGTCGAAAAATTTGCCGCCCTGTGCCGCACGCTCGATATCGGTGCGCACTATCAGCGTCACATCAAGGCATTGCTGATGCCCGAAGAGGTGACGGCCAGAGCGAACGTCGTGAATCAATGCACGGCCAGTGAAAAAGCCGCGTTTCACGAATCGGCGCTGATCGCGTATCTGAAAAAAGACATCACGTCCTATGGCTACGGGAAACTCCGGCAGATTCGTGACAACGAACAAGGCATTTTGATGGGCCGTCGGCCCCTGCAATGCCACCGGCTGGCGATTATGGGGTTCAGGCTGTCCGGCATTGTGTTGTTCAGTGCAGTGGCGGACCCTTCAAAAATCAAACGGGTTTACGACGCGCTGATTCCACAGCATCAACGAACGATGCTGGAATGGTCGCGACGTCTGACACTGCTCCCGGGGCAGGAGTTTGATCAGTTCAAGTTGCTCCAGGCGTTTTTCGCCAATGGCCCCAGCGGTCTCGTTGAGGCCATGTTGCAACGGGACGATGCTTATCAACAAAGTCGTCTGGAGGGGACGCTGATTGCGTATGTCCCCGATGATCCCGACCACCCCTTCAAGGAATACGAGTCCTTCACTGACTTCATGAAGGCGCTGACGAGCCAGTTGCGCTCGCCGGGTTATCAACAGTTTTTCAGCCGTTTTGTCGCGCAAAAAGACCAGGGCAAGTTTTTTGCCCGGGTTCGCGAGCGCCTCTCGACCTTCACCTGGAAACAGCGCGAGCCGCTGGACATGGGGCCGTGGTGGCGGGAGAGCGCCGTTGAAAATGCCAACGCAGAGCCTGTCACCCATATCATTTCGGGCGATCTCTGGGCGCAAACAAGTCTTTGGCGCAGGGAGAAAGCGATTGCCGATGCGCGGCACATCGCTGTGCCGACCGGCGATGAAGACGCCACCACCCGTTGGAACCGGCTGATCAGCTATCTGAACATCGGCTGGAACGTGTTCAATTTCGGCGCCATGCTGGTGCCCGGCCTGGGCGAAGCGATGCTGGCCGCCATGGTCGGGCAGATGGTCCTGGAAACCCTCGAAGGCTTCGAAGACTGGAGCAAGGGCGACAAGGAAGACGCGGCGTCCCATCTCACCGGCGTCATGATCAATTTCGCGCAGTTGGCCATTATGGGCGCCGGGCATGTCTTGCCGGCCGGTGCGGCGGCGTCGGTCAAACCATCGGCGTTTATCAACCGGTTGAAAAAGGTTGATCTGGCCAACGGCCAGACGCGCCTCTGGAAGCCGGACCTTTCACCCTACGCCCATGACGTGGTGTTGCCCGCCGAGGCGAAGCCAGGCGAGCAGGGGCTGTATCGGCACAGCGAAAAGGACTTCCTCAAGCATGAAAACCAACACTTCGAAGTGATCAACGATTCACGCACCGGCCAGCCACGCTTGCAACATCCGGCCCGGCCACAGGCTTATCAGCCGACACTGGAGCACAACGGTGGCGGCGCGTGGAAAACCGAACTGGACCATCCCATCGAGTGGGACAAAACCACCCTCATGCGGCGCCTGGGCCCGACGGTCGAGGGCTTTTCTGATAACACCCTGGAGCATATTCGTCTCGTCAGCGGCATGGAGGAGGACGAATTGCGTCGCTTGCATGTGGTCAGCGAACCGCCGCCTGCGTTGCTGACCGACACGATCGAACGCTTCCAGGCCTGGGCCGAAGTGCAAAAACTACCCGGGCAGATAAGGCTCAACGAGGTTCCGCAAGCATTCGTCGAGCAGGTGCCCCGCTTGCTGGTTGAATGGCCCGGATGGCCCGAGCAAAAAGGCATCGAGCTGTTTGACGGCCCTGGGCATAGCGGGCGCTCGATCAAATTCGGCAACGTCGATGCTCTGCCCGCCGACACGCTGAAGATAAGCCGTGCCGAGGTTCGTTCAGGGAAACTGCCGGAGCGTGCCGTGAAGTTTGCGAACGAGGCCGATATCCACGCGATGCTCGGGCAGGGCATTTCAACGGACGAGCAAGTCCGCATCGATGCCTTGAAAAACCAGCTGGCCGGGCGAGCAGACAGTCGCCGCGCAGCTCTGCTTGACGCGCTGAGTCGCCGTTTGCAGCAAACCGACAACCCGCAGGTGCAGGTGCTTCAGGATGCGTTCAATGGGCTCCCCGCTGCGGTAGCCCGGGAACTGCTCGCCGACATCGAGCCGCAAGACCGGCTCGACATCACCGAGCCGTCGCGCATCCCCTTGCAACTCAGGGAGCGGGTAAGAGTGGCCTTGCGGGCCATACGAACCGCGCGCGCTTATGAAGGGCTCTTTCTCGACGCGGCGCTCGGTGTGGACACCGAGCGGCTGGCGTTGCACTCGATGCAGGCGCTACCCGGCTGGCCCGAAAACGTGCGGATCGAAATCCGTGAGTTTTCATTCGATGGCCCGTTGCGCGACAGCGTCGGCCCGACGGACGCCACCCACCGCAGAATCCTGGTCAGCGAGGACGGCCAATACCAGGCGCGCGATACCGATGATCTGCAATTGCACGGGGCCGATGATTTATACGCGTCGGTGTTGCATGCCTTGCCGGATGCCGAGCGAAACGCGCTGGGGTATCACGTCAACCAAGGTGCCACGCTCAAGTCCGCCATTCAAAAAACGCCGTTGCCACGGGACAGGTTCAGCGCGCTTCTGGGCGATAACCCTGTACGCAAACCGGCGTATGACCCCGTCACGATGCGCCTGCGTGGCGGCATGCGCGGGGTGGCTCATGGGCTAAGTCGAATCAACGAACCCATGACGCCGCAAGAGCGGGTGCGAGTTGTCCGCCCCGGATGGACGGAGGCCGAAGCCTTGGCCTATCTGCAGATGAGTGGCAGCGAACTCAGTCTGGAGCAGAGGGCCAGCGCACTCGAAGCGGAATTCGATCGGCTCAACGCCAATTTTCAACGCTGGTTGAAATCGCCGACCGAAGCGTACAGCTTCACGCCTGCCGGCGTCGCCGAATGGCAAGCCAGAAACGCTTTATACAAAGAGATCAGGGAATGCTGGCAGCACACCGGGTTGCGCCACGTGGATTCATTCGGTCATCTGCAGGGCGTTGTGCTCGACCTGGAAAACATCCCGCTGGGGCGTCATCTGCGCACCATGCCTGCCCTGGAAGGTAATTTCGATCACGTCACGCGCCTCAATCTGACCCTGTCCGAATTGACCGACGCACACAGTTCCTTTCTCGATCATTTTCCCCGCTTGCGTTCGCTCAACCTCAACGGCAATGCGTTCTCCGCTGTTCCCGGTGCCATCCGCCGCATGCGCGCGCTGACGGAACTCAACATGCGAGGCAACCGTATTGTCCTGGATGCACAAGGCGTCGCGGACCTGCGCAACCTGACACGACTGGAGGTTCTGGACCTGTTTGGCAATCCGTTGGGGCAAGTCCCGGATATTGGCGGCATGAGAAGGTTGCATACGCTGATCCTGGCGGACACCGGCGTGCACACCTGGCCGCAGGGGCTGTTCGCACAACCGCGGTTCCGGCATTTTTTCCTGGATTTGCAGCGCAACGAAATCACCCACATTCCGGCAGTGCCCCCTGGCTCCGCTCAGGCGGAATTGCTGGCGCGCACCTTGCTGAGCCGAGAGCCGCAGTGGTTGGCCGAGGCCAATCTGCAAACGCTCAGGGACTACATCGAGTCCATCGGCATGGACCCCGATCGACCTTATCCTCCCCGTGGTGTGCGTGACAGTCTCGACTGGGAGGAGGGCATGACACGGCCGGAATGGGTGGCGAAGCAAGCGGTCTGGAACAGTGTCGAGGATGAGCGCGGATCGGTCGGTTTTTTCAACGAAATCCGCAAACTCACCGAGTCGGGGCACTTCAAGCACGACCTCGGGTTTCGGGTCGATATGACCGCCAAGGTCTGGCGCATGCTCGAGGCGATGTCGAAAAATACCGAGCTTCGGCAAAAACTCTTCACCATGAGTACGGTGCCCACAACGTGCGTCGATGCGGGCGCGCAGCTGTTCAATGCCATGGGCCTGGAGGTGCTGATTCATGAAGCCTATGAGTTGGCCAATCCTTCGCTCGTGGAGGGTGAACTGGTCACGCTGGCGCGAGGCAAGTCACGTCTGGATGAACTGAGCAGGATTGCCCGCAAAACCATTTCCGAACGCGAGGCGATGGGCGAGGAGTTCAGGCGTGTCAATGCCATGGGGGAGGTGATGGGCACGATCGATGAGGTGGAAGTTCACCTGGCGTTCATGACCGATCTTGCCGAACGGCTGGACTTGCCCTGGCAGTCTCGAAACATGCAGTTCCGAGGGATCGCGGGTGTCACCTCGGCGATGACCGACAATGCTTACCTGCGTGTGCTCGACCTTGAGGAAGGTGAGCTGCTCGGTGATTTGCTTGTCGAGCAGCCGTTCTGGTCATCCTATGTCGAGGGTGTCAACCGACGGGCTTTCAAAGTGTTCAGGCGCCGGATCGATGCCACGACAGACTTCTATATGGCCTTGGACCAGCGTGCGAACGACACAACGCTGACCCTTGAGCAAAAGGCTCGGCTGAAGGAAGCGCTCAGGGTGCTCGGCGCGGAACTGAACAAGCCGGAAAGCGACTTTGCACCGGGACGCATCATGACCGATGCGCAATACGCTGCTGAGTTGAAGACGATCGATGAAGAGCAAAAGGCGTTGCTCAAAACCTTCACCCAACAGGCGATCGACCGGGCAAAACTGCAAAGGGTAGAACTGCCCTTTGTCGTGCAGCCGGACAGTTGATTGCACCTGTTTTCCCCGGGGGCTGGTACGCCAGGCCCCCGGGATTGTCAGGCAGACAGAACGATCAGAACAGGAAATATCGCTGGGCCATCGGCAGCACATCGGCGGGCTCGCACCACAGCAGGACACCGTCAGCCTTGACTTGATAGGTCTGCGGGTCGACATCGATGGTCGGCAGGTAGTCGTTGTGGATCAAGTCGGTTTTCTGCACCTCGCGGCACGCTTTGACCACTGCGATTTTCTTCTTCAAACCCAAGGCCTCGGGAAGGCCTGCTTCTTGGGCTGCCTGGCTGATGAAGGTCAGGCTGGTGGCGTGCAACGAGCCGCCGTAGCTGGCAAACATCGGACGGTAATGCACCGGTTGCGGCGTCGGAATGGAAGCATTGGCATCGCCCATCAGGCTGGCCGCAATGGCCCCGCCCTTGAGGATCAAGGTCGGCTTGACGCCAAAAAACGCCGGACGCCAGAGCACCAGATCCGCCCATTTACCCACTTCCACCGAGCCCACCTCATGGCTGATGCCATGGGTGATCGCCGGGTTGATCGTGTACTTGGCGATGTAGCGTTTGGCGCGGAAGTTGTCGTTGCCTTCGCCATCCCCGGGAAGCGGGCCGCGCTGCTTTTTCATCTTGTCGGCGGTCTGCCAGGTGCGCGTGATGACTTCACCGACGCGGCCCATGGCCTGGCTGTCGGAGCTGATCATCGAGAACGCGCCGAGGTCATGCAGGATGTCTTCGGCGGCGATGGTTTCGCGGCGGATGCGGCTTTCGGCGAAGGCCACGTCTTCGGCAATGCTCGGGTCCAGGTGGTGGCAGACCATCAGCATGTCGAGGTGTTCGTCAATGGTGTTGCGGGTGAACGGCCGGGTCGGGTTGGTCGAGCTCGGCAGCACGTTGGCAAAGCCGCAGGCCTTGATGATGTCCGGGGCATGACCGCCCCCCGCGCCTTCGGTGTGATAGGTGTGGATGGTGCGACCCTTGAAGGCGGCGAGGGTGGTTTCGACAAAGCCCGACTCGTTGAGGGTGTCGGTGTGGATCGCCACCTGCACATCGTACTGGTCGGCGACGTTCAGGCAGTTGTCGATGCTCGCCGGGGTGGTGCCCCAGTCTTCGTGCAGCTTGAGGCCGATGGCGCCGGCCTTGACCTGCTCGATCAACGGCTCCGGCAGGCTTGCGTTGCCCTTGCCGGTAAAGCCAATGTTCATCGGGAATGCATCGGCAGCCTGGAGCATACGCGCCAGGTGCCACGGCCCGGACGTGCAGGTGGTGGCGTTGGTGCCGGTGGCCGGGCCGGTGCCGCCGCCGATCATGGTGGTGACGCCGCTCATCAATGCTTCTTCGATCTGTTGCGGGCAGATGAAATGGATGTGTGTGTCGATGCCGCCAGCGGTGAGGATCATGCCTTCACCGGCAATGACTTCGGTGCTGGCGCCGACCGCGATGGTCACGTCCGGCTGGATGTCCGGGTTGCCGGCCTTGCCGATGGCGGCGATGCGGCCGTCTTTGAGGCCGACGTCGGCTTTGACGATGCCCCAGTGGTCGATGATCAGCGCGTTGGTGATCAAGGTGTCGACCACTTCGGCGGCCAGTAATTGACTCTGCCCCTGGCCATCACGGATGACTTTGCCGCCACCGAATTTCACTTCTTCGCCGTAGGTGGTGAAGTCTTTTTCCACTTCGATCCACAGCTCGGTATCGGCCAGACGGACCTTGTCACCGACGGTGGGGCCGAACATGTCGGCGTAGGCCTGACGGGAAATCTTCATTCGTTCGCCTTGAGATTCAATTGAATTTGAAATCGTTCGCTGCGCTCACTCTCGCGAGCAGGCTCGCTCCCACAGGGGAGTGCGATCAACTGTGGGAGCGAGCCTGCTCGCGATGGGGTCGGTGCAGACACCGCATTCCTTAGAGGTCACCCATGATCCTGCCGGCAAACCCGAACACCCGGCGATGCCCGGCCAGGTCCACCAGCTCGACCTCGCGACTCTGCCCCGGCTCGAAGCGCACGGCGGTGCCGGCGGGGATGTTCAGGCGCATGCCGCGACTGGCGGCGCGGTCGAAGGTCAAGGCGTCGTTGGTTTCGAAGAAGTGGTAGTGCGAGCCGACCTGGATCGGCCGGTCGCCACTGTTGGCCACTTTCAGGCTGACAGTGCGACGGCCAACGTTGAGTTCGATGTCGCCGGGCTGGATCTGGTATTCACCGGGAATCATCAGTGGGCTCCCTGAAGAATCTTGTAGTAGAGGGCGGTCGGTTTGTACTGGCCGCTCGGGTCGCAGGCGTAATCAGGGATTTGACCTGCCTTGGTGTAACCCAGGGCCTTGTAGAAGTCTTCGGCGGGGGAGCCGGCTTCGGTGTCGAGGTAAAGCATGCCGCGTTTGTGCTGGAGCGCGGCCTGTTCCAGCGCGCTCATCAATTGTTGGCCCAGACCACGGCGGCGCGCATGTTCGCGCACCAGCAGTTTCTGCACTTCGGCACGGTTAAGGCCGTTGGCTTTCTGGCACAGGGTCAGTTGCACACTGGCCTGCACCTGCTCGTCCTTGACCACTACCCACAGCAGCACGTTGCCCTTGTTCAGGTTGTCCTGAACCTCATCGAAATAGGCGCGGGCCTGAGTGGCATCCAGATTGGCCATGAACCCGACACTGGCGCCATAGCCGACGGCGTCGAGCAGCAAATCAATCAAACCCTGACGATAGTGCGCAAAGCTTTCAACATTGACGCGGCGCAGTTGGGCAGCGTTCATCGGCAATTACTCCTTGTTGGCGGGCGGCGGCTCCGCGCCAGGATTGAGGGTCAGTTGCATGAAGGTCAGGTCCAGCCAGCGGCCGAACTTGGTGCCCACCTGCGGCATTTGCCCGGTGGTCACGAAACCGGCCCGTTCATGCAAACGGATGGAAGCGGCATTGCCGCTTTCGATGGCAGCGACCATGACATGTTTGTCGCAGTCTTTGGCGCGCTCGATCAGCACCGTCATCAATTGCGGGCCGAGACCGTTGCCACGCTGGTCGCTACGCACGTAGACCGAGTGCTCGACGGTGTGGCGGAAACCGTCGAACGGCCGCCAGTCACCAAATGAAGCGTAGCCCAGCACACTGTTATCGCCGTCGACGATCACCAGGATCGGATAACCCTGGGCTTGCCGGGCGCTGAACCATGCCTGACGGTTGCCCAGGTCCACGGCCTGTTCGTTCCAGATCGCTGTGGTGTTGAGCACGGCGTCGTTGTAGATGTCGCGGATCGCCGGCAGATCGGCGTGCAGCGCGTCGCGGATGTGATAGGTCATGACGCGTCCTCAGGCGATGGGTTGGTGAACGGTGACCAGTTTGGTGCCGTCGGGGAACGTCGCTTCGACCTGGATCTCCGGGATCATTTCCGGGATGCCTTCCATCACTTGTTCGCGGCTGAGCAGGGTGGTGCCGAAGTGCATCAGTTCGGCCACGGTCTGGCCGTCACGCGCGCCTTCGAGCAGCGCAGCGGAGATGTAGGCCATGGCTTCCGGGTAATTGAGTTTCACGCCGCGCGCCAAACGCCGCTCGGCCACGAGGCCTGCGGTGAAGATCAGCAGCTTGTCTTTTTCGCGTGGGGTCAGGTCCATCGTTTGGAATCCATCAGGGCAGTTAAAAAGGTCATTGGAACTGTGAGTACAAACCTTGTGGGAGCGAGCCTGCTCGCGAAGGCGGCGGGCCAATCAGCATCTATGTTGAATGACACTGCGCCTTCGCGAGCAGGCTCGCTCCCACTTTGGAAAGTGTTTCAGGTGCTCCATATTCTGGGTGGGACCGCTTCCCTGCCGAGCAACGCAGGCCGGAGCAACCGCCACAGATCAATCATCCAGCCCCGCGCCAACAGCGCCTCACTGGCCAGACACCGAGCCACCAGAAGCCCCGGCAATTGCGTCAGATCCCCGCGCACTTCATTGGGCAGCGAGCGACAGGTTTCCAGCAGTTCGCTATCGATCTCACCCGTGACCAGCAACGTCGCAAACACCGGCTGCCCATCCAGGCCAATCGGCGAGTCGAGCAGCCCGTCATCCCCGACAATGCGCTGGCGTTCGTGCCAGAGCAACTGGCCGTCGCGGCGGATGTCCAGTTGCGCCTGAAAATGCCCGAGGTCGAAGCGCTCGCCACTGGCCGGGCGACCCAGCGCCACGACGTCCCAGTAAAACAGCCGGGCGTCGCCCTCCAGATCAATCGAGGTGCCGAGTTCGGCCTGGGCGTCGCTGAAGATAATCGTCTCTTGCGGCAGCCATTCCAGTGTTGCACCGCACGCCACTTTCAACGTCAGCTGCTGATAGGCGGGCCCCGCCGCGCGATACCATTTGGCAGCGCCCGGGCTGGTGATTTGCGCCCAGGCATCCGGGCCTACGCTGGCCGAGATGTCCAGTCGATCACCGCCTGCGATGCCGCCCGGCGGATGAACGATGATGTGCTGGCACACTTGCGGCCCTTCGGCATACAGGTGCTTCTGCACCCGCAGCGGGCCTTTATGCCGGCGCTGGACCGGGCGCGTGCTGTCGCCGAACCGGGCGTAGCCCAATTCCAGCTCGGCATGCCAGCTCGGGGTAAACAGGGCAGTGGGGAGAGGTAAGTTCATGTCTTCTAGTTATCGTCAGGACGCTTCAGATTAGATCGTAACCAGACCGCGTACACCCTCGGCTTCCATATTTTCGCCGCGACCTTGCTGCACGATCTCGCCGCGGGACATCACCAGGTACTGGTCGGCCAGTTCGGCGGCGAAATCGTAGAACTGCTCGACCAGCAGAATCGCCATGTCGCCCCGGGCCGCGAGCTTCTTGATCACCACGCCGATCTCCTTGATCACCGACGGCTGGATGCCTTCGGTGGGCTCATCGAGAATCAACAGCCGTGGACGGCTGGCCAGTGCGCGGCCAATCGCCAATTGCTGCTGTTGGCCGCCGGACAAGTCACCGCCACGCCGTTGCTTCATTTGCAGCAATACCGGGAACAGCTCGTAGATGAAGGCCGGCACTTCCTTGGCTTCAGAACCAGGAAATCGCGAAAGGCCCATCAGCAGGTTTTCTTCCACGGTCAGGCGGCCGAAAATTTCGCGACCCTGAGGCACATAGGCGATCCCGGCATGCACCCGCTGGTGCGGCTTGAACGTGGTGATCGGTTTGCCTTCCCAGTTCACCGCGCCTTCCTTGGCCGGCAGCAAACCCATCAGGCATTTGAGCAGGGTGGTCTTGCCCACGCCGTTGCGCCCCAGCAGGCACGTCACTTCACCGACCTTCACGTCAAACGTCAGGCCCCGCAGGATGTGGCTACCACCGTAATACTGGTGCAGTTTGTCGACTTGCAGCATCTTCAAATTCCCCTCAAATCCCCTGTAGGAGCGAGGCTTGCCCGCGAAGGGGGCCTCGAGGCCGCCAAAAGCTTCGCGGGCAAGCCTCACTCCTACGGGAGCAAAATCATCTTCCGAGATAAACCTCGATTACACGCTCGTTTTCCTGCACCTGTTCCAGCGACCCTTCGGCCAGCACGCTGCCCTGGTGCAACACGGTGACGTGGTCGGCAATCGAGCCGACAAAACCCATGTCGTGCTCCACCACCATCAGCGAATGCTTGCCGGCCAGGCTTTTGAACAGTTCGGCGGTGAACTCGGTCTCGGCATCGGTCATGCCCGCCACCGGCTCGTCGAGCAGCAGCAGTTGCGGGTCTTGCATGAGCAGCATGCCGATCTCCAGAAACTGCTTCTGGCCGTGGGACAACAGACCCGCCGGGCGATTGACCGAGGCCGTCAGGCGAATGGTTTCCAGCACCTCGCTGATGCGATCTTTCTGTTCGCCACTGAGGCGAGCCCGCAGGCTGGCCCACACCGACTTGTCGGTTTTCTGCGCCAGCTCCAGGTTCTCGAACACGCTCAAGGCTTCGAACACCGTCGGCTTCTGGAACTTGCGGCCGATGCCGGCCTGGGCAATCTGCACTTCGCTCATCGACGTCAGGTCCAGGGTTTCACCGAACCAGGCTTTGCCGTGACTGGGGCGAGTCTTGCCGGTGATGACGTCCATCAGCGTGGTCTTGCCCGCGCCGTTGGGGCCGATGATGCAGCGCAATTCGCCGACGCCGATGTACAGGTTCAGAGCGTTGAGCGCCTTGAAGCCATCGAAGCTGACGCTGATATCTTCCAGGGTCAGGATCGTGCCGTGGCGTGTGTCCAGGCCAGGGCCGACACGTTGCCCGAGGCCGATGGCATCGCGGCTGCTGCCGGCATCCTTGTTGGGCTCCACAGGAAAAAATGCCGGTTCGAGCATGAATTCAGCCGTCGCAGTGACTCTCATTGCTCACCTCTCTTTTTCAGCAGACCGATCACGCCTTTGGGCAGGTACAAGGTCACGACGATGAACAGTGCGCCGAGGAAGAACAGCCAGTATTCGGGGAATGCCACGGTGAACCAGCTCTTCATGCCGTTGACCACGCCAGCGCCGAGCAAGGGGCCGATCAACGTGCCGCGTCCCCCCAGTGCAACCCAGACCGCCGCTTCAATGGAGTTGGTCGGCGACATTTCACTCGGGTTGATGATCCCGACTTGCGGCACGTACAGTGCGCCAGCCAGACCACACAGCACCGCACTCAAGACCCAGACAAACAGCTTGAAACCCCGCGGGTCGTAGCCGCAAAACATCAGGCGGTTTTCCGCATCGCGCAACGCGGTCAGCACCCGGCCGAACTTGCTCTGCGCCAGGCGCCAGCCAATAAACAGGCTCGCCACCAGCAACACCACCGTGGCGAAAAACAGCACCGCGCGCGTGCCCGGCTCGGTAATGCCAAAGCCGAGAATGGTGCGAAAGTTGGTGAAGCCGTTGTTGCCACCAAACCCGGTTTCGTTGCGGAAAAACAGCAGCATCCCGGCGAAGGTCAGGGCCTGGGTCATGATCGAGAAATACACGCCCTTGATCCGTGAACGGAAGGCGAAAAACCCGAAGACCAGCGCCAGCAACCCCGGCGCCAACACCACCAGGCACATCGACCAGAGGAAGCTGCTGGTGCCGGTCCAGTACCACGGCAGTTCGGTCCACGACAGGAAGGTCATGAACGCCGGCAAGCCATCGCCTGAGGCCTGGCGCATCAGGTACATGCCCATCGCATAGCCGCCGAGGGCGAAGAACAGGCCGTGGCCGAGGGACAACAGCCCCGCGTAACCCCAGACCAGATCGAGGGCGAGGGCGACGATGGCGTAGCAAAGGATTTTTCCCACCAGCGTCAGGGTGTAGGCCGAGACGTGGAACACACTGTCCGGCGACAACAGTGAGAGCAGCGGCAACGCCAGCAGCAGAACCAGAATCACCGCGCCAACAGCGATGGTGACTTTGGGGCCGGCCTTTTGGCTGGCCGTGAGCATCAGGGGCTGGTTCATCAGTCGATCACCCGTCCTTTCAGTGCGAAGAGGCCTTGCGGACGCTTCTGGATGAACAGAATGATCAGCGCGAGGATCAGGATCTTGCCGAGCACGGCGCCGATCTGCGGTTCGAGAATCTTGTTGGCGATGCCCAGGCCGAACGCGGCCAGGACACTACCGGCCAACTGACCGACACCGCCGAGCACCACCACCAGGAACGAGTCGATGATGTAGCTCTGGCCGAGGTCCGGGCCGACGTTGCCGATCTGGCTGAGCGCGACGCCGCCGAGTCCGGCAATGCCCGAGCCGAGGCCGAACGCGAGCATATCGACCCGCCCGGTCGGCACGCCGCAGCACGCGGCCATGTTGCGGTTCTGGGTGACGGCGCGCACGTTCAAACCCAGGCGCGTCTTGTTCAGGAGCAGCCAGGTCAGCACGACCACGAACAAGGCGAAGGCGATGATCACGATGCGGTTGTACGGCAGCACGAGGTTGGGCAGCACTTGAATCCCGCCCGAGAGCCAGGCCGGGTTGGCCACTTCGACGTTCTGCGCGCCGAACACCAAACGCACCAGCTGAATCAGCATGAGGCTGATGCCCCAGGTCGCGAGCAGGGTTTCCAGCGGGCGGCCGTAGAGGTGACGAATCACCGTGCGCTCCAGCGCCATGCCGATTGCGGCAGTGACGAAAAACGCCACCGGCAACGCGATCAGCGGGTAGAACTCGATGGCTTGCGGGGCAAAGCGCTGGAACATCAGCTGCACCACGTAGGTCGAGTACGCGCCGAGCATCAGCATTTCGCCGTGGGCCATGTTGATCACGCCGAGCAGACCGAAGGTGATCGCCAGCCCGAGGGCGGCGAGCAGCAGGATCGAGCCCAGGGACATGCCGCTGAACGCTTGCCCGAGGATTTCGCCGATCAGCAGTTTGCGTTTGACCTGGGCCAGGCTGGTTTCGGCAGCGGTGCGCACGCTGGCGTCTGTTTCAATGCCCGGCTCCAGCAGGCTTTCGAGGCGGGTGCGGGCCAGCGGATCGCCGGTTTCGCCGAGCAGGCGCACC
This sequence comes from Pseudomonas sp. GW823-FHT02C02, assembly GCF_058797635.1. Lineage (NCBI taxonomy): Bacteria > Pseudomonadati > Pseudomonadota > Gammaproteobacteria > Pseudomonadales > Pseudomonadaceae > Pseudomonas > Pseudomonas sp. GW823-FHT02C02. The sequence goes on along the minus strand of NZ_JBXAJV010000012.1, from coordinate 104,101 downwards.
GCCGCGAGGCGCACGGCCGGGTCGGTGTCGACCAGTTGCAGGTTGGCCAGCGCCAGGCTCAGGGCTGCGTGGACGGTTTCATCTTTTTCGCCGGCCAGTTGTTGGTCGAGGAATTTCAGCTGGGCCGGTTTGGCACTTTTCTGCAATTGCTGCGCGGCGGCCAGACGGATTTTGGCGTCGGCGGCGAGCAATTGGTGGCTGGCCAGCGCGGTGTCGATCAGACCCCGCAGACGATTGTTCAGGCGCAGGGTTTTGGCTTGGCCGTCGACGGTCAACTCGCCTTGTTGCAGGGCGTTGATTAGTTCGATGCGGGCAGGATCGGGCTGCGCAGCCCAGGACTCCAGAAGCTTGGCTTGCTGCACGGGATTGGCGGCGACGAAGTCTTCGGCGTCGCCGGAATGCGCGGCCATCGGCAGTAAGAGCGCGAGTGCAAAGATCAAGCGGTAAAGGGCGGTGGGCATATGTAAGGCCTTGCGCGGGCTAAATGTAGGAGTGAGCCTGCTCGCGATAGCGGTCTATCAATCAACAGGTCTGTTGTCTGTCCCACCGCTATCGCGAGCAGGCTCACTCCTACAGGGATTTGTGTCGGTCCTGAATGAAGTGCTCAGGCCGACATCCAGTGACTCAGTTGCTCTTCACCGCATAATCCGGCTTCTTGTCGTTACCCGAAATGAACGGGCTCCAAGGCTGGGCACGGATCGGCCCTTCGGTCTGCCACACGACGTTGAACTGACCGTCGGCCTGTATTTCGCCGATCATCACGGGCTTGTGCAGGTGGTGGTTGGTCTTGTCCATGGTCAGCGTGTAACCCGACGGCGCGGCAAAGGTCTGGCCGGCGAGCGCTTCGCGGACTTTGTCGACGTCGGTGGATTTGGCTTTCTCAGCCGCTTGCGCCCACATGTGGATGCCCACGTAAGTGGCTTCCATCGGATCGTTGGTCACCGCTTTGTCGGCGCCCGGCAGGTTGTGTTTCTTCGCGTAGGCTTTCCAGTCGGCCACGAATTTCTTGTTCGCCGGGTTCTCGACCGACTCGAAGTAGTTCCAGGCCGCGAGGTTGCCCACCAGCGGTTTGGTGTCGATGCCGCGCAGTTCTTCTTCGCCGACCGAGAACGCTACAACCGGAACGTCAGTCGCTTTCAGGCCCTGGTTGGCCAGTTCTTTATAGAACGGCACGTTGGAGTCGCCGTTGACGGTGGAAATGACCGCTGTCTTGCCACCGGCCGAGAATTTCTTGATGTTGGCCACGATGGTCTGGTAATCGCTGTGGCCGAACGGGGTGTAGACCTCTTCGATATCCTTGTCCGCTACGCCTTTGGAGTGCAGGAACGAGCGCAGAATCTTGTTGGTGGTGCGCGGGTAAACGTAGTCGGTGCCCAGCAGGAAGTAACGCTTGGCGCTGCCGCCTTCTTCGCTCATCAGGTACTCCACCGCCGGGATCGCCTGTTGGTTCGGCGCGGCACCGGTGTAGAACACGTTCGGCGACATCTCTTCGCCTTCGTATTGCACCGGATAGAAGAGCAGGCCGTTGAGTTCTTCGAACACCGGCAACACCGATTTACGCGACACCGACGTCCAGCAACCGAACACCACGGCGACCTTGTCCTGGGTCAGCAACTGACGCCCCTTTTCCGCGAACAGCGGCCAGTTCGACGCGGGGTCCACGACCACCGGTTCCAGCATCTTGCCGTTCACGCCGCCCTTGGCGTTGATCTCGTCGATGGTCATCAACGCCATGTCTTTGAGCGAGGTTTCGGAGATCGCCATGGTCCCGGACAACGAGTGCAGAATACCGACCTTGATGGTCTCGGCGGCCTGGACGGTCCAGGTCATGCCCATCGCGGCAATGCTTGCCGTGAGTGTGAAAGCCTTGATCAAGCTACGACGCTTCATTGTGCGATCTCCATGAACATTAGAATTTTTTCTGGGTTGGCAGATGCGGACTACTGAAGGGTCTTTAGCAAGGGCTGTGCCTGTTCGGAAAAGGCAGGGAAATATTGAAATAGAGCCCTCGGTGAACGTGATGACGCACCAGACTGGGGCTTGATGAAGGCGCGGGTGCACCGCCGTGCGCAGCATTGGTGCCGGGTGCGGCAAAGCAAAAAAACCGGTAGCGATATATATGTACCACCTGCCGCGCTCCGGGATCTTGATCATTGTGGCTTCTCAGTTAAGTGAGCAGCGCATGAACGGCATCTCTATCAGTACACCTTCAGCACCCCGACGCGCAGCAACCTTTCCTGCCCTGGGGCCGACCTTCATCAGCGCGGATGACGCGGCCTACTGGGCTCACCGGCAGATCGGCGCGCGCCATGACAAGACTTACGGCGGTGTGATCTTGCAGCGTGGCGACGGAAAATTTCAGCCCACATTGCCGGTGGCGGGAAGGATGAGGCATTTCGATTTCGACTTCCTGTCATCTTCAGAAAACTCCCAAGAGCTGTTTGCCCCACCCGGCTACAGGGGCGCGGCGTATTACTTGTCCCACGCGGCCAGTCACGCTGACGTCCAGCGTATTCATCCGCGCTGGACGACTGAGCAGATCACGTTGAGCCTCGGATTTTTTTCCAGAGCACATCTCCTGAGTCACATGCAGGACCCGGGCGCCTATGGCCAGCGTCATTATTTGTCGGGGCCGGATGGCTCGTTGATCAAGTACGAGTCCACTCAGCCGGCAGAAGAGGAAGAACTCATTGAGCTGGGCGTCAAGGCTTTCGGGCCGTTCTCCGACGTTGAGCAACTGATTCAGAAAGTCGCCCAGACCGGCACCCTGAGCGTACTGGTAGCCAATGCACCGTGGGGAGGCGTGCGAGGAAACGTGCCGACGAACTGGACGCTCGGTACGGCTGCGGTGAGAAGTTCGACGTCGGTACAGCCGTTTTTTTGTGCGGTGTTCGACCAGGTGGACAAGGCCATCGAAGCGGCCGCCGCCACGGTAAGCGCATCCACCGGCAGCGTTTATCTGGGGTTTGTCGTGACCTCTGCCGGCAGCGCGCAGTACATGGCGACCTATCCGGTGCTTTCCAGCGATCCGGCAGCCGAACTGTTCAAGTCCTTCCCGATGAATGCCGATCGCACGCTGGAGCGCCTGCTCGATTTCGACCTGAACGGCGTCTACTTCATGCCGCAGGGTGATGCGTCTCAGAGCGCCGGCGAGCCCTGGCTTTATGAGCGCTTTTTTTCACCGCAGGAGTTGGCTACGGGCATCAGGTTTTCGCTGGAGGATGTCCACCGGCAGGAGTACCCGGACTACCTCAAGGTGTACGCCCGGACCCGGGACGGCGCCGTGTTGCAATACCGACCTTCGGCGCACCTGCGTGAAGTACCGCTGGAGGACAGCGCGGATCTCAACGTGCGACTGAAGACCGGTACGCTCAAGCCTGCGGATTACATCGGACAGGTGGCAGCGGCTGGCGAGCTGACGGTGCTGAAGGACAGCGCGCTTTGGGATGTTGTCGGGATCGTGGGGCCTGACTGGCAACCCTATGCCCGGTCGAGGCGCTTGAGTCCCGCTTTCCTCAGGGCGGACGATGCCGCCCGTTTTGCTCATGAATATATTGGCAGCCGGCGTGAACAGGGCTTCGTCGGGATGGTTTTGCAGGATCGAAACCAACGTTTCGTCGCCACCGAGCCGGTGTTTGCCGCAAAACGGTTTGCACTGGACAGGCTCTGCCCCCTCGACGCTACCGGGGCACCGATCGTGTTGGTCGAGGGTCACTCTTTTCATGGGCTGTACGCCTCGCGTTGGCAAGCGGATGCCGGAGCCATTGTGCGTACTGACTTGCAAGAGCAACTGATCCACGCACAAATGTTCACCACCGAAGACATTCGCTCGGTGTTCGACAAGCGTGCGCATGTTGTTGATTTCTACCTGTCCGGCTCAGCCGACGCCCTGTTGGTTTACAGCCCCGATGTATCGAAAGTGGCGGCTCGCAACCGCCTGCAACAGCGGGCGGCTGTACTCGCCGATGGCAAAACGCTGATAGACCAGGAGCTGGCAGCCGGCACACTTGAGCCCGGTGCAGTGGTCGACGAACTGGCTGGCACCGGCAGATTACGCGTGGTGGTCGGCAGCGACGTGTGGGGGCCGCGGGGAACGGTGCTGGGTGATCAGTCAAATAACGAGGCCGCCCGCACAGACATTGCCGCTCCCGTGCTGGGGACGATTTTTACCAGCGCCGAAGACGCCGTGTTGAACGCCCGCCATCGTGCCCGGCATGACTACCGCGCAGCCGCGGCGGGTTGGGGATTCATCCTCAAGCACAAGGCGCGCGAGGAGTACGTGGCGACCGAAACGGTTACGCCCAGGGGCCTGGGGGCGCTGAACCAGGCAAGCGACTTTGGCGCTCCCGTATTGATCGACGAGTTCAGGACCCTCGGGCTTTATTACGCGGCAAGCTGGATGCCTAAAGGGTTATCGACCACGGAGGCCTGGTTTGCCCGGCATTTTGCGTCCATCAGCGATTTGGCTGCAGCGATCTACGACGACAAGGGCACGCAACGCCTGACGCATTTTCAGGACCTGAACATTTTTATCGCAACACTGGATGGGGCATTGTTGCGTTACCAGTACTCGGCCTCCTCAACACAACTCGACAATCAGGGTGTGCAGCAACTGACGTCAGCATTGGGCAAGGACACACGACCCTATGCCAACGTCATTCAAATGCTCGCCAAGGCCGGAGACCTGAAGGTGCTGCGCACCAGTGAGCTGTGGGACGAGCCGGGGAGTGTCGGACCTGACTGGACACCTTTCGTGCAGATCCAGCGGCGAGCCCTCAGTCCGGTCTTTGTGTCGCAGGACGATGCCGCGGGCTATGCGCTGGCGCAGTTGGGCTCACGGCGTGAGCGGGTCCACGGCGGCCTGGTGCTGCGTCGCGCCGATGGCTTGTTTGTCGCAACGTTGCCGGTGGCCGTGGAGGTCGAGAACTTCCCTGCCAACTGGATTCGTCTGGATGAATTGGTTGAACAGGGTTTGTTTCTGACCGGGAGTACGGTCGTCGCCCGGTACCATTCCAGAATCCCGGTCGAACCGATTTTCGCGCTGTCGAACCGCGAGCGGGACGTGTACCAGGCGATGTTTTCCACGGATTTTCTGGCGGACATTCTGACCGGTTCCGGGGGTTCCCCGTCTCTGTCGCCCGGCAAGGAATACCTGCTGGGGCTCGACGGCAGCCTGATCAGCTACACCCTCAGTGCAAGCGCCAGCGAAAAGCAACTCGCCCGGGCATTGGCGCCACCCAGCCAATTGCAGCGCCGGCATACCCCGATAGAACTGCAGATGCGCAACGGCACGCTAACACCGAGCGAGTATGTCAATCAGGTTGCAAGGGCCGGCCGGTTGCAAGTGATTCGGGGGAGCCGACTGTGGGGCGAGGCCAGGCAACTGTCGCACTGGAGTGCTTATCCGGGGATTATCTCGTCGGACGTGCATCGATTTGCCATTACCGAGCCGGCGCTCAGCCCGGTCTTCACGCAGGTAGACGATGCCATGCGCCATGTCCATCGCACGGTAGGCGCCCGTGCCAGCCTGATGTTCGGCTTTGTGCTCAAGGGACTGAACGGTGAACGGTACGTGACGACGCTGCCGATCGACGGGCGGCAAGGGCATCTCACGGTCGAGCGGGTATTTCCCCAAGGGTTGCTACCGTTGGGGTATCGAGTCGAGGGCATTTATTTGTGTCCGTCGACAAGCCCGGGACGATTGCCCCATGACGTGACGCAGAGCTTCATCTCGCCTCGAGACCTGTCCTACGGGCTGGGCGCTGTCGGTGTGCGCACGGCTGAAGGATCCACGTACCTCAACGTCTACATCTCCTGCGCCGACGGCGCCTTGTTGCGCTATGCCCCCAGGGCCAAGGCACCTGAGTGGACCCTGTTTCATGCCACGGTGGCCTACGAGAAAATCCTGCAATCAGGCCGGGAATCGCTGATTGACTACCTGCGCAAAGTCATCGCCAACGGTGAGTTGCAGGTCGTGGTGCGCAGCGCTTTCTGGTCGCCGCTCAGGGTTGATGCCCGGGGTGTCAAAACCGGCATCGAGCTGATCAAGTGGGAGCAGGACAACCGGTTTGCGCTCGGCCCCGTCTTCGCCCATGCCGATGATGCGGCTCGCTTGGCGCAGCGATTGATTGGCGAGTACGTCGGCCAACCGTATCTGGGTGGCGTGCTGATCCATCAGGCGTCTTCTTCGTTCGTGGCCGTCGAGCCGCATGAGGACGGCGTCAACAGTGGGGCTGCCAGTACGCTGTTTTACTCAGGGCCGGGTGGGCCCATTGCACCGGTCACGGTGCCGGGTGCGCAGCCTTTGCCGTTGCCGGTTTTTCCGCAGGACTACAAATGGGCGGCTGTTCATCAGTTCTACAAACGCTTCAACCTGTTCGTGAAGGACCCCACTGCGTCTGATCGATTACTGATGGATAACCTGGCCTTGGCCGACCTGTGGTTCTGCAGAGATGTTGTGAAAAAGAGCGGTGTCTCCGGGGGCTGTTGCTATTTCACCGGTCGTGGCGGGGCCCTGTTCAAATTCACCCCCAGCTTCTCGACACAGGAAACGGCCTTGTTCAACGAGGAGGCGAAGGACGGGGTCGCTGCGTACCTCGCCGCGCTCGCCAGTGTCGGATTGCTTGAGGTACTGGACACCGATGGTTACTGGCAACGTCGCGGGCGATTGAATGCGACCTGGCAGCCCCCTGTGCAACCGGCGACGAAGCCAGATCGTGACGAACTGTGAAGTGCAGCGTTCATTGATCTGAGCGCCGGATGAGCCGTGCCCCCCTCCGGTTGGCATGGCTCAGCGACGCTGCATGAGGCCGATGAAAAACAACCCGCCAATCGCCGCCGTGGCCACGCCAATCGGCAAGTCCTCGGGGGCGATCAGGGTGCGCGCGGCGACGTCGACCCATACCAGAAACACGCTGCCCAGCAATACACACGCCGGTAACAATCGCCGGTGCTCGGCCCCGACCAGTCGACGGGCAATGTGCGGCACCATCAGCCCGACAAACCCGATCGACCCGCTGATCGACACCAATACGCCGGTCATCAGCGACGCAATCAGAAACACCCGCAAGCGCACGGTACGCGCATTCAAACCAAGGGTGACGGCGGTCTGTTCGCCGGCCATCAGCGCATTCAACGGTCGGGCCATGCCTAGCAGCAAGACCAATCCCAGCAACACGCTGGCGGCCGGCACCGCAAGCAACTCCCAACGCGCCAACCCGAGCCCGCCGAGCATCCAGAACATCACCGCCGAACTCGCCCGGTGGTCGCCGAGGAACAGCAGCAAATTGGCAATCGCCATCATCACGAAAGACACCGCCACGCCGCACAGCAGTAGCCGGTCACTGTCCAGACGACCGTTGCGATTGGCGATCATCAGCACGGTCAACATGCTCAGCAGCGCGCCGATAAACGCCGCGATCGGCAAGGTCAGCAGGCCGACGATTTCACCGACGTGCAGCACCACAATCACCGCGCCAAGGGTCGCACCGGAAGTGACCCCGAGCAGGTGCGGGTCGGCCAATGGATTGCGCGTCACCGCTTGCAGCACCGCGCCGATCAGCGCCAGGCCAGCACCGACCAGCGCACCGAGCAGCATGCGCGGCACGCGGATCAGCCAGACAATGTGCTCCTGCCCTGCAGTCCAGCTCACTTCACCCACACCGAACACCTTGTGCAGCAAGATCCGCCCCACCACGTCCACCGGAACCCGCGCCGGACCGAAGCCCAGCGACACCACGCACGACACCAGCAACAGCGCGGCGAGCATCACCAGCAGCAAGACATAGCGACGATCCATCATTCGCCGTGGAAACCTTTGGCCAGGGTTTCAACCGCCAGCACGTTGTCGATGCCCGGCGTGGCCTGCACATACGGAATCACGATGAAACGCTGGTTCTTGATCGCGTCCACCGATTGCAGCGCCTTGTTGCTGAGCAGGAAGTGTTCTTTCTGTTCGGCGGTGACTTCGCCGTAGTCGACGATCACGATCACCTGAGGGTTGCGCTCGACCACGTCTTCCCAGTTGACGCGGGTCCAGCTCGCCTCGACGTCGTCCAGAATGTTGCGCCCGCCCGCGGCGTCGATCAGTGCCTGCGGCATGCCGAGGCGGCCGGACGTCATGGCGCGGTCTTCGCCACTGTCGTAAAGGAAGACCCGAGGTTTATCGGCGGGCAGACCCTTGCGCACCTCGGCGACTTGCGCCTGCATTTTGGCGATCAAGGCATTGGCGCGGTCCTGAACGTCGAAGATCTTGCCGAGGTTGCGCAGGTCGTTGTAGGTGTCTTCCAGGCTGGCCGGTGGACGCTTCATGACAAAGGCGCAGGACTCGGTCAGCTCGTAGACATTGATGCCCAGCGGTTGCAACGTTTGAGGCGTGAGGTCGCCACCCACGCGCATGCCGTAATCCCAACCGGCGAAGAAGAAGTCGACGTTGGCATTGAGCAGGGTTTCCACCGACGGGTATTTGGCTGCCAGCTCGGGCAAGCCGTCGAGGATGGTCTGCATTTCGGGCGTGACTGACTTCCAGCCGGACACGCCGCTGTAGCCGGCCATGCGCGGTTTGAGGCCAAGGGCGAGCATCATCTGGGTCATGTTGATGTCATGGCTGACCGCGTGTTTCGGCGCCTGCGTGAAGGTCACTTCGCGGTTGCAGCTCTGGATCGTCAACGGGTAGTTCGTGGCCTCGGCCAACGCGTGGGCACTGCCCAGCAACAGCGTGAAGCAAAGCAGGGAACGCAAAGTCATGGTTGGGTTATCCAGGTAATTCGTGGGTAGCCGTGCAAGGGGTGTTCATCGATCAGCGCTTCGACGCCGAACACGTCGCGCAGCAGCGGGGCGCTCAGGACTTCTTTCGGCGTGCCGCTGGCGACGATGCGACCGTGATGGATCACGTACAAACGATCGCAGAAAGCGGCCGCCAGATTGAGGTCGTGGATGCTGGCCAGGGTGCCGATTTTCAGGCGTTTGACCAGTTGCAACAGTTCCAGTTGATAGCGTGGGTCGAGGTGGTTGGTCGGCTCGTCGAGGATCAGCGATTGCGGTTGCTGAGCCAGGGCGCGGGCGAGGATCACACGTTGTTTTTCACCGCCGGAGAGGGTGGCGAAGGCGTGGTCTTCGAAGCCTCTGAGGCCGACAGACTCCAATGCTTGAGTTGCCAGATTGCGGTCTTCAATCGTGTCGCCACCAAACAGGCCTTTGTGCGGTGTGCGGCCCATGGCGACCACTTCGTCGACGGTCAGACCGAAGGCATCGGGGAACTCCTGCAACACCACGGCGATGCGTTGGGCGCACCAGCGCGAGGATTGCTTCCAGACGTTATGGTGGTCGAGCCGGACCTCGCCGCTCTCGGGCTTGCTGAAGCGATAAGCGCAGCGCAGCAGGCTGGTCTTGCCGCTGCCGTTGGGGCCGATCAACCCGACGAACTCACCGGCGGCCACCTGCAGGGACGCCTCACGCAGCTGGAACTGGTGATGGCAGTGGCCGTGGCCCAGGGGTGTCCAAGCGAGGTTTGAGAGGTTAAGCGAGGTCATGCAGTTGCTCTGAGAGAGTGGGTGATGCTGATGACGCCATTACGGGCAAGCGCGCTCCCACAGGGATCGCGCAAATCCTGGGGAGCGAGCCTGCTGATCAAAACACTGTATTTGAGTTATACAGTAACACTAAAGATGATGCCGAGCTAAGCGCGGCAAGTCTACAGATTCGTCTACATCGCGCATCTCGCCTGCTTCATGAAGAAGGTGAGGCCGATTCAGTTTGCCGGGTGAATCGCGAAAACAGCACGCGATCCAGCACCCACACCACCACCAGCGAAGCCCCCACCAACGGAAACGCCACGGCCAGAGCGAACATGATGACCATCGCGGTTTTCCATCTCGGCAGGTCGTGGCGCAGCGGTGGAACACCGAACTTGCCTTGTGGACGCCGTTTCCACCAGATCACCACGCCGCTGACCGCGCTGAGCAAAATCATCAGGCAGATCAGCAGAACGACGATCTGGTTGAACACGCCAAACATCTTGCCTTCGTGCAACATCACGCCGATCTCTGTGGCGCGGGCGACGGTCCCGTATTGCTCGTAGCGCACGTCGGCGAGGACATCGCCGGTGTACTGGTCGACATGCAAAGTGGCGTCATTGCGCGGGTCGTCCGCGAACACGGCGATGGTGAACACGCCGGTGTCGGTGGTCGGGAAGGTGATGCTGTAACCCGGCTCGACCTTGCGTTGCACGGCGATGTTCTGCACGTCTTGCAGGCTGATGGTCGGTGCGGCGGGGCCGGCTTTTGCGCCACCGTGGGCCATGTGTTCGGCGTGGTCACCGGACATCGGCATCGGCGTGTTTTCCATCGCCCACGGCACTGTCTGGCGAGTGGCAGTGTTGAGGCTGCGGGCCTCGACATCGGATTTGGGCACGTTGTCCCACATAGCCGCCGGAAACACGTTCCACACCTGCGCATATTTCTGGCCCCAGAACCCGGTCCAGGTCATGCCGCTGAGCAGCATCACCAGCAGCAACGATGCGCCCCAGAACCCGGTCACAGCATGCAAATCACGCCACAGCACCCGACCGCGACTGGTCAGGCGCGGCCACAAAATACCGGCCGCCTGGCCACGCGGCCACCACAGGAACACGCCGGAAACCACCAACACCACGCCCCAGCCAGCAGCCAGTTCGACCAATCGATCACCGACGGTGCCGATCATCAATTCACCATGAATCGCTCGCGCCACCGCTTGCAGATTCTTCTTGGCGTCTTGCTCGCCGAGGATGTCGCCCTGATAGGGATCGACGAATACGTTGAGTTCGCTACCGCCATTGATCACGACAAACTGAGCGCTGCGCTCGGCGTTGACCGGCGGCAGGTACTGTTTGATCGTGGCGTGTGGGTACGCCTGTTTCACCCGTTTGAGCAGGTCGTCGGCCGGGATGCTGTGATGCCCGGCCGGTACGTTCATCAGGCTGCCGTACATCATCGGATCGAGTTGCGGCTTGAACAGGTAGATGACGCCGGTCAAGGCCAGCATCACCATGAATGGCGCGACGAACAGACCGGCATAGAAATGCCAGCGCCAGGCCAGGTTGTAGAAATTTACTTTGGGCTGTTTCATCACGTGTGCTCCGCTTTGGCATGGTTCTTTTAGTTGTTTGTTTTGCGGTTGCTGCGCAACCGATCGCGAGCAGGCTCGCTCCCACAGGTTCTCCACTGTCCATGTGGGAGCGGGCTTGCCCGCGATACTCTTAGAAGCTCATGTCCACCTTGGTCCAGAGCGTTCGCCCCGGTTCTTTGATGGCCTGCGGGTCATTGGCCGGATAGCCAAAACCGGCGTTGCCGGCCAGGTTCAAATGCTCGGCGTAAGCCTTGCCGAACAGGTTGTCGACGCCACTGCTGACCTTCCAGTTTTTGTTGATACGGTAGGCGCCATTGAGCGAGAACACGCCAAAACCGGAGGTCTTGTCGAAGTCCTTGCCGACCACGTTGCCCTTGTTCTGGTCGATGCGGTTTTGCGCCGCGACCACTCGCCACAGGGCACCGGCACTCCAGTTGTCTTCGCTGTAGGTCAGGCCGAAACGCGCGTCCAGCGGCGGCATTTGCGGCAATGCGTTGCCATCGCTGCTGTTCTTGCCCCAGGCGTAGGCCAGGGTCGCGTCGGCCTTCCAGTTGCTGGTCAGCTGGTAGGCCGCGCCGAGTTCGCCGCCCATGATTCGCGCGTCGATGTTCTGCGCCTGGGAGGTGGTGCCCATCATGGTCGGGGTGTAGTTGAACAAGATGTAATCGCGCACCTGGCCGACATAACCCGAGGCCCAGGCTTCGAGGTCTTCGGTCTTGTATTGCAGGCCGAAATCGAGCTGGGTGGTTTTTTCAGGCTTGATCGAATCGAAGGCATTCACCGATCCGGCGGGGCCGGACTTGGGCGAAAACAGTTCCCAGTAATCGGGGAAACGCTGGGTGTGACCGAGGCCGGCGTAGAGGGTGGTCGGGCTGTCGGCGAGGTCATGCTCGTAGCGCAGGAAGCCGCTTGGCAATGTGTCGGCGCGGGTTTCGTCGGCGGTCGGGTTGGGGCGGGTCATCATCCCGGAACCGGTGGTCTGCCGGTAATCCTTGGCCGATGCACGGTCCAGGCGTGCACCAGTAATCAACCGGTCACGGTCAGCGGCGTACCAGGTCAGTTCGCTGAACACGCCATAGTTATGGAAGTCGGCGTCCTTGGTATACGGCAGGTCCTTGTAGGTATCGACGCCCATGCTGCCGCGTTGGCGATGCTCGTTGGTCTGCGCATCGATGCCGCTGATCAACTGCACATCGGCCCAGCGCCAAGTCGCCTTGATCCTCGCGCCGAGGGTGCGGCGGTCGACGTTGGAAGCCATTGGGCCGGCCATCATCCCGGTGCCCGATGGCGTGCGCAGCGTGTAGTTGTCCATCACGTGGTCGGCGTAGTTGTAGTAGATCTGCGCTTCGACCTTGTCCAGCACCTCGCCGATGTTCGATTTTTCGAACCGCAAGCCCAGGCTTTCACGCTTGAACTGCGAGCCGTCCATGCCGCGCCCGGCGTAACGCGCTTCACCATCGCCCTTGCCGGCGGTCAGCTCCAGCAGCGTGTCGGCGTCCGGCGTCCAGCCGAGCGCGACGTCACCGTTCCATTTGTCGTAGCGCGACGGCACGGTGTCGTTGTTGCCGTCCTTGTAGTCGTCGGCGTGCGCGGTGTTGCCGATCACGCGCACGTAGCCCAGCGGCCCGCCGGCAGCGGCGTCCACCACTTTGTCAAAACGGCCGTTGGAGCCGGCCAACACGCTGGCGTTCACGCGGGTACCGAGTTCGCCGAAGCTTTCCGGTTCACGCTCGAACAAGATCGTGCCCGCCGATGCGCCCGGTCCCCACAGTACGGTTTGCGGACCTTTGATGACGGTGAGTTTGTCGTAGGTTTCCGGCGAGATGTAGGAGGTGGGCGCGTCCATCCGGCCGGGGCAGGCGCCGAGCAATTGGCCGCCGTTGGTGAGGATGTTCAGTCGCGAACCGAACATGCCGCGCAGCACCGGATCACCGTTGGTGCCGCCGTTGCGTACCAGGGCGAAGCCGGGGATGGTTTTCAGGTAGTCGCCACCGTCGCTGGCCGGAACGGGTTGGCGCGGGTCCTTGGGGTTGGTGACGATGGTCAGCGGCGAACTCGGCGCAATGGCGGTGATCACCGTCGGGCTCAGTTCTTCACCGTGGCCCGCGTGTTCGTTGGCCAGCACCGTGGATGTCAGCAATGCGCTGCAAAGGACGGCGGTGGCGTGCCTGAAACGAATACTCGATTCGTTCGGGGCAAAAGAAGCTTGGGCAGGGCTCAAGCGTGTGTCAACAGCAAACCTGGACATGACAATTTCCATCGAGCAGTCGTAAACGACACGGCGGACAGCCTGTGGCTGTCTGCAAAACCGTGTGAAATCAGAGGTGCGTGTTTACGCGACGATGGGTGGGGCGCGGGTTCGGGCGCCGGGGAAGACGGTGTGCCGGGCATGGCCCAAGCGAGGGGAGGGAGTGGTGAAGGTGGTGGCTGTTGGTGTGTCGAACGCGACGAAGGTCTGGCCGCCGGTCAGCGCCGGGCAATTGAACAGCAAGCTGCAATAGCCGCATTTTTCCCAGAGCGCGTGGTGCGAGGCTTTGGGCGGGCAGTGCTCGGCGGCGGGTTGCGCGCCGTGGTTGGCGTGCTCCATGGCCGACATGTCCATGCTCATGTCCATCGACATCGACGAGGCGCGTTGATCCATCGGCATCGACTGAGAAATCAGCGGGCCGATAAAGATCATCAGCATGGCGAACAGGCTGATCCAGCTGCCGCGCGTCAGGCTTGACGACTGACGACGGTGTGCGGATGACCTGGCGCTAAGCGGGCGCATGGGTATGTTCAGCTCAGTGATTTACTGGGCGTGGGTGTGCATCTGCATGACTTCTGGTGGCTTCTTCTGCACCGCGACTTCGACCGTCACGTCACCGGATTTTTCGAAGTGCAGGGTCAGCGGGAAACGCTTGCCGTCGCTCAGCAGGCTGCGGTCTTTCAGATTCACCAGCATCACGTGATAGGCCATTGGCGCAAACGTGACGTTGCCACCGGCAGGAATCTCGACGCTCGGCACTTGCTGCATTTTCATCAGGTCGTTTTGCATGATGTGCTCATGCAATTGCGCTTCACCGGCAATCGGCGAGTCGACGCTGAGCAGACGGTCGGCGGCTTTTCCGGTGTTCTGAATAACAAAATAGGCCGCTACGGTTGGCGCGTTGGGCGGCAACTCCTGGGACCACGGGTGAGCGATCTGCAGTTCGCCGACCTTGTATTCGTGGGCATTGGCAAAGCAGGCAGGCAGCAGCAACGCAGCCAGAACGATGAGTTTGTTCAACATGGCAGTTCTCCAGAGCGATTCAAGACGCAGTTCAATTGCGAGAAGGAATCACACCAGAGGGGACGCGCGGGGGTTGAGGCTCGGCCATTGCTGGCGCGGGGTGGGGGTGTCGAGAGCGGTGGCAGGCACGCTTCGATTGGCTTCGAAACGAGCGAAATACAGTTGTGGCGCATGCCCCGGCAACGCCACCAACGGCGCGGAACCGGAACAGCACCAGCAATGTTGCATGTTGGAATGGTCGTCGTTCTGCGGGGCTTTTTGCTCAAGGTCGCCCAAGGAAATCGCCACCATCTTCGTGCCGCTGGACGTACAGAAACTGCCCCACAACAATTGCTCGGCGGGTGATTTCGCCGACTGCGCCATGGCTCCGGTCATCGGCATGGCGAGCATGTTGAACAGCACTGCGAAGCAGGCGATCCAGGCAATTGCTAGCCGTTGTCGGGACATGGGACAAAATCCGTTGGGTGGGCGATCAGTCGCGGCTATTTAGCCTGATCAGGGCCGATAAGTAAAAAAGCGGCGTGCGGTGTGGTGTCGCAGTGCACGTTCAAAAGAGTGTAGCGGCTATGATTCGAAATGCCGGATGAATTGCGGTCGGCATACAACCCTGTGGCGAGGGAGCAAGCTCCCTCGACACAATTACTTAGGCGTCCGGCAGATTGCATTCCGCCAGTGCAGCAAACAACTCACTCACCGATCCAAACTCCCGATCCACCCCCGGCAACACCGGCCGCTGCAACACAATCACCGGCACCCCACGCTCCCGCGCCACTTCCAGTTTCGGTTCGGTCGCGGTGCTGCCGCTGTTCTTGCTGATCAGCACATCAATCTGCCGACGTTCAAACAGCTCCCGTTCATCCTCGATCAGAAACGGCCCGCGCGCGCCGATGACTTCGCAGCGTTCGTTGCCCGGGTAATCGTCCAGTGCGCGCAAGGTCCAGAATTGCTCCGGCGGAATTTCGTGCAGGTGCTGCAACGGTTCGCGGCCGAGGGTGAACAGCGGTCGGCGGAAGGGTTTCAGGGCTTCGATCAGTTCGGTCCAATCGCTGACGTCGCGCCAGTCGTCCCCGGCCTGTGGCTGCCAGGCAGAGCGGCGTAACGCCCAGCATGCAATGCCGCTCAGCTGCGCGGCGGCCTTGGCGTTGTGGCTGATTTGTGCAGCGTAGGGGTGGGTCGCGTCCAGCAGCAGATCGATCCCTTCATCGCGAATGAACTGCGCCAGGCCTTCGGCACCGCCGTAGCCGCCAACGCGCACCAGGCAGGTCAGGTCCGTCGGCACGCGACCGACACCGGCCAGGCTATAGATGTGTTCCGGCCCTAGCGTGCGGGCGATGGCCAAGGCTTCGGTCACGCCGCCCAGCAGCAAAATACGCTTCATTGAAAAGCCCCTGCATGGCCGACAATTCCGCCCTGGCGATCGATGGCAAAGACTTCAACCTGAACCTGCGCCGGCACCACGCTGCGGGCGAAGTCCAACGCGTGCTGACACACCGCATCTCCAAGGGCGATGCCCGCCGCGCTGGCCATCGCCAAGGCTTGCTGGCTGGTATTGGCGTCGCGAATGCCTTGCTGCAGCGCCTTGTCGGCGCCCATTGTGGCGGCCCATTCGGCCAGTTGCGGCAGGTCGATGCTGGAATGCCGGCTGTGCAAATCCATGTGCCCGGCCGCCAGTTTGCTGATCTTGCCGAAGCCGCCGCACAGGCTGAGTTTATCCACCGGCACTTTGCGCAAGTGTTTGAGCACGGCGCCGACGAAGTCGCCCATTTCGATCAGGGCGATTTCCGGCAGGTCGTAGACGCGGCGCATGGTGTCCTCGCTGGCGTTGCCGGTACAGGCGGCGATGTGCAGGTAACCGTTGGTTTTGGCCACATCGATACCCTGGTGGATCGAGGCGATGTAAGCCGCACAGGAAAACGGCCGGACGATGCCGCTGGTGCCGAGGATCGACAACCCGCCCAGAATGCCCAGTCGTGGGTTCATGGTTTTCAAGGCCAGCGCCTCGCCGTCCTCGACGCTGACCGTGACCTCGAAACCGCCGCCATAGCCGAGTTCTTCGGCCAACAACGTCAGGTGCTCGGTGATCATTTTGCGTGGCACCGGGTTGATCGCGGGCTCGCCGACGCCCAGCACCAGCCCCGGCCGGGTGACCGTGCCGACGCCACGCCCGGCGCTGAAACGGATACCCGGCTCGCCGCGCAGTCGCACCTGGGAATACAGCAACGCGCCATGGGTCACGTCGGGGTCATCCCCGGCATCCTTGATCGTCCCGGCTTCGGCGCCGTCGTCGATCAGGCGGCAGAATTCCAGGCGCATCCGCACCTGCTTGCCCTTGGGCAGCACGATCTCCACGGCGTCAGCGCTCATCCCGCCCAATAACAAACGGGCCGCTGCCAGACTGGTCGCGGTGGCGCAACTGCCCGTGGTCAGGCCGCTGCGCAGCGGGGCGGGTTGTTCGGCGGTTTCGTCACGCATCGAGGGGCTTCGTCACGTCCAGCAAGGTAATCGGCAGCGCCTGACGCCAGGTGTCGAACTCCCCCAGCGGCTGGGCCTGGGCAACGTGAATGCGGGTCAGCTCGCCGCCGTGGCGTTCGCGCCAGGTCATCAGGGTGACTTCGCTTTGCAACGTGACGGCGTTGGCGATCAATCGGCCACCGGGTTTGAGTTGCGCCCAGCAGGTGTCGAGCACACCTTCACGGGTGACCCCGCCACCGATAAAAATCGCATCCGGGAGTTCGAGCCCGGCCAGGGCCTGCGGCGCACTGCCGCGAATCAATTGCAGACCGGGCACGCCGAGGGCATCGCGATTGTGTTCGATCAACAGCTGCCGACCTTCATCGGCTTCGATGGCCAGCGTGCGGCAACTGGGGTGGGCGCGCATCCATTCGATGCCGATCGAGCCGCTGCCGGCGCCGACATCCCACAGCAGTTCGCCGGGTACCGGGGCCAGGCGCGCAAGGGTGATCGCGCGGACGTCGCGTTTGGTCAGTTGACCGTCGTGCTGGAAGGCCGAGTCTGGTAGGCCGGCCAGTCGTGAGAGCCGCGGGGTGTCCGGCGCGGCGATGCATTCGATGGCGATCAGGTTCAGATCGGCGACCGCTGGATCGTTCCAGTCATTGGCCACCCCATCGATGCGCCGTTCGTTTGCGCCGCCCAAATGTTCCAGCACGCTGAGACGGCTCGGACCGAAACCGCGTTCACGCAACAATGCCGCAACGGCGGCCGGGCTTTGGCCATCGTTGCTCAGCACCAGCAAACGCACGCCGCTGAACAACTGCGCGTTCAGTGCGGCGAGGGGCCGGGCTACCAACGAAAGCGTCACCACCTCCTGCAAGGGCCAGCCCATTCGCGCCGCCGCGAGTGAACAGGAGGAGGGCGCGGGCAGGATCAGCATTTCAGCGTCAGACACTTGCCGGGCCAGGCTGGCGCCGACGCCGAAGAACATCGGATCACCGCTGGCCAGCACGCAGACCGGTTCGCCACGCAGCGCCAGAACGGGGTCAAGGGAAAACGGACTGGGCCACAACTGCCGCTCGCCACGAATGCACGCTGGCAACAAATTCAGTTGCCGCTGGCCGCCGAAGATTCGCGAGGCGCCCAACAGGGCGCGCCGGGCATTCTTGCCCAGGCCCTTGAAGCCGTCTTCACCGATTCCCACAACCGTTAGCCAGGGTGCCATGCCGTTCCTTAATCCAGGGTTCATGTTCAAGGGCGGCATGATAACGCGGCTTCTGTTATCTGGCGCTGCTCCATTGCCGGAGCAGGCGGCGTTTTTTTGAAAACTTATGTGGTTGAAAACTTGTTTGGTGTTGGGTTGGTTTTGTTATTTTTGTTTTTGGGTCAAGTTTAAAATTTGCTGTAAGGCATGCTTGATTTGTTTTCGAATAACTACTTTTCAAGTTAGATGGATAGTCGCCTTTATGGCGTTAATGGATATGGATATGACTGTGATAACGGATGATATGAAACATAATGCAGCCTTGGTGGGGGATATCTTGCTGACCGGTGTTCAAGGACAGTCGCGCGAGGATTATCGTTTCGCATTGAATTGTACTTATCTGGCACAGCGGCAAGCGGACAATACTTACAACAGCGCAATCCGGCCCGGACGCTGGATCGATTATTACGCCGATGTACTGTGGTCGCATGGCTGGAATCGTGATCATCCGCCGATTGAGCATGTTCAAACGCAGTTTTATGGAAGTGTGCGGCAGGTCTGGTCGAAGCTGGCTTCTCCTATTCTCAGCCGTGACCAGGTGGAAGGGGTGAATCTGGGACTTGCTGCACTGGAAAAAGACGTTGAACTGTTAAAGAAGGTCAAGGGGGTGAGTGGGAAGGCCTTCGACTTTAAGATAATGCCGATTAGCTACAACGCAAATGGGGATATGGAGTTAGTGGTCAGTAATATCAGGTTCATCAAGTCAAGCATGAATACCGAATACCTTTTTTGGGATATATCGCAAGTCATGAATCAGCTGGATGTCCTGGCTCGAAAGGTGGTGATCTCACGGCGGGTAATGGACGCTCGTCGATCCAGCGTGGAAGAGGCGCTGGCAGGCATTAAATTCAACTTCGAGGACTATGAACTGTAAACCGCCCAAGGGACGGGGGAGTTCGTTACGCTTTCGGATGGCCTGAAACACGAATTCCGACCGGCAGGCATTTTCATGCGCTCGGGCAAAGCAGGCATAATGGCGACCTTTCGCCCACCACGGCGCTGCCAGCCAGCCGGTCCATCCCTTGAACGAACGCCCGATGTCCACCGCTTTACGCCCCTCGGCCTGTCCGGGGTTGTTGCGTATCGTCCAGGCACTGGACGGCGGCATCTGCCGGATCAAGTTGAATGGCGGTTCGATCAGCGCGGCTCAGGCCGAAGCGGTGGCGAATGCAGCCGAGCATTTCGCCGGCGGGGTGATCGAGGCAACCAACCGCGCCAACCTGCAGATTCGCGGGATCGGCGGTGAGCACGCTGCCTTGATCGACAGCCTGATGGCGGCCGGACTCGGCCCGACCAGCGCGGCGGTCGATGACGTGCGCAATCTGATGCTCAGCCCCGGCGCAGGCATTGATCGGCAGATGCTGATCGATACGCGCCCGCTGGCTGAACAGATCCTCGCCACGCTGCAAAGCGATGAACGCTTTCACGACCTCAGCGCCAAGTTTGCGGTGCAACTGGATGGCGGCGAAGGGCTGGCAATGCTCGAACACTCGCATGATCTTTGGTTGTCCGCTGCTGAGCGCGACGGTGAGCGAGTGTTTGTGTTCGGCCTGGCGGGTTGCCTTGTCGACCTGCCCGCAGGCGCGGTGTCGCTGGAGCAGGGGCATGCGCTGGTAGTTGCGGTGCTGGAGTTGTTCCTGGAACTGGCGCGCCCCGAGCAGACCCGCATGCGGCACCTGCTCGCCGAATGTTCGCTCGAGGGGTTTCTCGCGCGTCTCGCCGAGCGAGTGCCGTTGATGCCCATCGAGGCGTGGCGGCGCGAGGCAAATCCAGATGCGTTGCATATCGGCGCTCATCCACAGCGTGATGCCGGTCGTGTCTACATCGGCGCAGTGCCGCCGCTGGGCCGCCTCAACCCAGCGATGCTCCGAGGCGCTGCACAACTGGCCCGCGAACAGGGCGACGGCACGCTGCGTTTCACGCCCTGGCAAAGCCTCTTGGTGCCCGGCGTCCATGGCAGCAAGGCGCCTCACGTTATCCACAGCCTTGAACACCTCGGCCTGCGCTGCTCGGCCGACGATGCCCTGGCGCATCTCATCGCCTGTACCGGCTCGACCGGCTGCGGCAAAGGCCTGGCTGACACCAAGGGCGATGCCCGGCAACTGGCGACGCTGTTGCAACGTCACGGCCAGACGCTGAACGTGCACCTGTCCGGCTGCCCGCGTTCCTGCGCGGCGGCGCACATCGCGCCGGTCACGTTGCTGGCGGTTTCTTCCGGTCATTACGACCTCTATTTTCGCGATGCAGCGCAGCCGGGTTTCGGCGCGCTGCACGCACGCAATCTTACTATTGAAGCGGTCGCGGCCTTGCTCGACGCCCGCTCACGGAGCCCCTTAGATGCTTGATTACATCCGCGACGGTCAGGAGATCTATCGCAACTCCTTCGCGATCATTCGTGCCGAGGCCAACCTCGAGCGAATCCCGGCCGATCTGGAAAAACTCGCGGTGCGGGTGATCCACGCCTGCGGCATGGTCGACGCCATCGACGGCCTGCAATTTTCGCAAGGCGCGGGCAAGGCCGGGCGTGAGGCGCTCGCCGCCGGTGCGCCGATCCTGTGCGACGCACGGATGGTCAGCGAAGGCGTGACCCGCACGCGGTTGCCGGCCAACAACGAAGTGATTTGCACCCTGCGCGATGAAAGCGTTCCGGAACTGGCCCGAGAGTTGGGCAACACCCGTTCCGCTGCCGCCCTGGAGCTGTGGCGTCCGCATTTGGAAGGCAGCGTGGTGGTGATCGGCAACGCCCCGACCGCGCTGTTCTATCTGTTGGAAATGCTCGATGCCGGCGCCCCCAAGCCGGCGCTGATCCTCGGCTTTCCGGTCGGCTTCGTCGGCGCTGCCGAATCCAAGGCGGCGCTGGCGGCCGACAGTCGCGGCGTGCCGTTTGTCATCATGCAAGGCCGGCTGGGCGGCAGCGCCATGGCCGCCGCCGCCGTCAATGCCCTCGCCACGGAGATTGAATGATGCAGCAGCCTGGACGCTTGATCGGCCTGGGCGTCGGCCCCGGTGACCCGGAGCTGATTACCGTCAAAGCCCTGCGCTTGCTGCGCGAGTCGCCCGTGGTGGCGTACTTCGTCGCCAAGGGTAAAAAGGGCAACGCCTTCGGCATCATCGAAGCGCATTTGCAGGACGCACAAACGCTGCTGCCGCTGGTGTATCCGGTGACCACTGAAGCGTTGCCGGCGCCGCTGTCTTATGAGCAAGTGATCAGCGATTTCTACGATGCGGCGGGCGAAGAACTCGCCGCGCATCTGGATGCCGGTCGAGACGTGGCGGTGATCTGCGAAGGTGATCCGTTCTTCTACGGCTCCTACATGTACTTGCACGATCGTCTGGCCGAACGATACGAAGCCGAAGTGGTGCCGGGTGTGTGCTCCATGCTCGGCGGCGCTTCGGTGCTGGGCGCGCCGTTGGTGTATCGCAATCAGAGCCTGTCTGTGCTCTCGGGCGTATTGCCGCACGAGGACCTCAAGCGTCGCCTGGCCGATGCCGATGCGGCGGTGATCATGAAGCTGGGACGCAACTTTCCCAAGGTCCGTCAGGTGCTCGAAGAACTGGGGCTGGCGGAGCGGGCGCTGTACGTCGAGCGCGCGACCATGGCCAATCAGAAGATCGTGCCGCTGGATCAGGTCGAGCCGATGTCCTCGCCGTACTTCTCGTTGATCATCGTTCCCGGCGAACGGTGGCAAGGTTGATGGCCCGTCCAGTTCCGGCGATTGTCATTCTTGGCAATGGCAGCCTCGCGACCGCACGCAAGATCCAGCAGGTCTACCCCGGCGCCTTGATTCATGGCCTGGCCGGACGGGTTGAAGGCGCGGACCGTGTCTATCACGAGTTTGGCGCGACCGTGCGTGAGTTCTATCAGCAGGACACGCCGATCATTGCCTTGTGTGCGGCCGGGATCGTGATCCGCACCCTGGCGCCGTTACTGCTGGAGAAGGGCGCCGAGCCACCCGTGCTGGCCGTGGCCGAAGACGGCAGTGCCGTGGTGCCGCTGCTGGGTGGCCTCGGTGGCGTGAACGTCATGGCGCGGGAGATTGCTGCCGGTCTTGAGGTGGCGGCGGCGATCACCACCAGCGGTGAACTGCGCTTCGGCACCTGCCTGCTCAATCCACCCAGCGGCTACGCCCTCGGCGATCTGGAACTGGGCAAACGTTTTGTCTCGGATCTGCTCGCCGGCCAAAGTGTGCGCATCGAAGGCACCGCGCCGTGGCTGGCGCAAGCGCAGCTGCCGGAAGATCCGCAGGCGCCGTTGTCGATTCATGTCGGCAGTGCCGAGCGCACGCCGGCGGCCAATGAATTGCTGATCTACCCGCGCAGTGTGCTGGTGGCGGTGAACGCCGAGGTGGCGGATCTGCCGAACGCGATTCGCGGGGCGCTGCATCAGGCAAACATCGCCGTGCAATCGCTGGCGTGCCTGCTGGCCAGCGATCTGCACATGGCCAACCCTGCGTTGCGCGACGCGGCGCTTGAGCTGGGTGTGCCGCTGCGGTTTGCCTCGGTCAGCGGCGGCGTCAGCGAGCTGGCCCGCGACACCGCGCCGAACGCTACCGTCGTGGCGGCGGATACCGGCATCGCGATCGCGGTGGCCAGTCAGCCACTGGAGGTTGCACAGATCGGGCGTGCGCGCGGTCGTCTGGCCGTGATCGGCCTGGGCCCTGGCGCCGCCGAACTGATGGTGCCGGCGGTGAAGGATGAACTGGCGCGCGCCAATGACGTGCTGGGTTATGAAACCTACGTGCGCATGGCCGGGCCATTTCGCGAGGATCAAGTGCTGCATTGCACCGACAACCGCGAAGAAATGCAGCGCGCTCGCCACGCCTTTGAACTGGCGGCCCAAGGGCGGTCGGTGGTGGTGGTTTCGTCGGGAGATCCGGGCGTATTCGCCATGGCGGCCGCCGTGCTCGAAGCGCTGCACGAGTCGAGTGAGCCGGGTTGGCACAACGTCGATCTGGAGATTCTTCCAGGCGTCTCCGCATCCCTGGCAACGGCCGCCCAGGCCGGCGCGCCATTGGGGCACGACTTCTGCGTGATGTCCCTGTCGGACAACCTCAAGCCTTGGGTAATCATCGAGAAGCGGCTGGACCTGGCGTCTCAGGCCGACCTGGCGCTGGCGTTCTACAACCCGATCTCGCGGTCGCGTCCTTGGCAACTGGGTCGGGCACTGGAGATTGTCGCGCAGCACCGCACCGCTGAAACGCCGGTGGTGTTGGGGCGGGACATTGGTCGTCCAGGCCAGACATTGCGTGTCACCACGCTGGGTGATCTGACCCCCGATCAGGTCGACATGCGCACCATGGTGCTGGTCGGCTCTTCCACCACCTGCGTGTTCCCGCGTGCCGAGGGTGGCCAGTGGGTGTATACGCCTCGTTGGTACGGCGACAAGCCAGCCGGGTAAGTCTTGGCGGCCAGCGGTGCTGGCCGCAGTTCCGCCCCCTTCCAGTGCGTAAGATTTTTCACCGCGCATCGACCGAAAGATTCCTTGATGCCCGCCGTACTTTAACTGGGCTCACCCGGAAAGTGCGTGCGATTGCCTCAGACAATTCAATATCCGCGTTTCATGTTCTGATACAACCGACGCAGGCCGTTTGATTCGCGGCTGTGCGCAGTGTGTTAGTAACCGTTTCCGACAAAGATAAAAGTTACACTTGTTTGTCCGGTTTAAGTGTAATTAATTAATTGCGCTGTTGTTGGATTGAGGTTGTTATTTTTATCGCATAGTATTTTTTGGGTGGGCAGCTTGGACAGTGTTTTGCCTGCTGTTTCAGTGGTTAGCGTATTAGCAATGCCAGTGCTTTCGGCGCTGGTTTTAAATATCAGTTCAGGTTCGCAAACATCGACGGATGGCGTGTGCGCGACGCTGTGGGCTACGTGTATTTCAAGTTTGTTATAAGGGCATGGATGTGATGAATCAATATCAGGGATCAAACACGGCGGGTAAGTCGTTTCTTCAGTATTTCAGACTCGATGATATTCAAGCACTCTCGAACGAGTTTCGCGCCGCGCCGGAATATGAAGCGCTGGTTGGCTATTACTCAGCGTGCGCAAAAGATCAGCCATGGGCTGACCAGATGGCGCCATTGTTATTGCTCAAAGAGACGCTCGACTCACTGATTGGCCAGCGCGCCGGACCGATTTCCGCCGCGTTGGCCGACCTCTCTGCGCGGCTTGAAAACTATACAAACCGGCTGGTCCAGACCGTGCGAATGTTGAATCCGGTTGCGCCCGAAGTGCCGAAAATAATGCACTTCGTTTGGGTCGGCGGGAGCGCGGTTGGCGCTATTCAGCGAGACTACATCAATATATGGAAGGCGGTCATGGTCAAGGAAGGCCATACGTTCAACCTCTGGTACGACAGTGATGCAGTACTGGCCTTCGAGATGAATCGAGTGATCCTGGAAAGTGCCAGGGCGCATGCCATGGAGTCAGGGGGAGCCACAATCGCCACGCCTGTGGAGCTGGCCCGGATGATCGAACATCGAGCCCGGGTGCTGAAAATGCAAATGTCGGCTCACCTCAGGCAGGAACGCTGGGCCGGAAAGGCGGATGAAGCGCGTATTGATCTGATGGTTCGCGCCTATGGCAAGGACGAGGCCACCCTCATTGCGTTCAGACAAAAATGCCTGGACAGCCACTTGGCCATGGTTGATGAACATCTGCGGTTACGCGACGTGCGTGAGGTCTTCAAAGAACACTCGTTATGGGATGTCTATGAGCGCGAAGTGGCAGGGCGAGGCAACTTTGCTGCGGCCAGCGATGTGGTTCGCCTGCAGGTCGAAGCACTGGAGGGCGGTCGCTACAGTGATGTGGATTACTTGCCGCAACTGAAAAACGTATTGGGCGGAGTCGATATTACGGCGTTCGATGAAAGTGCGCGAATTGGCGTATTACAGCTCCTGCTCAATAACAACGAATCGCTGATGCCTGGGCGCGACCCCAGTCGATACCCTGACCGCACAATGAGTATTCCTGAACAGCACAGGACAGCATTAAGCGAGTTTGCACTGCTGCGTCCGGGGCCCTCCGACATATTTTCTGCGCCGGGCAATAGTCAAACGCCCACGGACGGTATTCGCATGGCCGTCCAGATCAACAGTGAAATGAACTCTCATATCGTCGCGCATGCCGGCGCTGGCTCGACCCAGGCGATTATCGAGTTGATCAGGTTCAACTACGACTTCCTGTCAGAGTTTGAGTCTCGATTGAACGCGACGGCTGTGGACTGGAGCGACAGTGCAGCCGTACAAGATATTCTCGTGGCGATGGTGAATGAAAAGATTGCCGAGGTGCCTGGACTGTCGAAAACGCGCCGAGGGTATTTAGGCAAGCTGGTTAGCGCCATTGGCGCTTACTACAGTGACGGTATTCGTTATGAATCCCGTGGGACCATTGATTTGACCGGGCCTGGGGCCGCGATTACAGGACTTGAGGAGTATGTGGAAAAGCATCTCCTGTTTGATGGGAAAAACGAAATACGAGACCGATTGAAATTGTCGGATGGCTACAACGTGGCCACCGAAGAAGAGAAGGTTTCTGGCTGGACGATCAACGCTACACCGCAAGAATGGCTGCAAAAAGAACAAGCAAACTGGGCCGACGGCAAATTACAAACACGCTATCAGGGGACTTTTTCCGAGCTGTTGAAAGGGCGCACCATCAGCTTCGAAAAAGGCTGGCCGATCATGGAAGGGCGCCCGGTTTTGTTGACCGCCATCCTGCAGCGCTGGATGGATGAGTTGGGGGAGCCCTTCATCCGTGCGATGAACGAAAAGCTCAGCGGTGAGTTGAATTTCGCTAAACCTTTTTCCCTGGACTTTGATGACCGGCAAAGGATTCTGAACCAGTCTGTAGCCGAGCTACCGGTTTCCCATGGTTTCTATCCGATTGGCAATCTGAATGAAATGATCGTTCGCATCGGTCATGGGACTCTGCCGCTCGATCAGTTGAGTCCGGTACATCGGGTGGTGCTCGGTGGCCTTTTCGGCGCATCGACGCTGGACGAAACCGGTTTCGCCGACGCCTGGCAGCAGCTCGGCGCGCTCGCGGAAAGTACGGCCGACCGGGGTATATCCGAGCGGTACATGTCTATCGAGCAGGTGTTGCTTTCGCTCAAAAGTCCCGAGTTCGAAACGGCGTTTGCCGCCGTCAAAACGCCAGTTGACCCCTCCACGGAGAGCGCCCAGGTACTCAAGATTCTTTCATTCGAGAATTCGTTGACGCTTCGTCAGTGGGGCGAGAGCGTGGCTCGCATCAGGCACCAGACGGACTACGAGCTACGCCGATACATTCTCCAGCGCAGTGCCTCGGTGCGAAAAACGCTCCTGGAGGCGGGCGCGTCAATGGCCAAGTTAATGCCTCAGGGGTTGCTGGTCAGGGGCGATGGCGATCCCGGCAGGCGCTGTTATCCACTGGCGCTGCTGATGGCGGCGGCGACTCATCGGGGCCGCGATGCGGTCCAGGCACTGAGCGGCAGACTGGCCAATGCGCATTTCTCGCCCGGTGAAAGTGATACCCATGCATTTCTTCAGGCGCTCGACGAATTGCGCGCCATACCCCAGGCTGATTTTGGCGACAAGCTCGGCCCGTTGAGTTTCGATGGCATCTTTGAGGTGTTGGCGGCTAAACCTGCACCTTGCACGTTGATGCTCAATACCGAAAACCATTCAATGATGGTGGCCAGGACCGGGACGGCCGAACACAGTAGCTGGTCTTTCTACGATCCCAATTTCGGTGTCTTTGGTTTCGATCGGATAGACCACCTCAAGCTTGGGATGAAGGCCCTGTTCAACACGTCCGACCTGGCCAGGCAGTATGCGATCGAGTCGACGGATCGCTCGCCCTTCAATGTGATCGAGCTGGACGGCGATCGCCTCGCCAGCAAGCACTTACCCTCGGAACTGCCAGTGTCGAAGCTGTTGGGCAATGAATCCTTGAGCTCAGGAAAAAGCATCGCACCCTGGTCCCACCACGCCCAATTACGCTCACGCGCGCTGTCTGAAAATGCGCGATTGGGACGGGGTCTTTCTGAACGGGATGCCAGCGTCTGGGCGAGCAAAATCGATCAGGTGACAAACCGGGTGAGATCGGCGAACGGACTCGGGAGCGAGTACGTCCCTGTGTTCGCAACTCTGCAGGCTCAACCGGATGACGGTTACGCACTGTCGTTCATGGACATCAAAACGCAACAGATCCGCGTGGTGAAAACCAACGAACCGTTTCTCGGGCGAATCAAGTCGTTCCTGGACACGAGTATCGAGTACCTGGCCGGCAGCAACGATGGACATAAACCTGTTGATCCAACGGATGTTTCCGAGGGGAGCCGGCTGAGTTTTGCGTTTGGTTTCCAGGCGTTGATCACCGAACTTCGCAACCGCGATCAACTGGCGCAGCCTGGAACAGAATCGAACCTGGCCGTCGCCGTTCGCCTTCATGGCTACCTGGGCCATGCACAGTTAGTCCACGGTATCGGCCTCGACACGCTGCAAATGGCGAACCTGGTTCGACAGCTGGTGAACGCCGAGCGAGCGATAGCAGTCAGGACCGCTTCGGCGGGCGGGCGACTCCTGGCGCGAATCGCTGGCCCGGGGTTGGGGCAGGTATTGGGCGTGGTCAATATCGGTTTTGATATTTACGAGTTCTACAACGCCGAAAACCACGAGCAGCAAGCGCGTTTCGGCACTCAACTGCTGTTCGATGTCAGTGCGCTTGTGCTCGACGGCGTTGCGCTGGTAGTCGGCGGGACGGCGGGTGCGGTCGCAGGTTTTCTGTCGGTGCCATTGCTTGGCATCGGAATCGGCGTCACGGCGATTGCCGGCAATCTCGGGCAAATCATGGACAAGGCAGAGAAAGTTGCCGAATTGTTTACCCGGTTCAAAACGGCGTACAGCCCGCAGGCTTTCTCGGTCAAGCAAGGGGTCGTATCGATCATGCCCGAGTCGGTGGTGGACACGGTTGATCTTCGCGAAGGAGTCATCGTGTTCGGCAGCCAGGGGCTCTTTCGCTCGCTGGGTGGCTCGGGGCTCCCACGGCCCGATGGGAACAAACAGAACGCTATTGTCGTTCGAGAAAGCATGGGGCTGCCAAAACAGGTCGCGATTCCTGGCCCGCGTGTTCATGGTCGATTTAACGCTGTGCCGGCAGAATCGGCCTTGCTGCTTCCGGGTACTCCAAAGTGTTATTACGGTTACGAGTATCAACTGGGTTCCGATCCGCAGGTCTTTGAGTGGAGCAACCTGCTCCTGAACGTTGTCGGCGGCTCGAGCGTCCTGCCTCGTAAGATGTATCCGCAATATGACGTGTTGCGTGAACTTGAAGCCAGGGAGGAAGGTTTTTTCTTCACCCACGCCAGACCTTTCCCGCACATCCTGTACAAACTCAACCCTGTCTATGAGCCCACGACCATTACCGTGCGCGTTGGAAATGAAACCCGGGCGCTGTACGTTCCTGAATTACCGCGAGAGATGCGGGGCAAGGTTTCTTACCGCATCGACACGCTGAGGGGGGCTTACTCCCTCGCACTTAAACCAGGACTCGTGTCGGTCCATCTCAGCGCACTTCCCGGTGACGGAAGCGTGAGCTGGGTGTTGATCGCCGACTGGATCACGCCACAACACATCAGTGTCGGCGCGGCGGGGTTGAACATCGACGGTATCGAGCTGAGCATCGAGGCCGACATCGACGTATATGTTCGAACAAAAAACCTCGAAACCTACCGTGTTGACCGCGAACATCGGCAACTGTACCTGGCGTCACTTCAAGCGGCCGACGGACATTACTCGCAGGCGGAGCTTGACCGTTTGAAGGTGCTTCACCGGCAGCAGCGCATGGGCAATGCCTTAATTCCTGCGGGCAAGTTTCTGCTGCCTTTTGGCAATCCAGAAAAGCCGCAATACACCGCCGGTTGGTACGAAGTGGCAAAGGAACGGTTCGTTTATGGCCGTCAATTCCTGGGTCCGGTCAGCGAGAAACTTCAACTGGCGGCAGTGCAAGACGATCACGCTTACTTCTATCACCCGGATCAACCTCTGATATGGCGCGTCAATGCCGTCACAGGTTTGACCACTTGGCGCTACAGCGTTTTCAATCGTGGAAGTGAAGAGGCGCAGATCATTGGCTGCCTAGATCGGGGCGCTGGCGTTGTTCAAGTCACTCAGCGGGTACGCCTGAGCAAGACCCAGCGTTACCTGGTGATTTATCTGATTCACGGCGAGGAAATCTCGTTGGTCTCGGTATCGAGCGAACCGCCTGACTATTTCGATACCTTGAAGGACGTCATTGCCCTGTTACAGCAGGTTGATATTGCGGTTGTTGCTGAGGGCGCCGACGCCGAACGGCAAACGTCCTGGAGGCCTGCGTCCTTTGTGACGGTAACGTCCGGCGACCTCGACAAGCCGTCGCTGCCGAGATGGATCAACGGGCAGAGCCACCAACTCCTGACCCCGCACTTGCCCGTCAGCGAAACCACCTCGACGCTGCCCCAGATAAGCTTGCTGCCACCGAATGATCCTGATGCTGCAGCGTTCCTGTTTCACGACGCACACAGTCAAAACCTCTATCACCAACCCTTTACCGGCGATGAGGCACAACGGGTGCCATTGCCAGGCAGCGTCAAGCTCAGGATCAGCGACGGCGGGTACCTGGTCGTCAATGAGTCCGGGCTGATGTTTGACGTTCGTCAGGACGCGAGCTTTTTCCTTAGCGGCGTGACGGGGGATTGGCTGGATGCCCATCCACTGTGGATGAGCGATCTGGAGGCCCTTGGCAAGGAGCATGCGGTTTCGCTGATTTCGCTTTCCGGATTATCGGACGTCACCGGCCAGGTGCCTGTCTACGCGCGCTACCTGAACAACAAGCTGTTGGTAACCGACCTGATGGCTGAAAAAGGTTGCCGTCTGTTGTCCGTCACTCGTGATGGCAAGCACGCCTGGTTACTTGGCCTGAGCAGCGGCCACCTTTATCGTCAGGCGTTTATCGAGCCTGAGCAGCTGAGCCGCGCGTTCGGCAGTGGCAGGCGGCTGATCAATGCCGACGCGCTGCCACGACCAGAAAAGGTCTGGGGAGCCTGGGCATTTTCTGAAGTGCTGCCTTACGGCACCGGTTTGCGGGGCCGCACTCGGGACGGGGTCAATTTCGAACTGATTGAAGGTGAGCCGGCCCGAATCATCAGTGTCGAGAACGCCTGGTCTTATCGTTACAGGGAGTCGCCTGAAGCGCTGACAAAACGCCTGAACGATTTAGTGTCCGGTCAGGCTCATGCGCCTTTTTTGCCGATTGGCCACTCGACCAACCGCTACGCGTATTACGTACCCGAACTCAATCGTGTCTTTGAGGTTAACGGCAGAGCGGATGGGCAGTGGGCAAACTTCCTCGGGACGAAACAAGGGAGTGTTCCGCTGTTGTTTGATCCGGTGGACGGCGTGATCTTCAACCGCAATACAAAAGAGGTTGTGTGGGTGGCGGCGAACAAGGCCAGTCGAGAGGGGGATGTCATGACGCTGGAGATCGCGGGAGAGGTAAAAGACCTGCTGGCTCTGGTGCCCGACGGTGTCAGTTCATTGATTCTGGGAGGCGCTGAAACGGGGTCGATTTACCACGTGTCGGAGACCGCCTGGCAGCACCTCGATTGCATCGTGGTCGATTGCACTGACTGGCCGGACATTGACGCCATACCCTCGCGGCTGATTCTGGCGACCGGAGCGCAGGATGACTGGCGTGTCGATCGGGCAGACAACCATCTGCTGCTCACCGACCCCGACAACGGCAGCAGCCTGGTTTTTCGTTCGGCACAATCTGAAGAGTGGGCATTGGCCCAGTCGCTGAACCTGAGTGCACAAGTTCTTGGCAATACGCTTGAGGTCAGCGTCCATGAACTGTGGCAAACGGTGTTCGATCTTGGGGAAAGCAGCCTTGAGTTAAAAGTGCTCGTCGAGAAGTTGAGCTCGGTCTAAAAAACCGAGGGTGGAGATCCGGGTTCCGAACGTTTCGCAACGTTGTCAATTCACAACGTTGCGCTCCCTGGCTGGTCAGGGCACCAGGTAACCTTTTACGCCCGTGAAGATAATCTGTGCCGCCAGCGCGCACACAAACAATCCCATCAGCCGGCTGACAATCTGCAAGCCCTGGTCACCGAGAATCCGTTCGATGCGGCTGGACAAATAAAGGACCACGCCAACCGTAAAGCTGGCCAGGGCAATGCTGAGAATGGCCGTGAGTTTGTCGTCCCAATGTGGCTGGCTCACGCCCATAACTAACAAGGCACCGATGGTGCCGGGGCCGACCGTCAATGGAATCGTCAGCGGGACGATCGTCACGTCCTGCTGCACATTGTCGGTCTGCACCGCCGACTTGCCTTGGGCCATGCCCAGTGCCGAGATAAACAGCACGCTGCCGGCGCCGATGCGGAACGCGTCCACGGTGATGCCGAAGACACTGAAAATCACCCGTCCGAACAAGTACAGCAAGACGCTGGACACCAGCGTGGCGGTGGCCACTTTCCAGGCCAGTCGACGTTGTTCCTTGCGTGAATAACCGCGGGTCAGGCTGATGAAGCAGGACAACACGAAGAACGGGCTGTAGAGCACCAGCATCTTCAGGTAAACGCTGAATAACACGTGGAGCATGGTTTCGGCTCGCATCAGGAGTGAGGATGACGAGGAGTCTATCAGTCAGTTAATTGCTTGTGGGTGTGAGTTGTGACAGGCGCGTCAGTTAATTTTGCGGTTGGGCGCTTTTGTTAGTTGCTTAGGTGTTGTTGTAACTTATGTTTATTGAATGGATATGGTGTTACAGGTTTTAGTTTGTCGTTGTTCGTTTGTTTGGTTATTGTTTTATCGCAAGTTCATGAGGAACTTGCCTGGTATTTTTATAAGGAATTCATTGTGTATAATCAAGCTATTCGTGAAAGTTATGTTGCTGCCTGTATTGAAGCGATTGAAGCGTGTGATATCGACGAGCAGATCGTTATCCGCCCTCGTGGTCTTATGGTTGTGGGCGACGAGATCGAAGCACCGTCGAAAGGCTCCGTTGTGGGTGAAGGCACGTTGGGCTTTTCTGGCAAGCTCAGTGCTGAAAACAAGTCGGACGCTCAAAACGCCTTTCTCTTTGCATCCCGTGCAGCGAACAAACTATACCCTGAAGAACATCAGGGCAAAGAGTGGTACTTGAGGTTCCGGGAAGTCATGACCCTCGCAGGCTGGACGCCTGTCAGCAAGTACTACAGCGATCTGCACGTCAGCGGCACCAGCGTCCGCATGGACAAACTGGTGCTGGAGATTCTCGGTGCGGTGGTTGCCGGCGTTGCGTTGCCTGGTTCGACGACTGCGTTGATGCTCAAGGTGGCGGGTGATGCGATCGCGGCCCTGCAAAAGCGTGACACGGCTGCCCTGACTGTTTATGAGCGAAATCTGCTGGAAAATGGCGTCGGGGGAATCTCGGCAGGTGCGTGTGTCGAAGTCGAGGGTGAGGCAATCATGGCCGTGGGTGCAGTGCGTTTTCTTCGCAAGAACAGCTCCACCCAAGTAATGTTTACGGATGTGGATATCCGAAATGTGAACCTGTATCGCGGCGAAACGGTATTTGCCAAAAATACATTGGTCGCTGATGCAGTCCGTGAGTCCATCAAGAGCAAACTTGTCCCACATAAAGACCAGATCGTAGACATTGATATCTAACTGATCTAAATCGGCAGCCGGTTGTCGGCTGCCTTTTTTATTGTCGAGGGAGTTGATATGAGTTGCGAATATTCTGTGTTGATCGTTGGCGCTTGTGTCGTGATTATTCCGGCTGCGGATGGGTCGGCGCACTATAAGGATCTGGTCGATTCCGTGTTGCTGGCGCAATTGATTGCCAATAAGAAGATTGAAAAAGCCCCGGATGTCGACTGGTACAACGCTTATGTGGAATTTCTGGATGACTACTGGCTGCGACGTACAAGAGCGCGACAGGAATGGCTGATTACCCAGGACAGTGTCGAGTCTGTCAGCGACTGGGTCATTGCAGCGATTTCACAAGGTGCTGTGGATAAAGGAGGCGCTACGGCGGCAACAGTGCAGCGGCTGGCTAGGTTGTCCGGCAACGAGCCCGCAATGGGTTTGCTGCGCGATCACATGCAGAAAATATCCACGGACGAGTCGGGTGATGTTCTTGCGCCCGCAAAGGCTGTGCGTTTGCTGGTGGTTATAGCGCAGACGCCGACATCGCTCACAAGTGTGTACATCGAGCTTAAGACCCGCCAGATCATCAGTGCCAATCCGCTGGCCCAGCGACATCTGGCCGAGGATGTACAAGGCAGCGTTTGCATGCGCTACGCCAGTGCTGACTTGTCCGGAATCCTCTACGGCCCCGTGCGCGACGCCATTGCCTTGAAAATCAGGGACAGGTATCAGGACAACGTCGCGATGTTGACGCTGACCGATGATGCTTCGACCATGGAGAGCTGCGCAGCAGATTGAGTCATGCCGGCGTTGATTGCCCTACACGCCTGCCTGGAGCGTTGAGGCCGTGCGATTCTGCTGATCACGCTGGGCAACCCAATGCTCGATCAGATCGCGCAGTTGCGACAGCTCGACCGGTTTGGCCATGTGCCCGTCCATGCCGGCCTGGCGCGCGCGCTCTTTGTGCTCGGCGAGGATGTGCGCGGTCAACGCCACAACCGGGGTGCGAATCCGCTGGTTGCCGACTTCCCAGGCACGTAACTGCTGGGTGGCAGAGAAGCCATCGAGGATCGGCATTTCACAGTCCATCAGGACCAGGTCATAGCGCTGGGCTTTCATTGCCTGCAAGGCTTCTTCGCCATTGCTGGCGGTGTCAGGTTGCAGGTTGAGCTTGCCGAGCATGCCGCGAATCACCTTGGTCGAGATGTTGTTGTCTTCGGCCACCAGAATGCGGAAATCACTCGGAACCTTGACCGGAAGCGTCGGACCGGAGGGCTGGTACGGCGAGACGGTAGGGCCCTTGTTGCGCTGGTTCAGTTCATCCGCCAGGGTGGTCTTGAGGGTGTAGCCGGCCACCGGTTTGGCGAGGATGCGTTTGATCCCGGAGTTGCGCGCGATGATCTTGCTCGGCGCGTTGCTGATGCCAGTGAGCATGATCAGCAGAATGTCGTGGTTCAGGCTCGGGTCTTCCTTGATCTTGGCCGCCAGTTGCATGCCGGTCATGCCGGGCATGTTCTGGTCGAGCAGGACCACGTCGAAATAATCGCGCAGGTGAGCTTTGGTGCGCAGCAATGCCAGTGCCTCTTTACCGGACGGCACGGCACTGACGTTCAGGCCCCAGGCGCTGCATTGCTGCACCAGCACTTTGCGGCACGTGTCGTTATCGTCCACCACCAGCACACGCGCACCTTGCAGCGGGCCGTCGAGGTCGGAGGTCGGGTGCTCGAGACGATCAGGGTCCAGCGGCAGGGTCAGCCACAACGTGCTGCCTTGGTTGGCGCCAATCTTGATGCCGAATTCGCCCTGCATAAGGCGGATCAACTGACGGGCAATCACTAGCCCCAGGTTGCCGCCCAGGCTGGTTGCCGAGAGGAAATGTTTGCTGTGCAGCTCGGCGTGCATCAGTGCGTCGCGTTCTTCGGCCTCCATCGGCACGCCGCTGTCTTGCACGGCGATGCGCAGGCGCGGTTGGGCGCTGCGTTCGTCAAGCGCGACGACGATCAGGATCTCGCCCTCGTCGGTTTTCTTCAGGGCGTTTTCCAGCAGGCTCAGCAAGGTCTGGCGCAGACGCGTCGGGTCGCCGCTGATGACGCGTGGCACTTGCGGCTGGATGAAACTGATCAGCTCGACGTTCTGCTGTTCGGCCTTGGCGCGGAAGATGCTCAGGCAGTCTTCGATCAAGGCATTGAGATCGAATTGAACGTCGTCCAGTTCTATCTGCCCGGACTCGAGCTTGGAGATGTCGAGTATCTCGTTGATCAGGGTCAGCAGTTCGTTGCCGGCGCTGTGGATCGTCTGCACATAGTCACGCTGCTTGACCGACAACGGTGTGCCCAGCAGCAGTTCAGTCATGCCCAGTACGCCGTTCATCGGGGTACGGATTTCGTGGCTGATCTTCGCCAGGAACTCGGCCTTGGCGTTGATCTCGGCATTGCTGGCCGCCAGGTCGCGACTGACGCTGAAACGATCTTCGGTGATGCTGCGCTGACGTTCGCTCAGCGCAATGCTCATCAGCACGCCGCTGATGCAGATAAACCCCAGCAGCGTCATGATCAAGCCCTGCGGCGCGACGAGCGTCAGCCCCAGCAGGGCCGGCAACATGATCAGCGTGCCAATGTTGAACACGACCATCGCCGCGACGAACAGGCGCGCCGGGCGATAACCTTTTTGCCAGTGATAGGCACTGACGAACAACATGCTAAGACCTGCCAGGGCGACCAGGGCGTAGGTCATGATGTTCAGCGGCAGCGTATTGACGAACAGCAGCAGCAAGCCGCACATCACGATGAACAGAATGTCACCCAGCAGCAGTTTGTTCAGCGGGTGCGGGCCGAGTGGTGCAAAGAAACGATAGGCGAACATCAGGCCGCACGGCGCCGTCAGCAGCAGGGCGAGGTAGGCGCCGGGTGTCTGCACCGCGTGCCAGTTTGGCAGCCAGGGCCCCGCCAGATTCAGCAACAGCAGCAGGCTGAGCATCAACAGTGCTTCGCATGCGGCCAGCCAGAGACTGCTGCGCGAGCGCGTATAGGCGTAGCGGACGAGGCTGTGCAGGATCAGCATCCCGAGGCAACCGAACAGAAGGCCGTAAATCAGCATCTGGTTCTGATTGGCCGCGGTCATGATCGCCGATTGCAGGGTGATGTACGGTCGTAACTGGTGTTCGGACACCAGCCGCAGGTAGACGTCGAGGGGTTTGTCGCTTTGTGGCAGCGGCAGCATGAATTCGCTGCTGGGCAGGGGACGGTCAGCCTGGGGCTGCCCGGTGCCGGTGTTCAATTGATCGATCAGCGTGTCGCCGTCGAGCACGTACAGATTGAGGCGCGACAGGTCGGGGGCGAACACTCGCAGCAATTGCTCGTGCTTGCCGGGTGCGAGCCGGAAGCGCAGCCACAATGCACCTTCGGGCTCGGCCGCGGTGAGGCGGTCAAGTTCGATGGGGCTGAATTGATTGGTGTAGCGCGCGGAACGGATGTCGCTCAGCTGCAGGTCGCCCTGTTCGTCAAGCAATACCGCCCAGCCACTGCCTTGCGCGGCTTGGGCCGGGAGCATGCAGAGCAAGGTCAGCAGCGTGACAGTGAAACCTATGGCAATCCTGAGCCAGCGCACGGCGAAATCCCTTCGTAGGTTGATGCCAGATTATAACTATGCGCGGCGCCGGAACAGTCCGGCAAGGGCCTGAAGCACAAGCCCTGCCGAACGGATCGCTTATTCCTGATTTTCGCCACGTTCGCGGGCAATGGCACGGTAACCAATGTCCTTGCGATAGAAACAGCCTTCCCAATCAATCTTTGCCGCCAGTTTGTAAGCCTGTTGCTGGGCAGCATCAACGCTGGCGCCCATGGCGGTAGCGCAAAGCACACGACCACCGGCGGTCACCACTTGACCGTCCTTGAGCGCAGTGCCGGCGTGGAAGACTTTGCCTTCCAGTGCGGCGGCTGCATCCAGGCCGTTGATGGCGACGCCTTTAGCGTAGTCGCCAGGATAGCCGCCAGCCGCCAGCACGATGCCGACGCTCGGACGTGGATCCCATTGCGCTTCGACCTTGTCCAGGGCTTGCGCCAGGGCCGCTTCGACCAGCAACACCAGGCTCGACTGCAAACGCAGCATCACCGGTTGGGTCTCAGGATCACCGAAACGGCAGTTGAACTCGATAACTTTTGGGTTACCAGCCTTGTCGATCATCAGGCCGGCATACAGGAAACCGGTGTAGACGTTGCCTTCATCGGCCATGCCGCGCACGGTCGGCCAGATCACCAGGTCCATGACGCGCTTGTGGACTTCAGCGGTCACGACCGGGGCAGGGGAGTAGGCGCCCATGCCGCCGGTGTTCGGGCCGGTGTCGCCGTCGCCGACGCGTTTGTGGTCCTGGCTGGTGGCCATCGGCAGTACGTTCTTGCCGTCGACCATGACGATGAAGCTGGCTTCTTCGCCGTCCAGGAATTCTTCGATCACAACGCGCGAGCCGGCCTCGCCGAATGCGTTGCCCGCGAGCATGTCGCGCACGGCGTCTTCCGCTTCGGCCAGGGTCATGGCAACGATCACGCCTTTACCGGCGGCCAGGCCATCGGCCTTGATCACAATCGGCGCACCTTTTTCACGCAGATAGGCCAGGGCCGGCTCGATCTCGGTGAAGTTCTGGTAATCGGCGGTCGGGATCTTGTGGCGAGCCAGGAAATCCTTGGTAAAGGCTTTCGAACCTTCCAACTGGGCCGCACCGGCCGTCGGGCCGAAGCAATCCAGGCCACGGGAGCGGAACAGGTCGACGACGCCAGCGACCAGCGGCACTTCCGGGCCAACGATGGTGAGGGAAACGTTTTTCTCCGCGAAATCTGCAAGCTGCTCGAGGGCCAGCACGTCGATAGCGACGTTCTCGCACTTGGCTTCAATGGCGGTGCCGGCGTTGCCCGGGGCAACGAATACTTTCTGCACACGCGGATCCTGAGCCACTTTCCAGGCCAGGGCGTGTTCACGGCCACCGCTGCCAATGATCAAAACATTCATTTCAAAAACCTCGGATGACGCTAATTCTGTGGGGGCAGCCTGAGCTGCCTGGCTAACGGTACGCGGCATCCGCCACCACCGAACCTGTAGGAGCGAGGCTTGCCCGCGAAGGGCTCGCCTCGGTCTTGTTGATACACCGTGGCGAGCCCTTCGCGGGCAAGCCTCGCTCCTACAAGAGCGAAAAATCAGTGACGGAAGTGGCGCATGCCGGTGAAGACCATCGCGATGCCGGCTTCATCAGCAGCGGCAATCACTTCCGCATCACGCATCGAGCCACCCGGCTGGATCACCGCGGTGATGCCGACCTTGGCCGCGTTGTCCAGGCCGTCGCGGAACGGGAAGAACGCATCGGAGGCCATCACCGAGCCTGCCACCTGCAAACCGGCATGTTCAGCCTTGATCGCGGCGATACGGGCGGAGTTCACGCGGCTCATCTGGCCAGCGCCGACGCCGATGGTCTGACGGTTCTTGGCGTAGACAATGGCGTTGGATTTAACGTATTTGGCGACTTTCCAGGCGAAGATCAGGTCGTTGATTTCCTGCTCGGTCGGGGCACGCTTGGTCACGACTTTCAGGTCGTCGGCGCTGATCATGCCGATGTCGCGGCTCTGTACCAGCAAACCGCCGTTGACGCGTTTGTAGTCCCAGGCAGCGGCGCGATCAGTCGACCACTCGCCGCAGGCCAGCAGGCGCACATTGGCTTTGGCCGCCACGATGGCGCGGGCTTCTTCGCTGACGCTAGGGGCGATGATCACTTCGACGAACTGACGCTCGACGATGGCCTTGGCGGTTTCAGCATCCAGCTCGCGGTTGAAGGCGATGATGCCGCCGAACGCCGACTCGGTGTCGGTGGCGTAAGCCAGTTCGTAAGCCTGACGGATACCGCCTTCTGCGTCCGGGCTGACCGCAACGCCGCACGGATTGGCGTGCTTGACGATCACGCAAGCCGGCTTGACGAAGCTTTTCACGCATTCCAGCGCGGCGTCGGTGTCGGCCACGTTGTTGTACGACAGCTCTTTGCCCTGCAGTTGGGTCGCGGTGGCGATACCGACTTCGGCAGGCTTGGCTTCCACGTAGAACGCCGCGCTCTGGTGCGGGTTCTCGCCGTAGCGCATTTCCTGAGCCTTGACGAACTGGCTGTTGAAGGTGCGCGGGAACTCGCTGCGACCGGAGGTCGAGAGGGTGTCAGCGGCCTGGTTCACGGTGCCCATGTAGTTGGCGATCATGCCGTCGTAGGCCGCGGTGTGTTCGAAGGCCTTGAGCATCAGGTCGAAACGCTGAGCATAGGTCAGGCCGCCAGCCTTGAGGCCTTCAAGGACGCTGGCGTAGTCGCTGGCATTGACCACGATGGCCACGTCTTTATGGTTTTTTGCCGCCGAGCGGACCATGGTCGGGCCGCCGATGTCGATGTTCTCGATGGCGGTCGGCAGGTCGCAGCCTGGCTTGTTGATGGTGGCCTCGAACGGGTACAGGTTGACCGCGACCAGGTCGATCGGCTTGATGCCGTGCTCGTTCATGATGGCGTCGTCGATACCGCGACGACCGAGGATCCCGCCGTGGATTTTCGGGTGCAGGGTTTTCACCCGACCGTCCATCATTTCTGCGAAACCGGTGTAGTCCGCGACTTCCACTGCGGCAACACCGTTGTCGCGCAGCAGCTTGAACGTTCCGCCGGTGGAGAGAATCTCGACGCCCAGGGCTTCAAGCTCTTTGGCGAATTCGAGGATCCCGGTCTTGTCGGAAACGCTGATCAAGGCGCGGCGGATCGGCAGGCGGGTAGTCTGGTCGGTCATTTCAATTTCCATCAAAAGCAAAGGAGTCAGCAAAAAGGCGACCGTTTTTACGCGGGCGCCTTTCTGGTTTGATTGAATGCTTACAGCAAATCGTACTGCTTGAGTTTCTTGCGCAGCGTGCCTCGGTTCAACCCGAGCAGCTCGCTGGCCTTGGTCTGGTTGCCCTTGACGTAGTTCATCACGCACTCGAGCAGGGGCGCCTCGACTTCGGAGAGCACCAGGTTGTACACATCCGTGACGGCAGCGCCCTCAAGGTGGGCGAAATAATTGTGCAGCGCCTTCTCGACACTCCCGCGAAGGGTCTGACCTTCTTCGCTCGGCGTATTGAGGTGCTGTTTCAAATTCACGTTGTCGCTCACGGGTGTTGTTCCACTCACTAAAGTCTCGGTCATCATCGTCATGCGGCCACCCCTTCTCCGTCCCCTGTCAGGCTCTTGTAACGTTCGGCGAAGAAGCCCTGAACGTTGGCGCATTGTGCTTCCGTATCTTCCAAACGATTGAAGTGGGCGCGAAACTCCCTGGCGCCCGGCAAGGTTGCGAGATACCAGCCCACATGCTTTCGAGCGATACGGACGCCCATCACGTCTCCATAGAAGACGTGCAGTGCAGCCAGATGCTCTAGCAGAATGCGTTCCACCTCGATCAATTCCAGTGCCGGGAGTTTTTCGCCAGTACGCAGGAAATGATCGATCTCACGAAAAATCCACGGCCGCCCCTGGGCGGCCCGGCCTACCAGCAGGCCATCGGCACCGGTCGCATCGAGCACGTACCGGGCCTTCTCGGGTGAATCGATGTCGCCGTTGGCAAAGACCGGCATCGACACCGCCTGCTTGATCGCGGCAATGGTGTCGTACTCGGCTTCACCGGTGTACAGGTCGGCACGGGTGCGGCCATGAACCGCCAACGCCGTAATGCCCGCTTGCTCGGCGATCTTCGCCACCGTCAGACCGTTCTTGTTGTCCCGGTCCCAGCCGGTGCGGATCTTCAAGGTGACCGGCACATCAACCGCAGCCACGACGGCTTGCAGGATCTCGGTCACCAATGCTTCATCCTTCAACAGCGCGGAACCGGCGGCCTTGTTGCAGACCTTCTTCGCCGGACAGCCCATGTTGATGTCAATAATCTGTGCGCCCAGTTCGACGTTGGCCCGGGCCGCATCCGCCAGCATCTGTGCATCACCCCCGGCGATCTGGACCGAGCGGGGCTCGGGATCACCTTCGTGGATCATGCGCATCCGCGATTTGCGGGTGTTCCACAAGCTCATGTCGCTGGTGACCATTTCCGAGACTACAAGCCCTGCGCCCAGTCGCTTGCACAGCTGACGAAAGGGCTGGTCGGTGACGCCCGCCATGGGGGCGAGGATCAAGCCGTTGTGCAATGTATATGGACCGATGCGTACCGCCGACATAGGACTTCCCTGTTGTGGGGCCGGATCATGAGAGTTCGAAAAAGGGTTGGCATGATACCCGCTCTCGATGACTGGATAAAGGCTGAATTGAACAAAATCTGAACAGTAATTCTGTTATCGCCAGCGGTTTGGTATGAGCGGTCAAAGTCAGAAATATGCCGTCAATGCCGTAACACTGAAGCGTTTCACTCGGGCGAATGAAAGCTCAGGCTGTAATTCACCGCTTTGGAGCCTGGATCAAGGATATCCAGTGCGATGTGGATCGGCGTTTGCGGCGGCATCTCTGCCAGGCCTTCGAGGTCGCCGTTGAGGTACTCGCCGGGTTTGAAGCGCCGGCTGGCGATCAGGTGGCCGTTAAGGTCGGCGAAGCGCAGTTCCAGCAGCGGGAAGGGCTGGGAGAAGGGCGCGCGGTTGTAAATGATCGCATCGACCACCAGTGCACCGTTGAAGTCGGGGTGACTGCGGACCACCAGGTTGCTGCTTTTGATTTTCGCGATATCAACTTTCGATGGCACCGTGCAGCCGACTTGCGGGCACAGTTGCTGGAACCATGGACGGTATTGATCCTGGCGCGCCAGTTCGTCGAAGTGGTAAGCGATGTATTGGCCGGCGAGAGCACCGGCACCGATCAGGACCAGCAGCAGCCAGAAAAGCCGTCGGCCCCAGGGGGAGCGACGTTTTTGCCAATCCAGTTGCAGCGGATCGTCGGTCAGGTCCTGCAGGGCGTCGGCACGTTCGGTCGACTCGCTGCGTTCGTGTCGCTTGCGCAGAGGGGCGATCGGGGGCAGGTCGTCGTCAGGTGCATCGGTTGCCGACAGGCGATCATGGTGCAGGGGCGTGTCGAGCGGATCATTCAGGCGCAGTTGCGGCACCTGGGGTTCGTCGTCCAGATCAACCGGTTCCAGCGAGAACGACGGTTCGGTGCGCGAGTGCTTGCTCGGTACTGGCTGCGTTTCCCGTGGTTCGGCTTCGACCGCCTGGGCACGATCGGCCGCCGATTCGCTGAAGAGGCTGTCGGACCAGGGTTCATCGTCGTGCTCGACAGAGTCGCGGCGAGCACTGAGACCGTTTTCGCGGTGCTGGCCGAATTCCGTGGTGGGCTGGATTTCCCGCTGTTCGAGCCGGGCGAGTTCTTCGTCCAGGTCCAGGCTGTCCAGATCCATTTCGGCGGCGGACCATTGCTTTTGGCTGATGGCGCGCTGTACCGGCGGTTCGACAATGGCCGGGGCTACCGGTTGGACAGTTTCCTTGGCGCCCCGTTGCTCAAGCAGCTGCTTGGCGGCGTTGAACACCTGCAAGCACGAGCCGCAACGAACCACTCCACGGGCCACGCTCAATTGAGCATGGCTGACGCGGAAGCTGGTTTGGCAATGCGGGCACTGGGTGACGAAGCTGTCGGTCATGCGGCGATCCGGTTTATGCAGGCGTTCATTCTAGCGCCGACGGCCAGTGATGCGCACCCAGCCATCGCGATTGGCGATCGGGTCCAGATCGAAGTCCTGAGCGTAGGCTTTGGCGACTTCTTCGCCTTGCTCGGCGAGGATGCCCGACAACGCCAGACGACCGCCAGGCTTGACCAGGCTGGACAATTGCGGCGCCAGGGACACCAGCGGTCCGGCCAGAATGTTGGCCACCAGCACATCGGCTTGAACCTGTGGCAGATCTTCCGGCAGGTACAGCGGGAAGAGCGCGTCGGCAATATTGTTGCGCCCGGCGTTGTCGCGGGAAGCTTCCAGCGCCTGCACGTCGATGTCGGTGCCGACGGCTTCCTTGGCGCCCAGCAGCAGGGCGGCAATCGCCAAAATCCCCGAGCCGCAACCGAAGTCGAGGACGTGGCAGTCCTTGAGGTCCTGACCATCGAGCCATTCCAGGCACAGTGCAGTGGTCGGGTGGGTGCCGGTGCCGAACGCCAGGCCCGGGTCGAGCAGAATGTTCACAGCGTCGGGTTCAGGGGCAGCGTGCCAGCTTGGGACGATCCACAGGCGTTGACCGAAGCGCATTGGCTGGAAGTCGTCCATCCAGCTGCGTTCCCAGTCCTGGTCTTCGATGACTTCGCTGTGATGCTCGGGCAGCGGGCTGCCGGTCAGCAGCTCAAGATGAGCCAGCACACTGGCCGCTTCAGTGCCGCCTTCGAACAGGGCCAGCAGATGAGTGTGCGACCATAACGGCGTGGTGTTGAGTTCAGGTTCGAAGATCGGCTGATCTTCGGCGTCCATGAACGTCACCGACACGGCGCCCACTTCAAGGAAAGCGTCTTCGTAGGTTTCGGCTTGTTCTGGGCTGATGGCGAGACGGACTTGCAGCCAAGGCATGGCGGGCACCTTTGAAAAATATTGATTGCAGCCTAGCGGGCTGCGAGAAGCGCGCAAGTTTACGCGAGCGCGCGGCAGAAGACGACAAGGCCGACACTGGTATGCAGTTTGTAGGAGCGAGG
Source organism: Pseudomonas sp. GW823-FHT02C02 (assembly GCF_058797635.1). Classification (NCBI taxonomy): domain Bacteria; kingdom Pseudomonadati; phylum Pseudomonadota; class Gammaproteobacteria; order Pseudomonadales; family Pseudomonadaceae; genus Pseudomonas; species Pseudomonas sp. GW823-FHT02C02. The sequence continues at coordinate 60,722 of NZ_JBXAJV010000012.1, read as the reverse complement.
CTTGCCCGCGAAGCGCGGTGACGCGGTGAGTCTGCAATACCTCGGCGTATGGTTCGCGGGCAAACCTCGCTCCTGCAGGAGTTGTAACCTCCAGAAACAACAAAGCCGCCCGAAGGCGGCTTTGTTGGACGGGCTAAAGCTTAATGCTTGTCGCCAGCCAGCTTGTGTTCCAGGTAGTGGATGTTGATACCACCTTTGCAGAAGCCTTCATCGCGGACCAGGTCGCGGTGCAGCGGGATGTTGGTCTTGATCCCGTCGACAACGATTTCGTCCAGCGCATTGCGCATGCGCGCCAACGCTTCGTCACGGGTTGCGCCGTAGGTGATCAGCTTGCCGATCAACGAATCGTAGTTCGGCGGAACGGCATAACCGCTGTACAGGTGCGAATCGACGCGAACGCCGTTGCCGCCTGGAGCGTGGAAATGCTTGACCGTGCCTGGGCTCGGCATGAAGGTTTTCGGGTCTTCGGCGTTGATCCGGCATTCCAGGGCATGGCCGCGGATAACCACGTCTTCCTGGGTGTACGACAGCTTGTTGCCAGCGGCGATGCTGAGCATCTCCTTGACGATGTCGATGCCAGTGACCATTTCCGAAACCGGGTGCTCAACCTGAACGCGGGTGTTCATTTCGATGAAATAGAACGCGCCGTTCTCGTACAGGAACTCGAAAGTACCCGCGCCACGGTAGTTGATGTCGATGCAAGCCTTGACGCAGCGTGCGAGGACTTCAGCCCGTGCCTTCTCATCGATGCCCGGTGCCGGCGCTTCTTCGAGAACCTTCTGGTGACGACGTTGCAGCGAGCAATCGCGGTCGCCCAGATGGATGGCGTGACCCTGGCCGTCGGAAAGCACCTGGACTTCCACGTGACGTGGGTTAGTCAGGAATTTTTCCAGATAGACCATCGGGTTACCGAACGCCGCGCCTGCTTCGGTGCGGGTCAGTTTGGCGAAGGAGATCAGGTCTTCTTCTTTATGCACAACGCGCATGCCGCGACCACCACCGCCGCCAGCGGCTTTGATGATCACCGGGTAACCGACTTCGCGACCGATGCGCAAAGCGGTTTCTTCGTCTTCAGGCAACGGGCCGTCGGACCCCGGAACGGTTGGAACGCCAGCAGCGATCATGGCGTGCTTGGCCGATACCTTGTCGCCCATCAGGCGAATGGTGTCGGCTTTCGGGCCAATGAACGCGAAGCCGGAGTTCTCGACCTGTTCAGCGAAATCAGCGTTTTCCGCAAGGAAACCGTAGCCTGGGTGAATGGCGGTGGCGCCGGTCACTTCGGCCGCGGCGATGATGGCCGGAATGTGCAGGTAAGAGTGGGCGGCCGAGGCCGGACCGATGCAGACGGATTCGTCTGCCAGGCCCAGGTGCATCAGCTCTTTGTCGGCCTTGGAGTAAACGGCGACAGTCTTGATGCCCATCTCTTTGCAGGCACGCAGGATCCGCAGGGCAATCTCACCGCGGTTGGCGATCAGAACTTTTTCCAACTTCGCAGTCATCAAAGTTTCTCCGCGTTTCAAACGATGGTGAACAGCGGTTGGTCGTACTCAACCGGCTGGCCGTCTTCGACGAGGATGGATTCGATCACACCGCTGGTTTCAGCTTCGATGTGGTTCATCATCTTCATGGCTTCGACGATGCACAGAGTGTCGCCTTTCTTCACGGTCTGGCCGACTTCAACGAAGGACGGCGAGCTTGGCGAAGATTTGCGATAGAAGGTGCCGACCATCGGCGAACGGGCAACGGTGCCGTTCAGCACTGGCGCGACGGGAGCCGCAGGCGCTGCAGCGGCAACCGGAGCAGCAGCCACTGGCGCAGGCGCCTGTGCATGCATCGGAGCCGGTGCGTAGAACTGCTGAGCCGGGGTCTTGCTATGACGGCTGATGCGTACGGACTCTTCGCCTTCCTTGATCTCGAGCTCGTCGATGCCGGACTCTTCCAGCAGTTCGATCAGTTTCTTAACTTTACGGATATCCATGAATCATCAACTCCCAAGGGTCGGTCAGGGGCGTATAGCTTGTTGTTCAAGCTGTTCCAGGGCGGCCTCCAGGGCCAGTCGATAACCGCTGGCGCCAAGGCCGCAGATCACTCCCACCGCTACGTCGGAGAAGTAAGAGTGATGGCGGAAAGGTTCGCGTTTGTGCACGTTAGACAAATGCACTTCGATGAATGGGATGCTCACCGCCAGCAGCGCGTCACGTAATGCGACACTTGTGTGCGTAAAAGCTGCTGGGTTGATCAGAATGAAGTCCACACCTTCGCCTTTTGCGGCGTGGATGCGGTCAATCAATTCGTACTCGGCGTTGCTTTGCAGGTACAGCAGATGATGGCCGGCTTCACGGGCACGGCGTTCCAGGTCCTGGTTGATCTGCGCCAGTGTCGTAGCGCCATAGGTGCCCGGTTCGCGGGTGCCGAGCAAGTTCAGGTTGGGTCCGTGCAGAACCAATAGCGTCGCCATCTGCTGTTCCTTGTTATCTGTGTGCAGTTGTCAGAACCCGGCGACTATGCCGCAAAGCCTTTGTGACTGTCCAGTTCTATGCAAAAGCCAGCACGATGGCCGATGTTTGCGCGAAATATGTGACCGGCCTGTTAAATCCGGTCATTTGCTTTCGCAACACGTTCGGCGAAGTCTGTCGCGCTGATCTCGCCGATCACTCGCACATCTGCGCGTTCGACACCGTCCTTGCCGAAAAACATCAGGGCCGGAGGGCCGAACAGTTTGTAGCGATCGAGCAGGGCACGTTGTTCGGCGTTGCTGGCAGTGATATCGAAACGCACGAGGCGATAGCCTTTCAGACGTTCGATGACGGTGGCGTCGTTGAGCACTTCGCGTTCGATGACTTTGCAGCTGATGCACCAGTCGGCGTACCAGTCGAGCAGCAGCGGGGTGTTGGCGGATTTGGCCTCGGCGAGGACGCGATCCAGGTCTGCCGGAGTGCTGATGGTTTGCCAGGCGCTGGTGTTTTGCGGCTGTTCGGTGCCGGCAATGATGCGCGGTTGGCCAATCGGGTTGAACGGGTCGGTCTGCCCGCTGAACGCCCCGAACCAACAGGCCAGTGCGTAAAACAGCAGAAACATCCCGAGCAGTTGGCCGAGGCGTTTTCGTGGCGGTTTGTAGACGAATTCCAGCGCGCCCATGAACAAGCCGACGCCACCGGCCAGCAAACCGATCAGCAGCAAGGTGATTTGCCCCGGCAATACGCGACTGACCAGCCCGATTGCCAATCCCAGCAACAACACGCCAATGGCATTTTTTACATAGACCAGCCACGGCCCGCTTTTCGGCAGCCAGGCTGCGCCGCCGGTGGCCACGAGTAACAACGGCGCCCCCATGCCGAGGCCGAGCATGAACAGTTTCAAGCCTCCCCCCAGTGCATCGCCGCTGGCGCTGATATAAAGCAATGCACCGGCCAGCGGCGCCGATACGCAAGGCGACACCAGCAGGCTGGACACCACGCCCAGGACCGCGGCGCCCCATAACGAACCGCCTTCGGTACGCCCGGCGATCCGGTCCAGGCGACTGCTGATGGCATGTGGCAGCTTGAGTTCGAACACGCCAAACATCGCGAGGGCAAACACCGCAAAAAACATCGCGAACGGCACCAGCACCCACGCCGATTGCAGACGCGCCTGAAGGTTGAGCTGGGCGCCGAACATTCCCATCAACGCACCCAGCAGGGCGAAGCAGGCGGCCATGGGCAGTACATACGCGAGCGACAGATTGAAACCGCGCAACCCACCGATCTGGCCGCGCAACACCACGCCGGAGAGGATCGGCAGCATCGGCAGTACGCACGGGGTGAAGGTCAGGCCCAGACCCGCAAGGAAGAACAAGGCGAGCTCGCGCCAGCTCCAGCTCTGGGCCGTGGCGGGCGTCGTTGCGCCAATGCCATCTATGTTCAGTCGTTCGGTTTCGGGCGGATAACACAGGCCTTTGTCGGCGCAGCCCTGATAGGTCACGGCCAGCGTGAAGGCGCGGGGATCGGTGCGCGGCACTTCGACGTCGAGCACGCCGTGATAGACCTCGACGTCGCCAAAGTACTCATCGTGCTTTTGTTCGCCCTTGGGCAATTGCGCCGCGCCAAGGCCAACTTCGGCCGGTTCGGCGCGAAACTGAAAGCGGTGTCGATAGAGGTAGTAACCCTCTGTGGCGACAAAACGCAGCTTGATCGATTGCGGCGTGCTGTCGACCAGGCTCAGCTGAAATGCCTCGCGCACCGGCAGGAAGTCGGCACTGTTGTTGATCGAGCCCAGGGTGGAACTGGGTCGACTCTCCAGCAACCCGGCGGCGTTTGCCGGCAGGGCGAGCACTAAAAGCAGCAGGCAGAGCAAACGGCGCATGACAATCTCGCGTATCGGAATTGGGGGCATGATAGCGGACAGTCGCGCGGATTGCCCCGCCCCTGTAGGCGCGAGGCTGTCCCGCGAAGGACGATGACGCGGTTTGCCTGAATGACCGCATCGAATGGTTCGCGGGCAAGCCTCGCTCCTGCGGGGCATGGCGGTCTATCAGACGCGGAAAGCTTGAACGGCGGTATGCAAGCGTGCGCCCAACACCAGCAGGTTCTCCCCTTGTACGCGCCCCTCGCCAATGCGCAACAAATTATCCCCACCCAGCTTGTGGATACGTTCGCTGTGATCACGGATCTCACTGACCGCACCACTCTGCTGCGCAGTGACATCGGCAATGCGCACGGCGGTGTCGGAAATGGTCTGGATCGCCCCGACGATTTTATCCAATGCACCGTCGGCAGCCTGAGCCTGATTGGCCGTGGCTTCGGCGTGTTCGACCTGGGCGCGCATGCCTTCCACCGATTGCCGCGCGGCGGTTTGCAGGCCGGCGATCAAGGTCTGGATCTCTGCGGTGGCCCCGGCCGTGCGTTGCGCCAACGAGCGAACCTCTTCCGCCACCACCGCAAATCCACGACCCATTTCCCCGGCGCGGGCGGCTTCGATGGCGGCGTTCAGGGCCAGCAGGTTGGTCTGGTCGGCAATTGAGCGGATGACCGTCAGCACGCCGCCGATGGTCGCCGATTCTTCTGCCAGGTGTTCGATCATCTGCGCATTGCCTTGCACTTCACCCACCAGCGCATGCAGGCCGGTGAGGCTCAGACCGATAACTTTCTGGCCATGCTCGACCGCGATTCCGGCATGACGACTGGCGTCGGCGGCCTGGCTGGCATCGCCAGCAACTTGTTGGATCGTTGCTTCCAGTTCGCCGAGAGAATCGCGGATCAGCGCGGTGTCGCCGGCCTGATGTTCGGCACCGCTGTGCAAGTCGTTGCTCAACTCGGCCAAAGTGCGGCTACTGCCGGCGACCTGCTCGGCATTGAGACGAATAGTCCCGACCAGGTCCGCCAGGTATGCGCGCAAGCGGTTGAGCGAGGCTTCAATGTCATGCAGTTCGCGATTGGTCTTGCCCAATTGAATTTCCTGGCTGAAGTCGCCTTCGGCCCAGGTCGACAGGGCCGGAGCGAGGTTGGTCAGTGTCCGGGCCAGCTTGCGTTGCAAGGTGTCGATCAACAAGGCGATCAGCAGAATCAGGCCGATCATCACGCCCTGCATCAAGCGTACTTCGCCCTGGATCTGCCCGTGCTGGGCGCGGACCACCGGCTCCAGTCCGGCAATGGCGTGCTGTACGTCGGCGATCTTCAGGTGCGTCGCGGTGCTGAGGTCGGTGCGTTTCTGGATTTGCTCGCGAGTGCGCGCCAGTTCAGCGGGGTAACGCGTCAGCAAGCTGTTGAGTTCCCGTTTGAGGGCGACACCGGCATCTTCGGCGACGGTTTTTTCGGTGTTCTCCAGCCCCATCATCGCGGCGAAATCATCCGTGCCGGATTCGCTGCTGGCGGCCACCCCGAGCAGCGGCAAGGCGCCTATCAGCTCAGCCTGCGCACGAATGCTGGCGACTTCGCGTTCGACATCGGCGGCCAGTTCACTGCGACCGCTGCTGACCAGTTTGTCCCGCGCCAGCGACAGTTTGCCCAGGTGCTGGGACGCGGCGAGCAAGGGCGCGAGGTACGCTGCGTTCCCGCTGGCGTATTGGCTGAGCTGATCGAGGCTGGCGCCGAGTTCACGTTCAGCTTGCAGCAGCAAGGCTTGAGGGTCCCCGGCAAGTTTGCCGGCAGCCAGCAGGTCGGTCTTGCTGAATTCACTCAGGTTCGACAGGCTCGGACGCAAGGTGTCGGCCAGGGCTGGCGGTAATGCACCGAGTTCCTTTTGCAGGCTGTCGATGGCCTGGCTGGCGCTGCTCAGGCGCAGGGCATCGCCGCTGGCGAGATAATCCTCGACGTTGCGCGCCACTTCATTTTGAAATTGCTGGGACAAACCGAGGTAACGCTCCATCAGCAGATAGGGGCGTTCGAGGGCTTTTTGCGACCACCAGAGCGTCGCGCCAAGGGCCACGCACACGGCGACTAAAAGGAGGGTGTTGAGATTGGTCAGCAGCTTCAGGCGCATCGCGGGTCTACCAACGGCAGAATGGTAAGCGCCTGAAGTTATTGCGTTTCTGTTACAGGGTTATGACCGAATGGGTCCATTCCGATGAAAAAGTGGCACTTTGCTTTGACGTCCGCGCAGCCTGCACGCGGTTACGTCCACCGTCCTTGGCGCGGTACAGCGCTTCGTCCGCCTGGCTGGCCATCATCAGGCTGTCGGAGTGGTCGCACAGCTCCACCACTCCGGCGCTGAACGTGCACCACAAATCCTGGGGTTGGGCCGGGTAGTGGATTTCGGCAAACCGCTGACGTATTTCATCGAGCACTCTGTGGGCCGCTTCGAGATCGGTGTCCGGCATGACGATGGCGAATTCCTCGCCACCGTAGCGGCCGATGAAGTCTGTTTTGCGCAACCGCTGCTTGAGAAACAGCGCCAGGCTCTTGATGACCCGGTCGCCCATGGGGTGGCCGTGGCTGTCGTTGACCCGTTTGAAGTGGTCGATGTCGAGCATCGCAAAACTCAACGGCTTGCTCTCGCGGCGGGCGCGGAAGCTGCAGTCTTCGAGCAATTGCAGGATGTGGGTGTGGTTGTACAAACCGGTCAGGCTGTCGCGCACCATCCGTGCTTTCAGATTGCGTGCCCGCGCCGCGCGGTTACGCACAGTGGTGATCAGGTGCCGCGGCTTGATCGGCTTGGTCAGGAAGTCGTCGCCGCCTTCGCTCATGGCGTCGAGTTGCTTGTCCAGATCATCTTCGGCGGACAGGTAAATGATCGGTACGCTCACGTAGCGGTCGTTGTGCCGGATCACCTTGGCCAGTTCCGTGCCGGTGCAGGTCGGCATGTACATGTCGAGGATGATCAGGTCCGGCTGAAAGTCCGCCAGTTCGGCCATGGCCTGAATCGGGTCGATCAGGGTGCGCGTGACGATTCCGGCGCTGTTCAGCAGGCGCTCGGTGTGCAAGGCCTGGGCGCGGGAGTCGTCGATGATCAGCACTTTATAAGGTTCGTACTGGGCGACACAGGTCAGGACTTCGATCTTCTCCAGCAGGCTTGAGGCTTCGAGGGTGCCGGTGAGAAACTCCTGGCCACCGGCGCGCACGGCGGCGAGGCGGGTGGGAGTGTCTGTTTCGAGCAAGCTGAAGAACAACAGCGGTAAAGGCTCATCCAGTCCGACCTGGGCTTCGGCGGCCAGTTTCAGGCCGATGCCGGCGCCACTGAAGTCCACGTCCATGACGATGGCGGCGGGCAGGCGCTCGATCATAGAGGAGCGAAACGCCGCAACGCTGTCCAGGGATTGGGCGCTGAGCCCGAAAAACTCCAGCTGCTTGGCCAGGCGCTCGGCGCGGTCGTGATCCTGCAACATCACGTAGATCGGCTTGCGCAGCGGTGGCAGAAAGGTTTGTTCGAGCTGATCGCCGTGGCGCAGGCCGGTGCGCGACAGGCGCTGCATCAAGCGATTGAGGTCGGTGATCAGGCCACTGCTCAGGCGTCCGCGATTGGCGTCGACAGCCTCCAGCGACTGGCCGATGTGACGCGCCAGTTGCGTGTGTTCCGGTTGTTCGAAACGCTCGGCAAAGCGCAGCAGGCGCAGGTTGGCCTCGCTCAGTTCCGACAAATCGGTGTTGGACCACTCGCTGCGTTGCAGGCGCTGCCATATCTCAAGAATCTGACGTGCCTGATGAATTACCCGCTGGGCAAAGTGGTGCTTGAGGCGCTCACGGCTGGGGTCTTCTGGCTCGGTCATATCCTGACTACTAGTTAGGGTGCATGCTGAGATCGACTGGTGGCTCTATGCTAGCACCTCTTTTCAATCCCATGAGCATCGTGTGTCAATAATCTGCAAAGCGGCCTTATTCAGTTTCTGACTGGATGGTCGCATAGGCTCGCGGCTGTGCTTCATTTATAGTGGCCCCTGATCGCGGTCATTGTAAGTCCCGCCATTTCCCGCAGGATTTAATGCGCGGCAAACGAGGCACGATGGCGTAGGGTTGTGGTCGAACCGATGAACTCAAGTGATTGAAAGGATATCGCCATGCTGGACTGGAAGAATCGCGCGGGCAGCGCGCCTGAACGTGCCGCTGAACCGAAATCGGCCACCCGCAGTTACGTCGGCGGCCTGTTGTTCAGCCGGGCGCTGGCGACGCTGATTGGCCTTTACCTGCTGGTGACGATCGGGCTGGGTTGGTATTGGAGCCAGGAGCCGGCACTGTTCCCGGTTCAACAGAATGCGCAAGTGGCGGCCGAGAAAGAAGGCAAGCAAATGGTGGTCGGGTACACCACGGTGGAAACCCTCAAGACCGTCGCTGGTACATTGCTGAGCAAGCCAGGTGGCTATATTTCCAACGACCGTTTCCCGCCGGGTCTGTGGATGGACAATACGCCGAGCTGGGAATATGGCGTGCTGGTCCAGGTTCGCGACCTGAGTCGTGCAATGCGTAAGGACTTCGCCCGTTCCCAGTCGCAGTCCACCGAAGACGCTGACCTGGCCAAGGCCGAGCCGCGTTTCAACTTCGACAACAAGAGCTGGGTGCTGCCCTCCAGTGAGTCCGAATACCAGGAAGGCATCAATTCCCTGAGCCGTTACCAGACACGCCTATCCGATCCGAGTCAGAAAAGTGCGCTGTTCTATGCCCGCGCCGACAACCTGAACAACTGGCTGGGCGATGTCGGCACCCGTCTGGGTTCGCTGTCGCAACGGCTGTCGGCCAGCGTGGGCCGAGTCAAGCTCAACACCGCGCTGAAAACCGAAGTCTTGGCGCCGGGTCAGGTGCCACAGGTCGATGAAGAAATCGTCGAGACCCCGTGGATGCAGATCGATAACGTGTTCTATGAAGCCCGCGGCCAGGCTTGGGCGCTGTCCCATTTGCTGCGCGCCATCGAAGTCGATTTCGCCGATGTGCTGGCCAAGAAGAACGCCACGGTCAGCGTGCGTCAGATCATTCGTGAGCTGGAAGCCTCGCAAGAGCCGGTCTGGAGCCCGATGATCCTCAACGGCAGCGGCTTCGGTGTGCTGGCCAACCATTCGCTGGTCATGGCCAACTACATCTCCCGTGCCAACGCGGCAGTGATCGATCTGCGTCAATTGCTCAATCAGGGCTGAGTCATGGTCGATAACGCCAAAGAGGCTGCCCATCGCGCGGCCTCGGATGCCGAACACATCGCCTGGGTCGACGAACAGGACAACCTGCTCGGCGCCCTGGTCCGTTCTGACCTGCGCGAGCGGGGGCTGATCGGGCGTGGCACCTACATCATGCTGTTCAACTCGGTCGGTGAACTGTGCGTTCACCGTCGAACCCTGAGCAAAGCCATTTACCCCGGTTACTGGGATGTGGCGGCCGGCGGCATGGTGCTCGCCACCGAGACGTACGTCGAATCGGCTGCCCGTGAGCTGGAAGAAGAGTTGGGCGTGAGCGGTGTGGAATTGACCGCCCATGATCACTTCTTCTTTGAGGACACCGGCAATCGTCTCTGGTGTTCGGCGTTTTCGGCGGTGTGGGACGGCCCGTTGATCCTGCAACCGGAAGAGGTGCTGGAAGCGCGTTTCATCCCCATCGAGCAGGTCATGCTGGAAATCCAGCAAAAGCCTTATTGCCCGGACTCCCTGGCCGCGTTGAAGCGTTATCTGTGCGCCCTTGGGAAGGGCGTCGCAAAAGAGCAGTAAATTGGCGCCGATTGGCTCTTAGCAAGTCGGCTTTTTGCCGTTACACTGCGCGACCTTTTCAAACTGAGCCAGCGTTGTCTGGCCCAGTAGCGCTGCCCCTGCCTGAGTGGGGCTTCGCGGTCGATGGCAGCTTCCCAAGTTGCCGCGACCAGTCTTTGTCCTCCCAAGAGGATTGCCGGTGGCCAAAAAAGCCGCATCCTTCGCCGCCCTTGGTGGCCTGGTATTTTCCACCGACGCAGGTCGTCATTGCCCGGATTGCAGTAAACCGGTGGACGCCTGCATCTGCAAACAGACCGTTATCCCGGCTGGCGACGGCATCGCTCGCGTGCGTCGCGAAAGCAAGGGGCGTGGCGGCAAGACGGTGACCACCATCACCGGCGTGCCGTTGGCGGAAGAAGCGCTCAAGGACCTGGCCACCACGTTGAAGAAACGCTGTGGCACCGGGGGTGCGTTGAAAGACGGAATCATCGAAATCCAGGGCGATCATGTCGAGCTACTCTTGGCTGAACTGATCAAGCTGGGTTTCAAAGCGAAGAAGTCCGGCGGCTAGCAGCCTCTGTGAAAACCACCCTCGGCTTGATCCAGTCCTGATTCAACTCTGGCCTGGCGTCGTCTACATGGTTTTCACAGAGCCTGTTCTGACCGGTTTCTAAACTCAGCGCTGAATGTGAGGTCTATGGCCCTTGCATGCAGGCTAATCGTCATTTTCATTCTTTAGACTGCGCCGGCCTGAACCCAGGCGACGCTCTATGACTTCTTTATAGGGGACTTCAATGTCCGTACGACGCACACGCAAAGACGATGGCAGCCAATGGACAGTTGCGGACAGCCGCAGTGTTTACGGGATTCGCCATTGGGGGGCCGGGTATTTCGCGATCAATGACGCCGGTCGCGTCGAAGTTCGTCCGAACGGTCCGACCAGTTCGCCTATCGACCTCTTCGAGCAAGTCGACCAGCTGCGCAAAAGCGGCCTGTCCTTGCCGCTGCTGGTGCGTTTCCCTGACATTCTGCAAGACCGCGTGCGTCAGCTGACCGGCGCGTTCGACGCCAACATCGAGCGCCTGGAATACCAGAGCAAGTACACCGCGCTGTACCCGATCAAGGTGAACCAGCAGGAAGCGGTGATCGAAAACATCATCGCCACCCAGGATGTGTCCATCGGCCTGGAAGCCGGCTCCAAGCCTGAGCTGCTGGCCGTATTGGCCCTGGCGCCAAAGGGCGGCACCATCGTTTGCAACGGTTACAAGGACCGCGAGTTCATCCGACTGGCGCTGATGGGCCAGAAGCTGGGCCACAACGTGTTCATCGTGATCGAGAAAGAATCCGAAGTCGGCCTGGTGATCGAAGAAGCCGCCTCGCTGAAGGTCAAGCCTCAAGTCGGCCTGCGCGTGCGTCTGTCGTCCCTGGCCTCAAGCAAGTGGGCGGACACCGGCGGTGAGAAGTCCAAGTTCGGTCTGTCGGCGGCGCAGCTGTTGTCGGTGGTCGAGCGTTTCCGCGCGGCTGGCCTGGATCAAGGCATTCGCCTGTTGCACTTCCACATGGGCTCGCAGATCGCCAACCTGGCGGACTACCAGCACGGCTTCAAGGAAGCGATTCGTTACTACGGCGAACTGCGTAACCTCGGCTTGCCGGTTGACCACATCGACGTCGGTGGCGGTCTGGGCGTCGACTACGACGGCACGCACTCGCGCAACGCCAGTTCGATCAACTACGACATGGACGATTACGCCGGTGTCGTGGTCGGGATGCTCAAGGAGTTCTGCGATGCGCAGAGCCTGCCGCACCCGAACATCTTCTCCGAAAGCGGCCGCTCGCTGACCGCTCACCACGCCATGCTGGTGGTGCAAGTGACCGACGTCGAGAAGCACAACGACGACGTGCCGAAGATCGACAACAAGGAAGAGCTGCCGGAGACCGTGCAGTGGCTGGTTGACCTGTTGGGCCCGACCGACATCGAGATGGTCACCGAAACCTACTGGCGCGCCACGCACTACATGAGCGATGTGGCCACCCAGTACGCCGATGGCAAGCTGACCCTGGCCGAGAAAGCCCTGGCCGAGCAATGCTACTTCGCCGTGTGCCGTCGCCTGCACAACTCGTTGAAGGCGCGTCAGCGTTCGCACCGTCAGGTGCTCGATGAACTCAACGACAAGCTGGCCGACAAGTACATCTGCAACTTCTCGGTCTTCCAGAGCCTGCCGGACACCTGGGCCATCGGCCAGGTCCTGCCGATTCTGCCGCTGCACCGTCTCGACGAAGAGCCGCTGCGCCGCGCCGTGCTGCAGGATCTGACCTGTGACTCCGACGGCAAGATCAAGCAATACGTCGACGAGCAGAGCATCGAAACCAGTCTGCCAGTCCACGGTTTGAACGAAGGCGAGGACTACCTGCTGGGTATTTTCCTGGTCGGCGCCTACCAGGAAATTCTCGGCGACATGCACAACCTGTTCGGTGACACCGACTCGGTGAACATCTACCAGAACGCCGACGGTAGCGTGTATCACGCGGGTATCGAAACCCACGACACCATCGAAGACATGCTGCGTTACGTGCACTTGTCGCCGGAAGAACTGATGACCCACTACCGCGACAAGTGCGCAAGTGCGCGCATCACTGCCGCCGAGCGCACCCAGTTCCTCGACGCTCTGCGCCTGGGCCTGACCCGTTCGTCTTACCTGTCTTCTTGAGGTAAGGCACTGGTCTCATCAGGTTGTCGGAAAATGTTCCGCGCGCTGCGGAAATTTCAGATGACCTGGTGGGACGCCTCCCTGAATTCAAGCGAAATGGCTCACATCCTCGCTATCCAAGCGACGTGGTCCTTTTTTCGCGTAGGTCATTTCCTAAGTTGTACTTCGGCTCTCTACTCGGCCAACTCTCTCGGAGAGAATCCCCGGCCGCCCCTCCTGTAGAGAATCGCCGATGTTCGATCCAGTCAACGAGCCGTCATTTCGTCTGGATGTAGAGGGTCTGCCCGACCCCGTTGAGGTCTTGGCCTTTACCGGCAGTGAAGCGATCAGCGAACCCTTTGTGTTTGACGTGGATCTGCTGATCGAAGACCCGACACTGGACCTGGCAAGCCTGCTGTACCGTCCAGCCTTTTTGCATTTCGGGCCGCCGGGGACCGGTTTTCACGGGCAGTTGCATGAGCTCGTCCAGACGGGTCATGGTGCTGCGCCCAGGCTTTGCCGTGTGCGCCTGAAGCCGAAACTGGCTTGCCTGGCCCAGCGTTTCAGCCAGCGCATCTTCAGCAACCGTTCAGTGCCCGAAATCCTCGCCCAGGTGCTCAAGGAGCATGGCATTACCGGTAAGAATCGGCGCTTTGATTTGAGCGGCGATTACCCGCCGCGTGATTTCTGTACGCAGTACCGGGAATCGGATCTGCAGTTTCTCCAGCGCCTGTGTGCCCAGGAGCGGCTCCATTACCACTTCGAGCATCACCCGCGCGGGCACTGTCTGGTAGTTGGTGATAAGCAGGGGCCCTTTCAGCAGGGCGCCGAGATGGTTTTTGCACCCGACCCCGAACAGCCTGGGGTGCGCCGCTTCAAGGTTCACGGCAACACGCAGGCGGGCGAAGGTCAGACGAATTTGACCACGTTGCGCAGCGGCCAGCGGGTTCTGCTGTCCGGCCATCCGTGTACGGACTGGAACCGTCGCTGGCTGCTGATCCAGGTCGAGCATCAGGGTGGGCAGACACCGGGGTTTGCCTACGGCAACAAGATCCGCGTTGTCGGGGCGGTACCGCTTGCGGCGCCTCATTCGGTCATGAACCCCAGGATGCACAGTCTGCAGCGGGCGTGGGTGGTCGATGTCGATGAGCCGCAACCCGATTCAACCAGGCCCGTTGCCGTGCAATTTGACTGGGTCTATCAGGGCGAAGGCGCTGCGCCCAGCCACTGTTGGCTGCCATTGGCGCCGGAGTTGGGCGGCGCGCATGCCAAGCCGTTGAGAGAAGGCGCGCAGGTACTGGTGAGCTTTATCGAAGGCGATCCGGATCAACCGTTAATCACCGGGTATCTTCCCGGCCCCTCTTTCACCCACGCGTCAGGCTTGTCTGAACCTCCACCCACCACCACAACAGATGCCGACACTGCCAGCGTCGGATTGCTGCGTTTGTTGCAATCCAGCGAACCGATCGTGCTGCTGTGTCTGTTGCCTGGCGGGGGTAGTTTCAGCCATTGCGCGCAAGCTTTTTGCACCTGCCGGGCCGCGACAAGGCTTGGCCAGAGCGGTGCGGCATGATCGTCGCTCAGGCGCCGGACTCAACCGCACAATGGCTGTTGCTCGACGTACCGGGGCAGCCCCGCGCCGGCGCGAGGCTGATCCAGCAGTTTGCGCAGGCCCGACGGTTCTGGCTGTTCGATAGCACCGAGTTGCAGCCGTTACGCGAGCACGGTCCGGTGTTGGTTGACCTCAAGGGATGCCCGGCGTTGGCCGAGCTGTGCCTGCGCGAACCGCACCTCTGGAGCGGTTTGTTATTGGTCAGTGAGGCTTCGCCGTCGCAGTTGCTCGAGCATTTGCGTCGCATGCTGACCGTCACTTTTGGCCTGCATCACCGTGCTTTGTTGAGTTACTACAACCCCCACACCGCCAGTTACTTTTTTGATGCCTGCGATGCCCTGGAATTGAGTCGCTGGCTGGGGCCGATCAGTCAGTTGCGCTGGTTCGGCGGAACCTGGGCCGACCGGGCAATCGGCAGTCAGGGTTGGCAGCAGTTGTTCAATCCCGGGCTTGCTGTCAGCCCGTTGGCCATCGAAGAAAACCTCACGCCCCGGCAGCGTGACACCTTGCAAACCTGCCTGCTGGAACAGCACGTCTGGCATTGGAGCCGGTCCACCGGGACCGGCTACAACAGTCTGTGGGCCCTCGTGCAGGAAGGGCTGGCGCTGGGTTTCAGCGAACGCCCGGTGCTCGATGGCTGGTTATGGCTACGCTTGCAGTATCCCGACGCTTCACCCGTGCATTCGCTACCGGGTATCACTCAGCAGGAACGTCTCGATAGCTTGCGCAATCTATGGCAGAACGATCAACCCTGAACACGAGGTTCGACATTGATGGCGAGCACAACGCGCTGGCTGTTCGGCCTGACCATGGGCATTTGTTTGCTGACCGTGATAACGGCGTGTTCACCGCTGAAAATGCTCAATGCGCTGACCCCCGACAGCACGTTCGACAAGACCGAAGGGATTGCCTATGGCGATGATCCGCGGCAGAAACTCGATGTGTATGTGCCTCGTCACCCTCTGGAGAATGCCCCGGTGGTGGTGTTTTTCTACGGCGGCAGCTGGAACAGCGGTTCACGCAGTGATTACTCTTTTGTCGGCGAGGCGCTGGCGTCGCGCGGAGTGGTTGCGGTGCTGGCGGACTATCGACTGTATCCACAGGTACGCTATCCCTTGTTCCTGGAGGATGGCGCTAAAGCCGTGGCCTGGACTCACGATCACATCCACAGGTTTTCCGGTGACCCGCAACGGTTGTACCTGATGGGCCACAGCTCCGGGGCCTATAACGTCGCGATGCTGGCGTTGGACCCCGGTTTGCTGGGGGCCGTGGGGATGTCGCCGCACGATCTGCGCGGCTGGATCGGTCTGGCCGGGCCTTATGATTTTCTGCCCATCCAGAATCCGGACGTGCGGCCCGTGTTTTTCTGGCCGGATTCTCCGCCGCAGTCGCAACCGATCAATCACGTCAGTCGAGGCGCGCCGCCGGCGTTGTTGATGGCTTCGCGCGACGACGATCTGGTCAACCCGACGCGTAACACTGGCGGCCTGGCGCGCAAGCTGCGCCAGGCCGGAGTGCCGGTTCAGGACTTCTATTTTGCCCGCACCGGCCATGCCACGCTGGTGGCGACACTGTCTCGGCCCATGCGGGGTTTGGCGCCGGTGCTGGATGAGGTCAGCGCCTTCATCAGAGCCACGCCGACTCAGTAAACCTTGCCCGCGAACCAGCCGTCGTTCTTGCGCAAGTACCAGGCGAAAGCACCGAGGGTCAGGCTGCGCAGCAACATGAACAACAGGAACGTTATCCAAAGCCCATGGTTGCCAAAACCTTGCAGTGCCCAGGCGAACGGCAGCAGCAGAACGACCGTCAGCAGCATGCCGTTGCGCATTTCCCGGGCCCGCGTGGCGCCGATGAACAGTCCGTCGAGCAGGTAACTCCACACGGCAATCAGCGGCAGCGCGGCGAGGTAGGGCAGGTAGATAAACGCGGTGTCGCGCACACTCTGGATGTCGGTCTGCATCTCAATGAACAAATGCCCGGCGAAGGCGAACAGCACGGCAAATCCCAGGCTCGCCAGCAACGACCAGCCGCAGGCGACCACCAATGAGCGACGCAGCGCCTCTCGATCGCGCGCGCCGATGGCATGCCCGCACAGGGCTTCCACGGCATGGGCCAGACCGTCCAGCGCGTGGGCCGTCAGCAGCAAGCCGTTGAGCAGCAGGGCGTTGGCGGCGACGGTGGCATCACCGAGCCGTGCGCCCTGCACGGTGATCAGGAAAAACACCGATTGCAACGCCAGGCTGCGGATGAAAATGTCGCGGTTGACGGCCAGCAGTGGCCGCCAGCTCTGCCACAGCGCCAGCGCGGCCCAGGCGATGTGGCCGGGATAAGCGCGCAGGGCTTTGCGGGTCATGAACAGGCCGATCAGGGCCCCGGTCCATTCGGCGATCACCGACGCCCGGGCTGCACCGACCACGCCCCAGTCCAGTCCGAGCACGAACCACAGGTTCAGCGCGATGTTCACCAGGTTGGTGCTCAGTAGAATCGCCAGCGGGGCCCGGGCGTTCTGGGTGCCCAGGAACCAGCCGACCAGCGCATAACTGGCCAGCGCCGCCGGCAGGCCGAATAGCCTTGTATGGAAAAATTCGCGGGTGAGTTGGTCAAGCTCGGCGGAGGGTTGCATGAAGTGCAGCGCGACGCCGCTCAACGGAACGCCCAATGCGCCCAAGACAATCGCCAGCCCCATCGCCAGCAACAAGCCCTGCAACAAAATCTGCCGCAACGCCGCGCCATCCCCGCGCCCGGCGGCCTGGGCGGCAAAACCGGTAGTGCCCATGCGCAGAAAGCCCATGCCCCAGGCCAGAAAGGTATACAGGCTGGCCCCGACCGCGACGGCGCCCAACTGATGGGCGTGGGGCAGGTGGCCGATGACGGTACTGTCGACCAGTGCCACCAGCGGAACGGAAATGTTCGAAAGAATCATCGGCGCAGCCAGCGCCCAGACCCGACGATGGGTAGGGCGGTCGCGCCAGTCGGCAATCAGGTTGGACATGCAGGCTCCTTGAGGAGCGGGCATTGTAGCGGGAGGTGTCGTACTAATGTGGGAGCGGCGGTGTCAGTGGATGATCCAGCTCAGCAGCCAAAGGCCCAACACCAACCAGATAATCCCCATGATGATCGACGCATTCATGAACGCCCGGATCGCCGACCACAACAGCATCAGCCCCAGGATCAGCGCAATGATGCTGATGATCGATGTGTCCATGCCCAGTGCCCGGGACAAGCCTTCGACAAAATTGCTGCCGGCATGGCTCAGCAGGTTGAACAAGCCGCTGAGGCCATCAACGATAAACCGGATGACCGAACCGAGTGCCTGGCCGAGCCATTCGAAGAAACTTTCTACCTGCATGTCGTGAACGTCCTGATGTAAGTGGTGGCGTGCTTGCCGGACTTGGGCCATGGATTACGGTGCCGAGTTCCCCACAAGCATAGAGCGTTGCATCGACCCTGTGGGAGCGAGCTTGCTCGCGATGGCGTTTTGTCAGTCAACATCCGGGCTGGATTAAGTCCGCGCTCTCACATTCAACTGCCCACTTGCCATCCCCGGTCATCCCCCCGAAGCTATACGCCTTCAGGAGAGCCCGATGAACCTTGTTGAACTGACCGAACGCCTGCACGCCATCCGTGACCGCAACGACTGGCGGCAATTTCACAGCCCGAAAAACCTGGCCATGGCCGCGAGCGTGGAAATGTCCGAGCTGGTGGAGATTTTCCAGTGGCTGACCGAAGACCAGTCGCGCCAGTTGCCGGCGGACAAACTGGCCCACGCCGGGCAGGAAGTGGGTGACATCGTCCTCTATCTATTGCTGCTGTGCAGCGAGTTGGGGCTGGACATGAATGAAGTGGTACGCAACAAACTCGCTGACAGCGAAAAGAGGTTCAGCTGATGAGCGATCGTCATTTCGATCAACTGGCGACCCGGTTTGCCGAAAAAATCTACGGTGGGGCGAAAGGTGCGATCCGCCTGGCGGTGCTTCAGGCCGACCTGGCCGAAACCCTGCCGGACCGGCCGCTGCGCGTGTTGGATATCGGCGCGGGCCTGGGCCACATGTCGTTGTGGCTGGCCCAGCGTGGCCATGACGTCACGCTTGCCGAACCCGCCGAACCGATGCTCGAAGGCGCCCGCCAGCGGTTCGCCGACGCCGGGCAGAGCGCCACGTTCATTCAGGCACCGTGGCAGGAATTGCTCGGCCAGCTCACCGAGCCCTATGACCTGGTGCTGTGCCATGCCGTGCTGGAATGGCTTGCCGAACCCCATGCCATCCTGCCGGTGCTGCATCAACTGACCAAACAGGACGGCTGGCTCTCCCTGGCCTTCTACAACCGCGACGCGCTGATCTACCGCAACCTGCTCAAAGGCCATTTCCGCAAGATGCGCAAGAACGACATGGCCGGCGAGAAGCAGAGCCTGACCCCGCAGCAACCTCTCGATCCGCGCGAACTGGCGGCGCAACTTGAGGGCCTGTGGCAGGTCGAAAGCCAGAGTGGGGTGCGGGTTTTCCACGACTACATGCCAGTGGAATTCCAGGCCCGCGCCGAACTCGTGGACTTGCTCGAAATGGAGCTGGCCCACCGCCGTCACCCGAGCTTTGCCGGGCTTGGGCGCTATTTGCACTGGATCTGTCGGCCGGTCTGATCGGAGCGAAACATGAAAAGTCGTTCAGGGTTACTGGTGATCTGTCTCGGGTTGGCGGCCTGCCAGGGCAGCAATCCCTATGTGGCGACCTCCAAGCCCTTGCCGCCGGCACCGCCTCAGGCGGCCAACACCTTCGACCGCAGCGCCTACCCGGCACCGCCGCGTGACTATGGGCGTTACCGCAGCTGGGCCTGGCTCAACGGGCAGCTGCCACCGGGCAGCGCCTGGGCAGACTCGGCCCAGGTCGCCGAAGCGGTCAGCAACGCCCTCGATCAGCGCGGCCTGCGTCCGCTGCACGACAACACCCGCCCGGCCGACCTGTTTGTCAGCGCCGATCTGCACCTGGAAACCCGGTTGCGCCAGGTTCGGGACGACTACGGTTATTACGGCGGTGGTTATGGCGGCTACAACCGCTACGGCACCGGTTATGGCATGTACAACACGGTGCCGATCGTGCGCACGTATCAGGAACAGGTCGTGGTGGTGCGAGTGGATCTGTTCGATGCGGGCACAGGCCAGCCAGTGTGGAGTGCCAGCGCCGAAACCGGCAGTCGGGGCAGTCAGAGTGAGCGTGGCGATGCGATACGTGAGGCTGTGGAAAAGGCCATGTCGGCGTATCCTCCCAGTTAACTTCTCACGTTGAGAGGGCGTTCACAGGTTCATGTCTTCAACCGGAGAACCATCATGATCCGTCGTTTCGCTTTACTGGCTGTGGCCGCGCTGCTCAGTGCCTGCGCCGCCAACCAGGTCAATAATGACTTCGATGCCAGCCGCGACTTCGCCGCCTATCGCACCTGGAGCTGGAAAGAACCTGCACTGCAATATCGCCCCGACGACCCACGGATCAAGAGCGACCTGACCGAACAGCGCATTCGTCAATCGGTGGCCGATCAACTGGATCAGCGTGGCCTGCGCCCGGCCGCCGCTGGCAGCAAGGGTAATTTGGACGTCCAGACTTACCTGATCGTCGAAGAACGCCAGCAACAGGTGACCACCAACTATGGCGGCGGTTGGGGGAATCCATGGAATGGCTACTGGGGCGCGCCGATGTACAACGAAACCCGCAGCGTCAGTTACAAGGTGGCGACCATCCAGATCGATTTGCTCGATGGCAAGGACGGCAAACTAGTGTGGCGTGGCAGCGATGAGCAACTGCTCAGCCGCACGACGAACCCCGCTGATCGCAGCAATGCGATACGCGAAACCGTCGCACGAATCCTCGCCAACTATCCACCGCACTGACCATCCACCCAGCCTGAAACACAAGCCCACTCTCACAAACGGTTGTGGGGTGGCTTGTTGCCAGCAGCCTTGCCCAGCGTTGTCTACACTGTTTTTCCATGGAGGTAACCCCCCGACGGTTCACCGGCAAAGGAGTGCATGATGTCTCCACGCTTGCAATTTTGCGGCCCGTCCCGGCAACGGGGGGCGATAGGCTTGATGGCGGCGCTGACATTCGCATTGGCGCTGGTGTTCCTGCTGGTGGTGATCGACAGCGGTCGGCTCTACCTGGAAAAGCGCAACCTGCAGCGCGTCGCTGACATGGCCGCGCTCGAAGCCGCCACCCGTGGCGGTGACTGCGGCGTCGGTACAACCGCGCTCATCTACGCCACTGCCAGCGCCCAACGCAATAATTTCACCGTGCCCGGTGCGGATCGCACACTGGCCGTTGCCTGTGGTGCGCTGACCGTCGGCGCCAACAACCTTCGGGTTTTCGGCGTTGACCCGAGCAAAAGCGAAGCCATCCGCGTGATCGCCAGCCATGGGGTGCCGCAAAGTCTCGTCGGTGGAATCGGCGCAATGTTCGGGGGCGCACCCGCCAACTCGACCATCACCCTCAGCGCCACTGCGGTGGTCGGGCTGCCGGGGCCGCCGGTCGCCCAACTGACCATTCGCAGCACCCTGGTCGACGTCAATTTGTTGAACGGCTTCCTTTCCGCGCTCGCGGGAGCGTCCATCAACCTCCCTCTCGCGAGTTGGAACGGGCTGTTGGGCGCCGACATCAACTTGCTTAAATACATGGACCAGTTGGCCATTGACCTGCAGGTCACGGCAGGCGATTACACGGGGCTGCTCGGTGCTGATGCCACCGTGGGCCAGTTACTTCAGGCTGCTGCCACGGTGGCGCGACTCAATGGGGCGACGGCGGACGTGCAGGCCGGTTTCGACAGCTTGGCCATCGCGGTCGTCAGCCCGCTCAAAGTGCATTTGGGGGACCTGTTGAAACTGCAGGCAGGCACCACGTCTGCCGGCCTGAACGCCAACGTGAACGCGCTTCAATTGGTGCAGGCCTTTATCGAACTCGGCAACAGCAAGAGCGCCGTGGCAGGCACCATTCCCGTGAATCTGCTGGGGCTTGGAGTCGGGGCCAGCGCAAAGATCAAAGTCATCGAACCTCCGCAGTGGTCGGCGGTGGGCAATCCCGCACTGGCAAAAATGGCGCCCTTGGGCGCCAATCGAATCTATGTGCGCACCGCTCAAGTCCGGGTGCTGGTGACATTGGATTTGTCATTGGTCACCGGTCTGCTTGGCGCGGTGACGGGGACTTTGTCCGTGGTCACCGGGTTGCTCGGGCTCGACTTGTACGTGTTGCCCAGCCCCAACCTGGACGTCAGCCTGGAAGCCGGTGGCGGCAACAGTTACGTCACCGATTACACCTGCCCCAGCGAAATCAATAAAAGCCTGACCGTGAACACCACGACCACCGTGGCTGAATTGCGCGTTGGAAGGGTCAATGCGGACTGGGATTCATCGTCCGTGCCCCTGACGGTCACGCCGGTCACCCTGCTCGATATCCGCAAGGCGGGTGTACCCTTTTCCGGCGGTGGCGCTGAGCTGCAAATTTACAGTCCCGTGCTGCCGGCCAATGCCACCTCGACGTTCATCAACCCGCCGAAAGTGGGTTTGCCCCCGTCGGATCCGCCATACACCTTGACCGCTACCAACGCGGTTTCCGGATTGTCGCAAACCGTCAATGACGTGAACCTGATCGTCCACGCGCCGTCATTCACGCCTAACTTCCTGTTGGCCGCGACGTTCGAATTATTGAAAACACTGCTCAATGGCGTGATGTTGTTGCTGAAGACGACACTTGAATCAATCCTCGGTCCGCTGCTGGATAACCTGCTCGACACGCTTTTGAAAACCCTGGGAATCGAGGTCGGGAAAATCCAGGTCGGTGCCAACCTCAGTTGTTACTCCGGGCGGCCGGCGCTGGTGATCTGATCCACCGGGACCACCGGCAACTCAATGCAAAACAGCGCACCCTGCACCGAGTTACGCACACTCAGCCGCCCCTCCATGTTCTCGATGATGCCGTAACTCACCGACAACCCCAGCCCGGTGCCGATGCCCACCGGTTTAGTGGTGAAAAACGGCTCGAAAATCTTCTCCATCAACCGAGGATCTATCCCGCCACCGTTGTCCTCGACCCATATCCGCACGCATCGCTCATCCCGTTCGGCGTATAGCGCAATCCACGGATTGAACTCACGGTCGGCTTCGCGTTTGCTCAGCAGCGCATCCCGGGCGTTGACCATCAGGTTGATCAGCACTTGCTCCAGCTGGTCGATAAAGCCGCGGACCTGCACGGCAAAACCAATCTCGCCGATGCGCAATTCAACCCCTTTGCCGCGCATGCCTTCGGCGAGCAGCGACAGCGTGCCTTCGATCGCGTCGGCCGGGTTGAACGGTTGCTGCTCGATGTCCGAGCGACGGCCAAACACGCGCATATGATCAACCACCCGTGCGGCGCGCTGGACCTGTGAATCGATGCGGTTGAGCTTGTCTTTCAAGTAATCGATCTGCACGTCGCCATTGTTCAAGCGCTTGAGCACATTGACGATGGCCATGCGCATCACGTTCAGCGGCTGATTGATTTCGTGAGCGAGTCCCGTGGCCATTTCGCCGAGGGTGGCCATTTTCGCGCTCTGGGTGAGTTGCTGCTGCGAGCGGCGGACTTCGGTGTTGTCGCGGCCGACTGCCTGCACTTCCAGCAAGCGACCCTCGGCGTCGAACACGCCGCGGTCCGACCAGACCCACCAGGCGTGTTCCCGCCCCGGCAGTTGCAGATAGATTTCAGCGGTACTGACCGGGGCTTGCGGCGTCAGTTGGCTGAGTCGCAGCACGAATGCCTGGCGCTGATCGTCCGACATCCAGTGGCCCAGGTTCACGCCGGGCAGTTGATCGGGCTGACATTCCAGATACGTCGCCAACGGCCGGTTGCCGAAGGTCAGGGTCAGGTCCGGGCGATAGCGGCAGATCATCGCCGGGGAGTCCTCCACCAGGATTCGATAGCGCTCTTCACTCTGTTTCACCTGTTCGGTGGCGAGGGTCGCTTCGGTGACGTCCAGCCACAAGCCGACAGCTTCCACCGGCAGGCCGAGGTCGTCGCGCAACACCTTGGCTTCGTCAAGCAGCCAGTGGTACTCGCCGTGGCTGTCGCGCAACCGGTAACGGGCGCGCACCGTGCCTTCACGCAGCAGCCGTCGGGTGCGCTCGAAATAGTGCTCGCGGTCTTCTGGATGCACCCTTTCTATCAAGGCTCCTGCGGTGCAATCGGCGAGTGTCAGGCTGAGCAACGGCAGCAGGCTGGCGCTGAAAAACGTCGGCAAGAGCGCGCCTTCAACATAGCGCTGCACGTAAATCACGGCCGGCGAGCTGGCGATCAGGTTGTCCAGTCGGGCATGGGCGGTGGCGGCGTTCTGTTCCTGGTTTTTGATGTCGCTGATGTCGAGCATGAAGCCCACCAGTCGGCGGTTTTTACCCATGCCAATGGCCTGACCTTGCAGCCGATACCAGACGGGCGCTTGCTCACAGTGCCAGCGCACGCAGAGCAGCAACGGGGTGCCGGCGTCCTCCAGGGCGTGCAGGCGGCTGCGCAGTTCTTCGCGGTCGGCAGGGTGCACGTGATCGAGCCATTCGCCGAGCGTCAGGCGGGGGCTCGCCAGGTTCAGCGAGCTGGCCAGCGAAGGGGCCAGTTGCATTTCGGCGCTGTCGCTGAACACTTCCCACCAACCGGTGCCGAGTAGCGCTTGCAGCGACGCCAGGCGCTCCAGCTGCAAATGATGCCGATGCTCGCGCAAGCGTTCCAGCAGGGGGCTGGCGAGGGCGGCGGTGAGCTGCAACCAGTCGCCATCGTTCAATTCGGGCGCCCGCTGCTGCGCTGTGTAAAAACCGCAGAGCAACCAGGTGGCCACGCCGTGAGCATCGTAATAGGGCACCGCAAGTCCTTCGGCATGCCCGAAGATTTCTTGCAAACGCGGGTGCTCGCCACGCGCCAGGTGTTGCGGGAAAGAACCGTTCAGGCTGTCGAGCCCGGAACCCAGGCGCTGTCCGTTCTGCCACAGCATCGGTGCATCGAAGGCCGCGTAATACTGATGGATTTGCCAGCCCTGGTCCTGCTCATCAAGCAGCGCCACCGCAATACACGGAATGTGAAAGCGCTGAGCCAATACCTGAAGCTGCTCCTGCAACACATCGGGCAGACGGGTGAGGCTGCACAGGCGCAACTGTTCGCTGATCCTGGCCGCGAGAAGCTGGTTCTGTTCGCGGCGGCACGATTGTCGACGTTCAACCAACACATCGCTGATGTCCAGCAACTGCAACAACCAGTTGTCCGCCAGCGGAAGGACCCAGCCGCGCAGGTGCAGTGGGTGCCCGTTGACGCTGTGAAAGTCCAGGTCGAGGATTTGGCCTTGCCAGTCGGCGGGGATACCTTCGATGACCAGGCTGCTGTGGGGCATCAGGTAATCGAGTAGCGGTGGTGCCTGTGTGGAGAGCGGTTGCGGGGCGAGCGTATGGCGCAATGGGCCGGTCAGGTGCAGCACCCGGCCTTCGCCATCCAGGTGCACCTGCAAGCCGACACTCGGCACGCTCAGGGTGTCCGGCGCAACCTGAGGTGGTGGCGATTGGCGGTTGAGCAGGCGCCCGAAGAGTTTTTCCCCGGAATTCAAAATTGCAGGCTCGAACTGGCCGAGAGGGTCGTCGGCAGGTTAGGCACCGCGCCGATGCCCGGCAGCACCAGAAACGGCAGCACCTGGTTGAGTTTGGTGGTGGGGTAATCGATGTTGACCTTGAGCATGCCGCCGACGAAGGTGATGGTCGAATCGGTGGCGACATTGAAGTTCAGTGCGGCGGGAATCCACGCCAGTTGCCGGGTCAGTTCAGCTGAGGCTGTGGCTTGGACGTTGGCGGCGTAACCGGGCGTGCCCGGGTCCACCGCCACGCTGCGCCGCACCGCTTCGGCAGTCGACTGGTTGAACGACTGCATCAGCAACAGCGGCAGGCTGTAACTGACAATGGCGTAAAACACAGCGAAAAAAATCACGAACACCAAAGCGAACTCAATCGCTACGGCGCCTTTTTGCTGGCGGGGGAGGCTCGAATTCATGACTGCGTCTACCCTGACTGTCACTGCGTAATATCAGCATAGAATCATTCAGCCAAAAGGGACTTTTTTTACGCAATGCAAACTTTTGTCCTACTGATCTGGCTGACGCTTTGCGCAGCGCAGGACGCCCGTGAAAAGCACATTGCCAACTCGTTGACCCTTGGCGCGGGGGTGTTGGCGTTGGCGTTTCTGCTATGGACCGACACCACTTGGCTGGGGGCAGAAGGGGCGCAGGGCGGCTGGGCTGCTTTTCTGGCACTGGCCTTCACGTTGCCCGGTTACGCGCTGAGGCGATTGGGCGCCGGGGATGTGAAATTAATGACAGCCTTGGGTTTGGCGACGGACGGAATGCATCTGCTGGGCAGCTTTGTCGGGGCCGCGCTGGCCAGCGTGTGCTGGCTGCTGCTCGCGCCAAAAGTATGGCCTCATATGAGTCAACGGGTTAGGGCGCGTCTTCGATATTTAGGCCCTGGGCTGTCAAAAAAGCAGCCATTTGCGCCGTTCGTGCTGATGGGTTTTTCATTGGCCCTGCTTTGGATTCGCTAGTCATGTTGTTCCATCCCCCCTATGTACATAGTCGGAAAGTGCGTCTACTTTTCAGATTGATAGTCGTACGGCCAGTGGCTTTCGTACAGGAACGGTCAGCTGTAGACCGAGCATGGAGTGGCGCGTGAACAAATTCACCTCGGCAGTAAAAGTCCTCGTGGTTGATGATCAGGCGTTGATTGTTGAAGAACTTTGCGAGTTTCTGGAGGCGAGCGGCTATCGCTGCGTTCCCTGTGAATCGAGCAAGCAAGCCATTTCCCGTTACGGCGAAGACCTGCAAATCGGCTTGGTGCTGTGTGATTTGCATATGCCTGACATGGACGGGATTGAGCTGGTGAAGGAGTTGCAGCGGATGTCCGGCAAGCACCGGGCCTTCGAGGCGATCATGCTGACTGGGCGTGCGGACAAGCAGGATGTGATCAAGGCCTTGCGGGCAGGGATTGCCGATTACTACCAGAAGCCGATTGATCTCGATGAGTTGCTCGAAGGGGTTCAGCGACAAGAGGTGGCGTTGCAAGATCGGCAGAAGAACCTGCAGTTGGGGCATTTGAATCAGAAGCTGCAGTACCTGACTGAGTCGATCGATGATTTGTATCAGGATCTGGATAAGGTGCGGCGTGGTCCGCAGGGGGCGGATTCTTCCGGGGCTGATGTCAGTGATGTGGATCGGGTGGAGATCCCGGCGATTTTCAATCAGTTGTCGCCCCGGCAGCTGGATGTGGCGCGGTTGGTGGGGAAGGGGCAGACCAATTATCAGATTGCCTGTGAGTTGGGGATTACCGAGAACACGGTGAAGTTGTATGTGTCGCAGGTGTTGCGGTTGACGCATATGCATAATCGGACGCAATTGGCATTGGCGTTGTCGCCCGGTAACTCCGGGATGCGCCAGCGGGTTACGGCTCACTGAGTGTGGTGGGTCGCTTTTGGCGGCCTTTGGGCCGACCATGTTCTTGGTGGTTGTGTGCATATCCATTTGTGCGGTAACGGCGGCTGGCGGTTTCGCCCTTACGGCGAGTCCCTTTTGTCAAACGCCCGGAGTGCCGGCCCAGCCAAAAGGAACCAAAAAGTCTCGCCCCAAGCGTCCGGCCCCTCGCTAAGGCTCGGCGTACCTTCGCTCCGGTATCCATCCGGGGACACTGCCCTCCGGTCTGCTTCGCGACGACCTACATGCAGCGTGTTCGACTGCGTCGAACGGCGCTGCGCGCCACTCCCCGGATGAACACCTCCACTCAGCCTCCCGAAAGGGGCGGGTGGATCAAGATCAAGAGCTGCAGGCGAGCTAACGCTCGGCCTGATGAGTGGTGAGAATCAAAAGCTGTACGCTGAATTCTTGTAGGAGCGAGGCTTGCCCGCGAAGGCGGCCTGACAGCCGACCAATCTCTTGCAGGTACACACATTCCACTGTAGGAGTGAGCCTGCTCGCGATGGCGGCCTGACAGCCGACCATTTTTTTTGCGGATGTACACCAAACCCTGTGGGAGCTGGCCTGCCAGCGATGGCGGAGTATCAGACGACGTGAATGCCAGATGCCGGACCGCAATCGCGAGCAGGCTCGCTCCCACAGGGGGAATGTGTGTGGATTTGAGGGCTGTGTTTAATAGTGTTTAGCGTTACTTCCTGAGAGCTACAGTTTCTTGCTCCTTTGCCTACGACTACGCCAGAATCCGCCGGCTTGTGCGCTTTGTGACGGCTCCATTAATCAGGGAGTTTCACCATGTTCAAAGCCACACCCAATCCCCCGGAAGCCAACGACGTTTCCCCCTACGATCCGCTCAATCCCAAAAAGCTCAACGAAGCCGCCGACCGCGCGCTGGATCACTACCTCAATCCGTCTGCCCTCAAGGCCCCCGTCATCCGCAAGGTCAGCACTATGTTCATCGTCGCCCCCGATATCGATAACGAAAGCCTGTTGGCCCACGCTTGCGAGTCCTTGGCGTGGCGATCCAGCAGGTCATCATGCTGGCTGAGTTGGCGGTGAATCGAGCGCTGGATAATGTGGATGTGCCGCAAGCGATGTACCGGTTAGACCGCGTCATCGTTCTTCGCGGGCGCGTCGGATCGCTGCACCGCTCGCGAAGGCGATGAATTCGATGCAAGAAAGCCTGACGCTACCCCCCCGCCCCACCGTTCACTGTCCCCCCTTCCTCCTGATCGAAAAACATCGGAATCTCATGCTGATAGCTCTTCAGCCAGCGCTGCATGCTCAGCTCTCGTTCGGTCGCGGTTGAGGTCTGTGGGGTGTGTGAGGCGGCCTGGTGGCTGATCTGCAATTTCAACCAGCCTTCGGTTTCCTGTTGTTGTGGTGAGGCGGGGCCGTCGAGGGCGTTGGCGGTGAGTGGCAGGGCCAGCAGGGCGAGGTAAAGGAGGATCGGTTTCATCTGTCTGCTCCTATTGAAGGCCCGGCGTCGCGACGGCGGCGACCTGGTTTGCGGGTGTCGGAATCACCTTGGTCGGGGCCTTGAGTTTTTGTGCGCGTTCCTGGGCTTCGGTGACCTGGGCGGGGCTCAGGCCGACGCGGCTGACGAGTTCGGCGGCGCGGCTCCAGTCATCCTGGTAGATCAGCAGCGTCACCATATTCAACGCCGCCAGTCGATCGCTTTGCTTGAGCTCCATGGCCGTCAGGAATTCGAAGCGTGCATCGTCGACGCGCCGTTGGTTGAGGTAGACCACGCCGAGGTCGTTGCGGATTTTTTCATCGGTTGGCGCCAGTCGGGCGGCGCGTTGCAGGTGGGCCTGGGCCTGGCCGTTGTCGCCCCTGGCTGCCGCGAGCTGGCCGAGGCCGTGTTCGGCAGCGGCGGCGAGGCAGGTGCCGAGCAGGCTGCGGTAAAGTGGCTCGGCTTCGCTGCGACCCAGCAGCCGGTTTACCTTGGCCCGGCGCAAGCGCACGTCGGCGACGTTGTCGGGCAGGCTTTGCAGGTTGGCGAGGCTCGCGTGCAGTTTGCCGTCGTTGGCCATGTCATCGGCCAGGTTCAATTTCAGCTGTTCATCGGAGCCCAACTTGCTGCAACTGGCGCTTTGGGTCAGGGCGTTCCATGGCGCCTGGCCGTCGGTGGCGCAACCGCTCAACAGGAGCAAACTCAAACCGGCAATCATTGCTTTCATCGCGATCCCTCTATGAGCCAATGGCCCGGGCCAGGGCGGTGAAGCCCGGGCCGGCCAGGACGATCAATAACGCCGGGAAGAGAAACAGCATCATCACGACGGACATTTTGGCGGACATCTTGGAGATGTATTCCTGCAAGCGCGTGAGGCGCCGGTCATCGAACAGTTGCTTGAGCGCCAGTAGCGATTTCATCGCACCACCACCCTGGTGGATCAGCTGTTGAAGGATCACGCAGGTGTCCGTGAATTCGTCGACCGCCAACAAGCGGCTGGCCTTGCTCAGCTCTTCGCCCAACTCCAGGCCGGAATCGACACGGGCCAGAACCAGGCGCAGTTCGTGGGTCAATGCGGGCATCAGTTGCTTGCCTTCCTGGCTCAGCACGCGCAGCGATTGCTCGACGGCCATGCCCGATTCAAACAGGATGCGCAGCAGCGGAATGAAGGTCGATATCTCCAGGGCCAACTGTTTTTGCCGGCGTTGAGACGCGGCGGCGAGCAGGCGTTTGGGCAGCAGGTAACCGATGGCCGTGGCGAAGAGCGGGGCGATCCAGTGGTTTTGCACGCTGGGGTAGAACACGCTTTGAATCAGCAATGCCAAGGCCAGCGCCAGCACCGGCACTCCCACCTGGAACGCCGCGAACTGTGAGCGGCGGCGGGCGCTGCGCCAACCCAAGCGGTTGAGCAGGGTTTGGGTTTCGTTGTCCAGATTGACCGAACGCTGACCGATGCGGCTGTTGCCCAGCGCTTGTAGCCAATGACCCATGCGGTCGTGGTCAACGGCTTTGCCGTCCAGCCGTTGAGCCACCTGACGCGCACGCCGGCGCTGGTCCAGCAGGCTGCCGAGCAGCAACAGCGCAGCCGCCATAAACAGCAGGGCACTGATCAGCAGCGGTATTTTCATACGCTGCGCAACATGCGCCAAAGCGCCAGGCTGCCCACCGCCTGCAAGCCAAACGCGCTCGCGAGCATCATTTGCCCTGAGCTGTCGTGCCACATTGCAAGCAGGTAAGCGGGGTTGGCGGCCAGGAAATAGGTGGCCAGGCCCAGCGGCAAACTGCCTAGCACCCAGGCCGTCACGCGGGTTTCACCGGTCATGGCGCTGAGCTGGCGGGCGGCCTGTTCGCGTTCACGGATCATCTTGATCAGGTTCTCCAACAATTCGCTGGCATTGCCGCCGTAGCGGTGATTGACCTTCAGGCCGAGGGCAAACAGGCGCAGTTCATCCTTCTCATACAGCTCGGCGAAGTCCGACGCGGCATCCGGCAGGCTGACGCCCAACTGCACGTTGCGTTGTACCCGGCCCATGGCCTCTTTGAGCGGATTGTCGGCGGCATGGATAGCGCCCAGCACCGCGTCGGCCAGAGTGCGCCCGGACTTCAGGCTGCGCACGGTGTGATCGAGCAACGTCGGCAGTTGTTCGATCATGCGCTTGAGCCGGCGCTGATAACGCCAGCTTATGAACAGCCGGAACGCGAGTGGCGGTACCAGCAAACACACCACGAGCCCGATCCAGCCACCGGCAGCGAAGCCGATCAACGTACCGAACGCCCACAACAGCATCCAGCGTCCCAGTTGTTCGTTCGGGCGCCCAAGGCCCGCGCGCAGGAACGCCCGTTCCAGGCCTGCCCAAGAGGTTTTTTCCACCACCAACTGCGGTTGCCCCTGGGCCAGGCGATTGAGCACGCGCTCGGTGCCAGTCTGGCGCAAGCCTTTGAGCAGCAGGTGAATCGACACGCCGAGCATGATCAGGCAAACGAGGATGAGCAACGCCGGTTTGAGCATGCCGTGAGCCTCAGTACGGTGATGGCGGGAGCGCCGACTCGCGGCGCAGTTTATCGCCGGCCGGGTTGACGGCCTCGCGCAGAAACCCGAATCCGCTGCGCCGGTCGAGGCGGAACAGCGTATTGGTGACGTAGACATCGTCACGGACGCCCACCACCTCCACCACTTCACTGACGCAGCGTCGACCATCGGGCATGCGCGTCAACTGGATGATCACGTCCAGTGCCGCGCAGATCATTTGCCGCAAGGTCTTTTCGGCAATGACGCGACCGGTCAGGCCGACCAGGGTTTCCAGGCGCAGCAGCGCATCCTGGGCGTTGTTGGCGTGCACGGTGCTCATCGAACCGTCGTGGCCGGTGTTCATTGCGGTGAGCACGTCGAGCACTTCGACACCGCGAATTTCGCCGAGGATGATCCGGTCCGGGCGCATCCGCAGGGCGTTGCGGATCAAGTCGCTGGACTTCACTTCACCGTGGCCCTCGGCATTGGGAGGACGGGTTTCCAGGCGCACGACATGCGGGTGGCCGAGTTGCAATTCGGCGACGTCTTCGATGGTGACCAGCCGCTCGTGTGGGTTGATCAACTGGCTGAGAATATTCAACAGCGTGGTTTTACCGGTGCCGGTGCCGCCGCTGATCAAGACGTTGCAGCGCTTGCCCACGGCTTCCTGGAGGAAATCGAAGATCGGCTGATCGATGGTTTGCATCGTCACCAGGTCGTTGCTCTTGAGCATGTCCTTGCGAAATTTGCGAATCGACAGGCAGGGGCCGTCGAGGGCGATCGGTGGAATGATCGCGTTGACCCGGCTGCCATCCGGCAGGCGAGCATCGACCATCGGCGAAGACTCATCGAGCCGCCGACCCAGTGGTGCGAGAATCCGTTGCATGACGCGTTCGACGTGGTGCGCATCAATGAAGCGCAAGTCACTTTGATGCAGCACACCGTCGCGCTCGATGAATACCCGGTGCGGGCCGTTGACCAGGATCTCGGTCACCGCCGGATCGCGCAGCAGCACTTCAAGCGGACCGAAACCGGTGAGTTCGTCGACCAGTTCTTCGGCCAGTCGCTCCATTTCATAACGGGAAATCGCCAGGTGCAGTCGCGCAATGTACTCAGCCACTTTGTCGGTGACGAATTGCGACAGTACCTGGCGCGAACCCTCCAGCAGGTTTTTTCCGGACTCTTCGATGGCGTCGATGATGAAACGGTGCAACACCAGTTTCAGGCCTTCATGGTCGGCGTTGGCGCTCGAAGCGCGTTGCGGCGCACCGAACAGTTTTTCACTGCTCATTGCGCACCTCGAAGCCGGTTGAACCAACCGGTCCTGGGTTTGGCCAAGGCTTCGGAGCGCTTGGCCAGACATTCACCGAGGGCCCGCAGGCCTTGGCTCAGGCCTTCGCGAGGGGCTAGTTCGAACAGGCTGACGCCCTGATTCTTGGCGTTGAGCCGCACTTCCGGGCTGTAGGCGAGGGTGGCGATGATCTCCATGCCGAAACTTTTACCCAGGGTTTCCGAGTCCGGCGCGACGTGGCGCAAGTAGCGGTCGATGAGCAATCTGGCGTGGTCAAGCTTCATGCCTTTCTCCCGCCACAGATTCAGCAGCGCGAGGTTGCGGCGACAGTCGAGCACGTTCTGATCGGTGTACCAGAGCAGCTTGTCGCAATGGCTGATAAATGTGCGCAGTGCCTCGCTGTCCGGCTGGCCGGTGAGGTTCACCACAATGTGCTGGAAGTGTTGGCGCAGGGCGCTGAGCAGCATGTACAGCTCGGCGGCGCTGGTGTGTTCCAGCGGTTCGTCGTGACTGGCGTACGCCAGAATCCGCAGTCCGTCACCGTCGCTGGTGAACGCACTGTCGATCAGCGTTGCGTCCAGCCGCCGCAAATGGCGCAGGGCATCGCCGAAGTGAAACGAGCTCTCCAGGCCGAGCAGGGCCAGGCTGTCGCCGCGTGGCAGGCCGAGGTCGAGCAGCAAGGTTTGCTGTCCGCTCTTTTGCACCACCTGCGCCATATGGTTGGCGAGCAGCGCGCCGTCGGCACTGCTTTGCACGCCATATAGCACGGTCAAGCCACCCAGGTGGGTATTTGGAGCCACCGGTGGCAGGCGTTTACTGAGACGCCGCACCAGCCCCGCGACTTCGCTGGAGCGCGAGCCATACGCGACGAAATCCCGGGCGCCGGCCCGCATCGCGTTGAGCACGAGCTGGTTGTCCATGCCGTCGCCCAGCGCGACGATGGCCAGCATCGGTTTGGCTTCAAGTGCACCCTCAATCAAGGTGCTCTGCGCCACCACGTGTTCGCGATCCAGCCCCACGAACACCAGGCTGGCGAAGGTCACGTCGACCAGCGTCAGCAGTTCGTCGAGGCTGCCGCCACCGGCACTGACGACCTGGCCCAACGGGGCGAGGGCGCCTTGCAGCCATTCAAGGTCGGTGGGGTTGCGGGTGATTGCCAGGAAGGTCTGGCTCAGGTTCTGGCTCATTGCGATAACCCGCTGCGTTTATCGAAGTTGCCGTTTTCGAGGAAGTACATGCGATAGAAACCGGGGTCGTAGTTGCGCAGTTGTTCACCGGGCAGTGACGGTAATTTCGCGTTGGCCGCCAACGGCTGCACCAAGTGCGGCGTGACGATCATCAGCAGTTCGCGCTCCTCGCGCTTGATCGATGAACTGCGGAAAAACGCACCGAGTATCGGGATGTCGCCAAGACCGGGAAATTTGTCGACCTGCGAGGCGTTTTGCGTGCTGATCAAACCGCTGATGACGAAACTTTCGCCATCGGCCAGGGAGATGCTGGTGTCAGTACGGCGGATGGTGAGCGCCGGGACTGTGGTGCCGCCGATGGTGACGCCGTTGTTGTAATCCAGCTCACTGACTTCCGGTGCCACTTTCAGGGCGATGCGTTGGTTGCTGACGACGGTCGGTGTGAGTGTCAGGCGAATGCCGAATTCCTTGTATTCGATCGAGTAGCTGTTGCTGTTGGCGCTGGGCACCGGAATCGGGATTTCACCGCCGGCCAGAAAGCTCGCGCTCTGCCCGCTGATCGCCACCAGGCTCGGCCGCGCCAGGGTGTAGGCGAAGCCGCTGCCTTCCATGGCGTTGATGATGGCGAGGAAATTACCGCCGCCGGCGACGATGTTGTACATGTCGTTGGCCAGCGGAATGCTTGGCACGGCAATGCGTGGATCGATGTTGCGCAGCGGCAGCACACGCGGTGTGACTGCCGTATTGGGCACGGTGCCGGGTGAGCCGAACAGGAAGTTCGAGTTTTTACCGTAGATCGAGGTGCTGGCCTCTTTCAGTTTGGTCCGGCTGACCTCGACGAAGCGAATATCGGTCTGCACTTGCGACGCCAGCATCGGGTCTTCGGAGGGCATCGACGCCGCGCCGGTCATCGCTGCTGTGGCCCGGCCCTGAACGAACACCATGCTTTGGCGCGGTGTGCTGGCGCAGGCGGTCCAGACCATCAGGCTGGTGGCGCCCGGCGCCATGCCGGTGAGCAGAAACGCCTGATTGCCGTTGACGCGCACGTCGGCGATTTTCGGATCGCCCACGGCCAGTCGCGTGATCGCTACCGGCGATTGCAGTTCCTGCTGCAACCCTTCACCGACTTCCAGCACCGCCGGCAGGGGCCCTAATGCAGAGCAATTGCCCGCGGCGGCGAATGTCATGTCGAGCGGTTGAGCGCCCAGCAAGGAGACACAGAGCAGGCCTTGGAACATGGACATGGAACGTCTGCGCATTTAAAGGCGTCCTTGCTCGACTCAGGGGGTTTGTTGGGAGACTTGGTTGCCGCGAATGACTTCCACGCCTGATTTGCGCGGTGCCGTGCTGCCGAGGGTAAGTGCTTTGGGGGGGCCGACGAGGGCCAGTTGGCTGAACTGCACCAGGTCGCGATCAGCCCGGGCAAGGTGGGCGTTTGAATCGTTTTCGCCGGCCCAATATTGCGCCAGGCGTTTCTCTTCGGCACTGCGCACGGCCAGGCGCAGCACCCCGGCCTGGGTCGCCAGCATCAGCCGGCTCAGCAGCGACTCGGGCACGGCGAGCACCACCGAACGGGCGTTGGTGCGCTGTGGGTCCTGCTTGAGTTGTTCTTCGTTGCTGCGCACCGGTTTGGCCGGGCGCCCATCGTTGGTCAGTCCCAGTTGTTCGCCGACGCCGAGCACCCGCAACGCGGGGATGACGACCTGAGCCGACGGCTGAACGTTGTTGGCGTCTGCACGCAGAAACAGCATCACGTCGACATAATCGCCAGGGCTCAGTTGCCCGCCGGCATTGATCACTTCATCCACCGCGACGGCGAGCGCACGTTCATCGGGCCGGATCATTCGCGACAATGCACTGCCGGCTTCGAAGCTTTCAGCGTTGAGCCAGGTGCCTGCGGTCAGTGCGCGCCACGGCGTGCGACCAATGGCCTGATCGAGTCTGGTCAGACTGCCGGCCGGGGCGGTGCGCAGTTTTTCCAGGGTCACGTCGGCGGCGGTGATTTGAACGAAGGGCGCCACATCGCGCAGCAGCACGACAACGGGTTGGCGGGTGGGATCGTCTACCGGCGCAGGTGCCGGGACAGGTGCGGTGGCGACAGCGTTCGGCGGGGTGACGGGGTCGGGGGCCGGTTGTCGACTCAGTGTCAGCCCCCAATAACCGGCAATGATGGCACCCACCAGAAAAAAACCGGCCAGACCCATGGTGACTCGGCTGTTCATCACGGCTCTCCCTTTCCTGCTGCTTGATGACTCGTAAGGTCCAACGAGATAACTTCGCAATCAGGCAGCTTTGACCTTCTAACTATTTCGCTATTTGACGTTAGCGCAGGTAGATCAAAATGCCATTACTCCTTGGAAAATATCTAACGAAAGTAAGAGGCTATCGTGCCAAACCTGGTTTTTTGGCGTCGATTGGCCGGTTAATACTTAAGTATTAATTCGTTCTTACAGTTGTTGGTAAGCGGAATGCCGACAATGCTGATGCTGGCACAGGGGAATCATGTTGCGGCCATGCAACACCCGGCACCCTCCAAGGAGAAAACGTCATGTCCCTCACTCAGTTTGTTCAGCGGCTGAAGTCTGAAGTCGTCTTCTACATCAACCTGGCGAAAGACACCGAAGGGGCTTCGGGTATTGAGTACGCCATTATCGCGGGGATGGCGGCGGTCGCGCTGGCAGCCTTCATGACGCCGATCTCGGGTTCGATTACTTCGATCTTCAACAGTATCAAGGCGGTACTGCCGGCGGCGGCTTCTTGATCGTTGCCGTTTGCCAACGGGCCTGAGTGGTTCTAACGTCAGCGCTTAGTCCAACGCAGGAAAACCCTATGAACGCTCTCGCATTCCCACGCCAACAACTCCTTCTGGTCGATGACGAGGAGGATGCGTTGCTGGAACTGGCGGAGCTGCTTGAGGGCGAGGGCTTCAATTGCTTTACCGCAACCTCGGTCAAACTCGCCCTGAATCATTTGACCCGCCATCCCGATATCGCCCTGGTGATCACTGATCTGCGCATGCCGGAGGAAAGCGGCATGTCGCTGATCAAACGGCTGCGCGAGCACACCTCCCGCCAACATTTACCCGTGATCGTGACATCCGGCCATGCAGACATGGAGGATGTCAGCGACATGCTACGCTTGCAGGTGCTCGACCTGTTCCGCAAGCCGATCTATCACGTGCGGTTGCTGGAGACGCTCAATAACCTGTTTCCGCAGCCAAGCGCGCACTTCAATCACTGAACCAGCCCTTTTCGCGAGCAGGCTCACTGCCTCAGACGACTCGCAAACGCGGTCCCCTGCAGGCGTGAACCTGCTCGCGACGGCGATTTCACAGATGATCAACCGGTTCAGGCAATCGGCCGCCAATGTCCCACCATATGTTCAAGATCCCCCGCCCCCAGCAGCTGAAAGTCCCCACTGGACCCCGCCGCGCTGGCCAGCAACGTCACCTCACTCGGCAACCGCACCGGTTTCCTGAACTGCACCGCCATCTCGACATTCGCCGAGGGCAGATGCTCACTCAACGCTGCCAATGTCCGGGCCTTGTTCCACAACCCATGAGCAATGGCCGTCGGAAAACCAAACAGCTTGGCGCTCGCGGCACTCAGGTGAATCGGGTTGTAGTCCCCGGATACTTTTGCGTACTGCCGGCCGATGTCCGCCGGCGCATTCCAGCGAGCCACTTGCGTCATCTCCAGGGTTGATGCCAACACGTCCTCGACCGGTTCGCCTTCGAGCTTGACCCCGCGGCACAGCATCTGGCTTTCAGCTTCCCATAACGGCCCCAACTGATCGTCAAGCGACGTCACCAGATCGAACGTCGCACCCTTGGCATGGGGTTGCAGGTTCTGCACCTGCACGCTGACCCGAACGCGGTTGACCCCACCCATGGGGCGCAATACACGAATGCGATTGCTCAGGTGAATCAGCCCCAGCAGCGGGAACGGAAAGTCCTTGGCCGTGAGCAATTGCATCTGCAAGGCAAACGCCAGGATGTGTGGATAGGTCGGCGGCAGCAAACCGTTATCGGCAAAACCACAGACCTTGCGATACGCCGCCAGGCGTTTCGGATCGACCTCGAGCCAGCAGCGCAATCCCGTGTCGGGCAACGTGGTGCCGGTGATTTTGCGCCGTGTTGCCGCCTTCACGTACAGCCCCGTCAGGCTCGGTTCGCGGTTGAGGGTGTGCCAATCGGTGATCATGTTCATGCCCCCAGGACGCTTTGGCCGCAGACTCGCAACGCTTGCCCGGTGAACGCGCCGGTCCCCGGCTGAGCAAGCCACGCGACGGCTTCGGCAACGTCTTGTGGCAGGCCGCCCTGGCCCAAAGAACTCATACGTCGCCCGGCCTCACGGATGCCAAACGGCAGGTGCGCGGTCATCTGGGTTTCGATGAACCCCGGCGCCACCGCATTGATGCTGATGCCGCGTTGACTCAGCAGCGGCGCCCAGGCCTGGGCCAGACCGATCAGCCCGGCCTTGCTCGCCGCGTAATTGGTCTGCCCGCGATTGCCGGCGATGCCGCTGATGGACGCCAACAGAATCACCCGCCCGTTGTCATGCAAGGCGCCGCTGTCAAGCAGGGCCTTGGTCAGCACTTGCGGCGCGTTGAGGTTGACGGCGAGCACCGCGTCCCAGAATTCGGGGGTCATGTTGGCCAGGGTTTTGTCGCGGGTGATGCCGGCATTGTGGACCACGATGTCGACGCCGTCGGGCAGCAGTTCGATCAGCTGCGCGGCGGCGTCTTCGGCGCAGATGTCCAGGGTGATGCTGCGCCCGCCGAGGCGCGCAGCGAGTGCATCGAGGTCGGTTTTGGCCACAGGTACGTCAAGCAGGATGACCTCGGCACCGTCACGGGCCAGGGTTTCGGCGATGGAAGCGCCAATGCCGCGCGCGGCACCCGTGACCAGCGCCTTGCGCCCGGCCAGTGGGCGAGTCCAGTCCGACACCTGCGTATCGCAAGCCTTCAAACGAACCACCTGGCCTGACACAAACGCACTTTTGGGCGAGAGGAAAAACCGTAGAGGCCCTTCGAGTTGATCCTCGGCGCCGTCACCGACATAGACCAGCTGCAAGGTGCCGCCGCTGCGCAATTCCTTGGCCAGCGAGCGACTGAAACCTTCCAACGCACGCTGTGCGCTGGCGGCGAACGGGTCGGTCAACGTCTCTGGCGCACGCCCCAGAATCACCAGGTGCGCGCTGTGATCGAGGTTCTTGATCAGCGGCTGGAAGAACTCGCGCAGCTGTTTGAGCTGATCGGTCTGCACTAGGTTACTGGCGTCGAACACCACGGCTTTGAGCTTGGGGCCGTGGCCGGGAATCCACGCGGTGGCCAGCGAGGGGTCAGTGCCGTAGCTGTAGATCGCATCGGTCAGGCGATTGGCAAAAGCGCTGACTTTCTCTGTCAGCGGGCCGCCGCCAATCAACAGCGCCCCCTCGACAGGCCGCAGTCGGCCTGCTTGCCACCGCTCCAGGCGTACCGGAGACGGCAGTCCCATGGCCCCGACCAGACGATGGCCGATGGAGGAATTGGCGAAGTCGATATAACGGTCAGACATGGAACGCACTCCGGCAGCTGGGGTTCAAAGTGTGGACCACGAATGGCAATCAGTCGTTCGATCCACGATATAAGGCCTACGCTTGAACAGTGTAGGAGCGAAGCTTGCTCGCGAAGACGATGTTTCATTCAGAGGAGATATTGAATGTGCCGGCGCCTTCGCGAGCAAGCTTCGCTCCTGCAGGGCAGGTGTTTACATCTGATTTTTTGACAGGAGCTTTTCATGACCCAGCTGCGCCGCGTCGCGATTATTGGCGGTAACCGAATCCCCTTCGCCCGCTCCAATGGGCCTTACGCCACCGCCAGTAACCAGGCGATGCTCACCGCAGCGCTCGAAGGCCTGATCGAACGCTACAACCTGCATGGCCTGCGGATCGGCGAAGTGGTCGCGGGGGCGGTCCTCAAGCTGTCCCGAGACATGAACCTGACGCGCGAGTGTGTGCTCGGTTCACGGTTGTCCCCCGGCACCCCGGCCTATGACATTCAGCAGGCGTGCGGCACGGGCCTTGAAGCGGCGTTGCTGGTGGCGAACAAGATTGCCCTGGGACAGATCGAGTGCGGCATTGCCGGTGGCGTCGATACCACCTCGGATGCGCCGATCGGTGTCAGTGAAGGTTTGCGCAGGGTGCTGTTGCAAGCCAATCGCGCCAAGACCACCGGCGACAAACTGAAAACCTTTCTGCAGCTGCGTCCCCGGGACTTGATACCGGAGTTCCCGCGCAACGGCGAACCGCGCACCGGTTTGTCCATGGGCCAGCACTGCGAGTTGATGGCCCAGACCTGGAACATCCCCCGCGAAGAACAGGATCAGCTGGCGCTGGAGAGCCATCGGAACCTGGCCGCGTCCTACGCCGAAGGCTGGCACAACGACCTGATGACACCGTTCCTCGGCCTGACCCGCGACAACAACCTGCGCCCGGACCTGACCCTGGAAAAACTCGCTTCGCTGAAACCGGCCTTCGAGAAAAGCGCCAAGGGCACGATGACGGCGGGCAACTCCACGCCGCTCACCGATGGCGCGTCGCTGGTACTGCTGGGCAGTGAAGAATGGGCGAAGGAACGAGGCTTGCCGATCCTCGCCTATTTGCGTGACGGCGAGGCCGCGGCAGTGGATTTCGTCAACGGCGCCGAAGGGCTGTTGATGGCGCCGGTGTACGCGGTGCCCCGTTTGCTGGCGCGCAATGGCCTGACCTTGCAGGACTTCGATTACTACGAAATCCACGAAGCCTTCGCCGCGCAGGTGCTCTGCACGTTGAAGGCCTGGGAAGATCCGGAGTATTGCAAAACCCGTCTCGGCCTCGATGCGCCGCTGGGCTCCATCGACCGCAGCCGCCTCAACGTCAAAGGCAGTTCACTGGCGGCCGGGCATCCGTTTGCCGCGACCGGCGGGCGCATCGTCGCCAACCTGGCGAAGTTGCTCGACGCGGCGGGCAAGGGCCGAGGCTTGATCTCGATCTGCGCCGCTGGCGGCCAAGGGGTGACGGCGATTATCGAGCGCTGATCAGTTCGGCGTTCTGCTGCGCAATGCGTTCACGGTTGCGGTTGGCGTAGCTCTCGGCCATCACCGAGCAGACGATCAACTGCAACGGGTGATAAATCATGATCGGCAGCAGAATCAGGCCCAGGCCAGGGTTGGCGCCGAAGATCAGCGCCGCCATCGGCGCACCGGCCGCGAGGGATTTTTTGCTGGCGCAGAACACCGCAGCGATCTCATCCGCCGGGCTGAATTTCAGTGCGCGAGCGGTGCGGGTAGTCATCCACAGGATGACCGCCAGCAGCATCACGCTGCCGATCAGTGCGCTGAGAATTACGCCGTTGCCCTGTTGCTGCCACATCCCCGAGACCATCGAGTTGCAGAACGCCGAGTACACCAGCAACAGAATCACCAGCTTGTCGACGATGTTGGTGTAGCGCTTGTGGCGGGCAAAGAACTTGCCGAACATCGGCCGCAACAGTTGGCCGAGCACCAGCGGCACCAGCAACATGGCGCAGAGGTCGAGCAGCGTCGAGCCCAGATCGATGCCGCCAGCACCGCTGCCGACCACCAGACTCACCAGCAACGGCGTCAGGAAAATCCCCAGCACGCTGGACAGGCTCGCATTGAGTATCGCCGCCGGCACGTTGCCGCCCGCGCTGCCAGTCAGGGCCACAGACGACGAGATGGTCGACGGCAGGGCGCAGAGGTAGAAGAAGCCAAGCATCAACAGCGAAGGCACGTGCGAACCCAGCAGCTTGTCGCTCAGCAACCAGATCAGCGGGAACACCATGAAGGTGAAACCCTGGACCATCACGTGCAGCTTCCAGTTCTTCAGGCCATGGCTGATCTGCTCGCTGGAGAGGTTGACCCCGTGCAGGAAGAACACGAGGAACACGCCGATGTTGATCACATATTCCGCGTGCATCCCGCCACCCGTGGCGCCGAAGACCGGGAAGAAATACGCCAGCAGCGTGGCGATCAGCATGCCGCACAAGAACCAGTCGGTGACCACGCGTTTGAGGTGTTTGAAGGCATGCATAACGGCCACCGAATACATTTGTAAGAATTGATGACTTAGCCTAACGTCGGCCCTATCTGCCGTCTTGCGACATAAGGCCAATCAATGCCGGCTAACGGACAACTTTCCCTCGAACGGGCCATTCCGACGCTGAAGGCGCTACCGCGTCCGCTGTTCGCTCGGGCGGAAAGTCTGAATGCCGGGTCGTGGACGCCACCTCATCGCCACGATTGGGTGCAGTTTTCCTACGCCATCAGCGGCGTTCTCGGCGTGCACACGGCTGAGGGCAGTTTCTTTGCGCCGCCGCAGTGGGGGATCTGGATTCCGGCGGACCTCGAACACCAGGTGGTGACCTCGATGCGCGCCGAAATGCGCAGCCTTTACGTGCGCCGCGAGGACTGTGAGTGGGCCGATGGGCGTTGTCGGGTGCTGGAAGTCACGCCGCTGGCCCGGGAGCTGATCAAGCGTTTTTGCTTGCTGCCGGTGGAGTATCCGCAGGGCGACAGCCAGGAAACGCGGCTGGTGAATGTGCTGCTGGATCAGTTGGCAAATCTGCCGGAGGTGGGGTTTTCCCTGCCGTTGCCGCGTCATGAACGGCTGCTCGGGTTGTGCAATGAGCTGATCGAACGTCCGGAGCTCAGTGTGACGTTGCAGGAATGGGCGCAACGCCTGGGCACCTCGGAGAAGACGCTGATGCGCTTGTTCCAGCGCGAAACCGGGCTGAGCTTTCGCGGGTGGCGACAGCGAGTGCGGTTGCTGTCGTCGCTGAGTTTGCTGGAGGAGGGCGACAGCGTGACCCATGCCGCGCTGTCTTGTGGGTATGACTCGACGTCGGCGTTTATTGCGGCGTTCAAGGGGTTGTTCGGCTTCACACCCGGTGAATTGTTCAAACAGTAATTGTGGCGAGGGAGCTTGCTCCCGCTGGAGCGCGAAGCGGTCCCAATTCAGTAAACACGCTGTATCAGGTATTCCGTGTTTACCGGTTTGCGACCGCTTCGCGGCCGAGCGGGAGCAAGCTCCCTCGCCACAGGTATCGGTTTTCGACCCGTTAGATCAGCGACCTCAGGTCCTGAAGCGGCGAACCAACCCGTCCAGTTCATTCGACAGCCCGGCCAGGCTCTGCGAGTCCAGGCGCGCCGAGTTCGCCAGTTCTGCCACCAACTGCGCGTCGCCATGGATCTGGCTGATGTGCCGGTTGATGTCTTCGGCCACCTGATGCTGTTCTTCCGCCGCCGTGGCGATCTGCGTGTTCATGTCGCGAATCACATCCACCGACTCACGAATCAGCCCGAAACTGCTGCGCGCTTCACCGATGCGGGTCACCGATTGTTGCGACACTTCCAGGCTCGCATGCATCTGTTGAGTCACTTGGCTGGTGCGCTTGGCCAGGTTGCCCAGCAAGCCATCGATTTCCGCCGTGGAATCCGCCGTGCGTTTGGCCAGTGCCCGGACTTCATCCGCCACCACTGCAAACCCGCGACCTTGCTCACCGGCCCGCGCAGCCTCGATGGCGGCGTTCAGGGCCAGCAGGTTGGTCTGTTCGGCAATCGAGCGAATGGTCCCCAGGATCGACTGGATGTCGTTGCTGTCGCGTTCGAGCTGTTGCATCGACTGCGCCGACTGTTCGATTTCCTGGCTCAGGCGATCAACGCTGGTCACGGCCGCATCAATCTGTTGCTGACCTTGACGCGCCTGGCGCTGGCCACTGTCGGCGGATTCTGCCGCCTGGCTGCATGAGCGCGCGACTTCGTTGGCGGTGGCGACCATTTCATGGAACGCCGTGGACACCATGTCCACCGCCTCACGCTGGCGCCCGGCGGCTTCAGCCATGTCGCTGGAAACCTGGGTCGAGCTTTTGGAGGTGGCGAGGATCTTGGTCGCGGCACCGCCGATGCTTTGGATCAGGTTACGAATCGCCGTCAGGAACTGATTGAACCAGTTGGCCAGTTGCGCGGTTTCGTCGCTGCCACGGATTTCCAGGTTTTTGGTCAGGTCGCCTTCACCTTGGGCGATGCCTTCCAGGCCGCTGGCGACGCTGCGGATCGGTCGCACGATGACACTGGCGAAACTGGCGCCAATGATGGCGAAGAACACTGCCAGAACGGCGGCGATGATTGCGATCAGCCAAGTCAGTTGAGTCGCGGAGCTCATCACATCGTTTTGCTTGATCAGGCCGATAAAGGTCCAGCCCAGTTGCTCCGACGGCCAGACGTTGGCCATGTAGCGTTCGCCGTTCAACTCGACTTCCACCAGGCCTTTGCCGGCCTTGGCCAGTTGCGCATAACCTTCGCCGAGGCTGCTCAGGGCTTTGAAGTTGTGTTCCGGTTGTTTCGGATCGACCAGCACGGTGCCGGTGTTTTCCAGCAGCATCAGGTAGCCGGTTTCACCCAGTTTGATCTGCTTGACGATCTCGGTGAGCTGCTTGAGCGTCACGTCGATACTGACCACGCCGCCGTTGGTGCCCAATTGGTTGTCGATGGTGCGCACGGTGCTGACGTAGGTCGCATCGTCCTGGGCCCAGTAATAGGCCTCGGTGCGAAATGGTTTGCCCGGCTTGGCCTGGGCCGCCTTGTACCAGGGGCGCTGGCGCGGGTCGTAATTGTTCAGCTTCGCGTCGTCCGGCCAGGACACGTAACCGCCCGCCGCAGTGCCGAGGATGGCATAGGCGTAGGACGGATGGCTGTTGCCCAGGTCCTGCAGGAGGCTGAAGACCTTTTTGTCCATCTCGCCTTGGGGAATGCTCTCGGCGTTGGCGCTCATGTAGGTCTTGAGGCTGTCGTCGGAGTTCTTGATCAGCGGTTGTCTGGCCAGGTAGTCGACGTTCTGGCTGATGCCGTCGAAGAACAATTGCATGGCGTTGCTGACCTGACGAATTTCACGACCACTGCCGTCGACGAAATTCTCCTTGGCGTCACTGCGCAAATTCAGCACCACGAGGGTGGCGACCAGCACCACGGGCAGGCAGGCGATGATTGCAAACGCCCAGGTCAACTTCTGTTTGATGTTCATCCGCGCTCCAGATTTTTCTTGTAGGCCCACGCAGTGCAGATGACTCGCGGATTATTGGCAGCCGTAAACGTATTTGATCAACCCGGATCCCTGAGCGCGCCATCGTTTTTGTGGTCGGAACGATTGTCGGACAAATCACTCTGTCACTGAGGACTTCGGCTGAATTAATGGGAAATTGAGGCTTGGTGAGAAATATCCTACGAAGGGTGTGAATTAAGGTGTCAGCTTCTGTCGCAAATGCCCTCGCACCCCTTCGCCACACAGGGGTGCAGGCTCAGCTATGATCTCGGGCGGCCGATGACGACCGAAAGGAGTTGGCCGATTAATTCGGCACATTGTGTGCATCACGACGTTCATAGGTCGGCAACCCCTCCCCCGAACGAGTGGATTGCCGTATAACGAATGACTTTCGCGTGTTTGGTAATAAAGGACCCACAATAAAAGCTGATGAAGACTCCAAAACGCATTGAACCCCTGATCG
Source organism: Pseudomonas sp. GW823-FHT02C02 (assembly GCF_058797635.1). Classification (NCBI taxonomy): domain Bacteria; kingdom Pseudomonadati; phylum Pseudomonadota; class Gammaproteobacteria; order Pseudomonadales; family Pseudomonadaceae; genus Pseudomonas; species Pseudomonas sp. GW823-FHT02C02. The sequence continues at coordinate 15,872 of NZ_JBXAJV010000012.1, read as the reverse complement.
AGGACGGTCTGGTCGACGAGGTGCTGCGCCCACTCATGAGTGGTAAAGAAGCAGCTGTTTATGTGGTGCGCTGCGGTAACGAGCTACGTTGCGCGAAGGTCTACAAGGAGGCGAATAAACGCAGTTTCCGTCAGGCGGCCGAATATCAGGAAGGCCGCAAGGTGCGCAACAGCCGCCAGGCTCGAGCGATGGCCAAAGGCTCGAAATTCGGCAAGAAAGAAACCGAAGACGCCTGGCAGAACGCCGAAGTGGCGGCGCTGTTCCGTCTGGCCGGTGCCGGTGTTCGGGTGCCCAAACCGTATGACTTCCTCGAAGGCGTACTGCTCATGGAGCTGGTGGCCGACGAGTACGGCGATGCCGCGCCGCGTCTGAACGACGTGGTGCTGGAGCCGGACCAGGCGCGCGAATATCACGCGTTCCTGATTTCGCAGATCGTGCTGATGCTGTGTACCGGTCTGGTGCACGGTGACCTGTCCGAGTTCAACGTGCTGTTGACTCCGACGGGCCCGGTGATCATCGACTTGCCGCAAGCGGTAGACGCGGCGGGCAACAACCACGCGTTCAGCATGCTGGAGCGGGACGTGGGCAACATGGCGTCTTACTTCGGCCGGTTTGCGCCAGAGTTGAAAAAGACCAAATACGCCAAGGAAATGTGGGCGCTGTACGAAGCCGGCACCTTGCACCCGGCCAGCGTGTTGACGGGCGAGTTCGACGAACCGGAAGAATTGGCCGACGTCGGCGGTGTCATACGCGAAATCGAGGCGGCACGCCTGGATGAAGAGCGTAAACAGGCGGTGCGCGCGGCAGATGACGCGCCACCGGGCAAAACCGAAGAACCGCCTCCACCGTGGATGCAGTGATCGGTTGACGAAAACCCGGCTTCGGCCGGGTTTTTTGTAAATGCTGATCCCTAAACACTGGAGATCATTTGTGGGAGTGAGCCTGCTCGCGCCTACAGTGGATGTTCCCTGCGACTCCCACACTCAAGGACTGAATGTGAACCCCTCCACCCGCAATGCCCAACTGATCATCGCGGCCCGTCTGGTCTCGGACTTCGGCGCCTTTCTCAACATGGTCGCCCTGGCCACTTACGTCTACCTGCTCAGCAACAGCGCCATGAGCGTTGGCATTTTCCTCGCCAGCCGGGTGGGCGGAGGGGTTTTCGCCAGCTTGATCGGCACCTCGTTCTATCGCCGCTGGGCCGGGCGCATGCCGCTGATTGCCTTTGATTTGCTGCGCGCAGGGTTGTTGGGCCTGTTGCTGGTGCTGCCGGTCGCCCAGCAAGCGCTGCTTTTACCGTTGATCGCGTTCGGCCTGGGGTTCGGCAACTCAATGTTCGCCATCGGCCTCAACAGCCAGTTGCCGCACCTGATCGAAGGCGAGCACTTGCTCAAGACCAACGCCTGGATCACCTCGGCCTCGTCGGCGGCCATGGTCGGTGGGAGCCTGGTGGCAGGACTGTTGGTGGCGGCCTTCGGCTTTGAAACGGTGTTCGCATTGAACGTGGTCACTTATCTGCTGGCCGCGTTGTTCATCCTGCCGTTGCGGTTTTCCCGACCAGCCCCCGATCCCGAACCAACCCAGCCTCGTAGTGAGTGGCACGCCTTGCGCCAAGGCTTGCGCAGTACGCCCGTGGTGTCCGCGATGCTCGCCGTCACCATGGCCGACACCTTGGGCAGCGCGGCGCACAACGTCGGCTTTCCGATCATTTCCCGGCTACTGACGCCCGAGTCGGCCAGCACCACGCTGGGCCTGATGCTGGCCGTCTGGGCGTGCGGAAAGCTGATCGGCGCGCGAATCGCCAGTCGCCTGAAAGGGTCGGACAATGCACACCTGGAGCGGCGATTTTTCTTCGGGGTATTGCTGATGTCCTGCGGTTTTATCCTGATGTTCCAGCAGCAGACCCTCTACGGTTTGCTGTTGTTCTCGTTACCGGCCGGATTGGGTGACGGCTTCTCTGAGGTCGGCCTGATGTCGCGTCTGCAACGTGAACCGGACAGCCTGCGCCTGCCGATCTTCAGCTTGCTGACACTGCTGCAAATGACCGGTTTCGGGGTCGGCATGTTGATCGCCGCGCCGTTCTATTCGTGGTGGACGCCGGGGGCCGTAGTGCTGCTGTTCCACGGCGTTCCCCTGACCACGTTGCTGGTGGTGAAGGTGCTCGCGATCAGGGGCGAACGGGTGACGCGCAGCAGCCCGACTCCAGGTTCTTGAGGATCGGACAATCGGGACGATGGTCGCCCTGACAGTGTTCGACCAGGTCCTGCAGGGTGTCGCGCAACTGACCCAGCTCGCGGATCTTCTGGTTCAGCTCGTCGATGTGCTGGCGGGCCAGGGCTTTCACGTCGGCGCTGGCCCGTTGGCGGTCCTGCCAGAGGGTCAGCAACTTTCCCACTTCTTCCAGCGAAAACCCCAAGTCCCGGGAGCGTTTGATGAACGCCAGCGTGTGCAGGTCATCGTCGCCATAAATGCGGTAGCCGCTGTCGGTGCGGTGGGCGGCCTTCAGCAAGCCGATGGACTCGTAATAACGAATCATCTTCGCGCTCAGGCCGCTGTGCCGCGCTGCTTGGCCGATGTTCATCGATTGTCCTCCAGGTCCTTGGGTTTCCAGGTTTTCAACAGTAACGCATTGCTCACCACGCTGACGCTGGACAGCGCCATCGCCGCGCCGGCCAGCACCGGGTTGAGGAAGCCGAACGCTGCCAGCGGAATGCCGATCAGGTTATAGACGAACGCCCAGAACAGGTTTTGCCGGATCTTTGCGTAGGTCTTGCGGCTGATTTCCAGCGCGGCGGGCACCAGTCGGGGATCGCCGCGCATCAGGGTGATGCCGGCCGCGTGCATGGCAACGTCGGTGCCACCGCCCATGGCGATGCCGATGTCGGCGGCCGCCAGGGCCGGGGCGTCGTTGATGCCGTCGCCGACCATCGCCACCACGCCGGTTTTTTTCAGTTCGGCGACGGTGGCGGCTTTGTCTGCCGGCAAGACTTCGGCGTGGACATTGGTAATGCCCAGCGCTTCGGCAACCACTTTGGCACTGCCGCGGTTGTCGCCGGTCAGCAAGTGGCTGCTGATGTGGCGTGCGCTGAGCTGTTGCACAGCGTGCAGCGCGCCGGGTTTGAGGGTGTCCCCAAACGCGATCAGGCCCAGTACCTTTGGCTCGGGGCTTTGTTCGATCAACCAGGAGAGGGTGCGGCCTTCGGTTTCCCACGCGGTTGCGGAGTCGGCCAGATCCCCTGCGCTCAAACCGCTTTCTTCCAGCAGCCTGCGATTACCCAAGGCCAAACGACGGCTGTCGAGCGTGCCGGCGATGCCGCGACCGGTCAGCGATTGACTGTCGCTGACGTCGGCCACGGTCAAAACCCGTTCGGCGCAGGCGTCCAGAACCGCCTTGGCCAGCGGGTGTTCACTGCCGCGTTGCAGGGCGCCGGCCATTTGCAGCAGGGCGGCTTCGTCACCGTTAGTGGCACTCAGATGAGCGATTCGCGGCGAACCCGAGGTCAGCGTGCCGGTCTTGTCGAACACTACGGCGCTGACTTCATGAGCGCGTTCGAGCGCTTCGGCGTCCTTGATCAGAATCCCATAGCGGGCCGCGACGCCGGTGCCGGCCATGATCGCGGTCGGCGTGGCCAGCCCGAGTGCGCAAGGGCAAGCGATGACCAGCACGGCGACGGCGTTGATCAACGCGGTTTCAATCGGCGCGCCGTACAACCACCAGCCAATCAGCGTCGCCAACGCGATCAACAGAACGGTAGGCACAAATACCTGACTGACTTTATCCACCAGCTTCTGAATCGGCGCTTTGGCGGCCTGGGCGTCTTCGACCAGACGGATGATCCGCGCCAGCACGGTTTCCGCCCCCAACGCTTGAGTGCGAACCAGCAACCGGCCTTCGCCATTGATGGCACCCCCCGTGACCTTGTCACCGGGCTGCTTGGGCACCGGCAGGCTTTCGCCGCTGATCAGCGCTTCGTCGGCGTGGCTCTGGCCTTCGACCACTTCACCGTCCACCGGGAAGCGTTCGCCGGGTTTGACCATGACCAGGTCGTTGAGGCGCAAGGCGCTGATGGCAACGTCCTGCTCGCGGCCGTCGATCACCTGAATGGCGCGTTCCGGGCGCAAGGCTTCGAGGGCGCGGATGGCGCTGGCGGTCTGGCGCTTGGCACGGCTTTCCAGGTATTTGCCCAGCAACACCAAGGCAATCACCACCGCCGAGGCTTCGAAATATAGATGAGGCATGCGCCCGGCCGCCGTGGCCCATTCATAAAGACTCAAGCCATAGCCGGCGCTGGTTCCGAGGGCGACCAGCAAATCCATGTTGCCAGCCCCGGCGCGCACGGCTTTCCAGGCGGCCACATAAAAACGTGCGCCGAAAATGAACTGCACCGGCGTGGCCAGCGCGAATTGCACCCAGGCCGGGAGCATCCAGTGCACGCCAAACGGTTGCAGGAGCATTGGCAACACCAGCGGCAGGGCGAGGGCGATCGCCATGATCAACGCCCAGCGCTCACGGTGCAGGCGCTGCTGTTGCTGATCGGTTTGCGGGTGTTCGACTTCCCAGACGCTGGCGCTGTAACCGGCTTTGGTGACCGCGGCGATCAGGGTTTGCGGATCGATATGTCCGAGCAGTTCCAGATGCGCCCGTTCGTTCGCCAGGTTGACGCTGACGCTTTTCACCCCGGGCACTTTGGCCAGCGCCCGTTCGACGCGGCCGACGCAGGAAGCGCAGGTCATGCCGTCGATGCTCAACTCCAGACTTTGCTGCGGCACGCTGTAGCCGGCCTGCTGCACCGCGTCGATCAAGGCCGGCAGGCTGTCGCCGGGCGCCTGGACCCGCGCCTGCTCGGTGGCGAGGTTGACGCTGACGGCAGAAGCGCCGATGACTTTGCTCAAGGCACGCTCGACACGCCCCGCGCAACTGGCGCAGGTCATGCCGGCAATCGGCAGATCGAACGTAGTGGATTCGGACATCGGTCGCGCTCCCTGTAGAAGATGTCTACAGGATCAACCTTGCCATGCTGGCAAGGTCAAGCGCCATGTCTCAGATCAAAAGACCTGTCGTTCCCACGCTCTGTGTGGAAATGCAGCCGGGACGCTCCGCGTCCCATTTAAAAGCCCAACGCAGAGCGTCCGTTGAAGTGTTCCCCCCGCAGAGCATGGGAACGATCGGTGTGGCGATTAGTAGTCGAGAGCGGTGGGCTTCAGGTACATCCCTTCCTGCGTCATCGCAATCCGGAACTTCAACACGTCCCCGGCCTTGAGCGTGATGTTCTGCGAACCCGGTGCGAGCATGCCCGGGTTGCAACCCGGTGCCTGGCCCGGCAACAGTTTGAGGCGCAGGGACACAGTGCCCGGCGGCAGGTTGAACGAGGTGCTTTGTTCCTGGAACAGCCGCGCCGACAGTTGGTCCTGGATGTAGACGCCGATCTCGCAGGAGGTCGCGACTTCGAGGCGCTCGCGAGAAATGATCAGTACGCCATAGTCCTCCCCGGCGGCTTGAACCGAAGGTGTCGCGGCAAATAGGCTGAGGAAGCCAAACAGGCTGAGAGCTGACCAGCGCATGGCTGAATCTCCTGAAGTCGAGTCATTGATGCACGCAGCTTGGCCGAGCGCGACACCGATTGCCAGCCCGGCAGATATCGGCAGAACTTGACCTTGCCATGGTGGCAAGCCCGAGACTGCTCGCAACCTCATAAAAGGAGCCACACCATGCAAGTGTTCAACGTTCAAGGCATGTCCTGCGGTCACTGCGTCAAAGCCATTACCCAGGCGCTGCAAGCCAAGGATCCGGCGGCCAGCGTGCGGGTCGATCTGGCAGCCGGGGAAGTCGGTGTGGAAAGCGCGCTGACGACCGAGCAAGTGATCGCTGCGATCACGGAAGAAGGCTACGACGCCAAACTCGCTTAAGCCCAGGCACAATCCCCTGTAGGAGCGAGCCTGCTCGCGATAGCGGTGTGTCATTCAGCGTTGATGTTGACTGGCACCCCGCTATCGCGAGCAGGCTCGCTCCTGCAGGTTTTATATTTATCCAATGATATTTAATAGTTAGCGAGCTATCGGAATGTTCAAGGCGTCCATGCGCGGCTAGACTGTCGGGCTGCCGACCCATGCCCAACTGGATGCCTGATGAACTTCCGTACCATTTTGATTCTTGGCGCCCTGAGCGCTTTCGGTCCGCTGGCAATCGATTTCTATCTGCCGGCGTTCCCGGCGATGGCACTCGCGTTCGGTACCGATGAGAAACACGTCCAGCTGACCCTGGCCGCGTACTTCCTGGGCCTGTCCCTGGGTCAACTGGCATACGGACCGGTGGCGGATCGCTTCGGGCGAAGGATTCCGTTGCTGACAGGCGTCGGGTTGTTCACCGCGGCGTCCCTGGCCTGCGCGTTTGCGCCAAATCTGGAATGGTTGATCGGCGCGCGATTCATCCAGGCCCTCGGTGGTTGCGCCGGGATGGTGATCGCCCGTGCGGTGGTCAGTGACAAATGCGATGCGGTGGGCTCGGCGAAAGTCTTTTCGCAACTGATGCTGGTGATGGGCCTGGCACCGATTCTCGCGCCCATGCTCGGTGGACTGCTGGTCAACACCACCGGCTGGCAGTCGATCTTCCTGGTGCTGACCGGATTCAGTGCACTGGCAGGGTTGGCCGTGGCAATCGGGTTGCCGGAAAGCCTGCCGGCACACGTTCCGCGTCAACCGCTGTCGGGGGCGTTGCGTCAGTACGGTCGGCTGTTGTCGGATCCGGTCTACCTCGGCCACGCCTTGACTGGCGGTATCGCCATTGCCGGGATGTTTGCCTACATCGCCGGTTCGCCGTTCGTCTTCATCAAACTCTACGGGGTCCCGGCCGAGCATTTCGGCTGGCTGTTCGGGACCAACGCGGCGGGTTTCATTCTGGTGGCGCAGGTCAACGCACGACTGCTGGCCAAGCGTGGCCCAGCATTTCTGCTGGTGCGTACCGTGTGGATTTACCTGGGGGCAGGCTTGACGCTGCTCGCCGTCAGTGCGCTGCACACCGAACAGTTATGGCCGCTGCTGATTCCGCTGTTTATCTGCATCGCCAGCCTCGGTTGCATCCTCCCCAATGCCTCGGCCTGCGCCATGAACGGGCAGGGCGCTCGCGCCGGCAGTGCGTCGGCGATGCTCGGGTGCCTGCAATTCAGCGTCGCCGCCGGAGCGGCCGCATTGGTCGGTGTTTTACACGATGGCAGCGCCGTGCCGATGGCCATGGTCATCAGCCTGTGCGGGATTCTGGTGGTGAGCGCGGCGGTGCTCACCCGGCGTTTGCAAAATGCCCGGGCATTAGCGCAAACCCAGGTCTGAGGGCGGACTCAGCCAGCGGCGCGCTGTTGTTGGCGGTCGGGAATTTGATGGGGCGCGAGCAATCGCGCTTCAAGGGTCTTGGTGAAGGCTAGCGCTTCAGCTTCGCTGCGGAACGTAACAGCGTGTTGGTCCAGACGAACCTGCCACTGGGATTTAGCCACTTCTTTAATCAGGATCTTCATTGCTGAACTCTCCTCTCTTAAAAGATGTTGCGTAAAAGATTGCATCGCAGAGGTTTCGATTGTAGACCCGAATACGATCGTAATTGTGACATGGGTCAATTCTCGGACTGACGGTGTCGTCCATCCGGACGACACTTGTCTCAATCTGTTTCAGAACCCTTCGAGCACAATCTTGCCCTTGGCCTTGCCGCTTTCCAGCAGCTCATGGGCGCGTCGCAGGTTGGCCGCGTTGATGGTCCCGAAGTGCTCGCCGACCGTGGTTTTCAGCGTCCCGGTGTCGATCAGCCCGGCCACGCGGTTGAGTAAGTGGTGCTGCTCGATCATGTCCGCCGTTTCGAACAGCGAGCGGGTGTACATGAATTCCCAGTGCAGCGACAGGCTCTTGCGCTTGAGTTTGGTCACGTCCAGCGCTTTCGGATCATCAATCAGCGCCAGTTTGCCTTGTGGCGCCAATGCCTCGACCAGTTGATCCAGGTGATGATCGGTCTGGGTCAGGCTGGCGACGTGGGTCACATGGTCTACACCTGCGCGTTTGAGTTCTTCACTCAAAGGCTGGCTGTGATCAATCACCAGATCGGCGCCCAGTTCGCGTACCCAGCTCTGGGTTTGCGCACGGGAAGCGGTGCCGATGACCTTCAGCCCGGTGAGTTGGCTGGCCAGTTGCGTGAGGATCGAACCCACACCGCCCGCCGCGCCGACGATCAGCAGGCTCTGGCCTTCATCGGTTTTACCTTCGCGCACTTGCAGGCGTTCGAAGAGCAATTCCCAGGCGGTGATGGCGGTCAGCGGCAGTGCGGCGGCTTCGGCGAAACCGAGGGTTTTCGGCATATGGCCGACGATGCGTTCATCCACCACGTGCAATTCGCTATTGCCCCCCGCACGGGCGATAGAGCCCGCGTAAAACACCTTGTCGCCGGCCTTGAACAGCGTGACTTCGCTGCCGACAGCCTTGACCACGCCGGCCACGTCCCAACCCAGCACTTTCGCCGCGCCGCCTTCAGGCTGGACGTTCTGGCGGACCTTGGTGTCGACCGGGTTCACCGAGATGGCTTTGACTTCCACCAACAGGTCGCGCGGACCGGCAACCGGTTCTGGCAGTTCGATGTCTTGCAGGGCATTGGCGTCGCTGATCGGCAACGAGGTGTAGTAGGCGATGGCTTTCATGTGGGGCTCCTGAACAGTAATAGATGAAGGGATCAAGCCACGGTGCGCAGGCGCTTGAGGTCGAAGTGCTCGAGAAAGTCGCCGGCCTTGGCGCGGAAGTTCTGTACATGGGCGCTGGCGTCATGGGCTTGCAGGGCTTCGTCGCTGCTCCAGTGTTCAATCATGTAAAACGCCAATGGATTGGCCAGGTCCTGATGCAAATCGTATTGACCGCAACCGGCCTCGGCGCGGGTCGGCTCCACCAGCGCACGCAGGTGTTGTTCGAGGGCGTCTTGCTGGCCGGGTTTGGCAATGAGGGTGGCAATGGCGGTGAAAGACTGGGACATGGTCGCTCCGCAAACAGGTTGATTTCGATGGGACAGATGATTGGCTATTTCTCTGCAAGATAAAACCCGCTAAAAGAGCAGTCTCTTTCAATATTTTTTTGATAATCGGGGCTGAAATGCTGCGTTTCGATGACTTGCAGTTATTTGTCCGGGCTGCTGACCTGGGGAGTCTGTCGGCTGCGGCGCGGGTGATGGACATGTCGGCGGCGGTGGCCAGTGCGGCGTTGAAGCGCATCGAACAGCAACTCGGCGCGCGCTTGCTGGCGCGCTCCACCCGCAGTTTGCGTCTGACCGCCGAAGGTGAGGGCTTTCTGGAATATGCCCGGGCCGCCCTGAGCAATCTCGACGAGGGTCGTCGCTTACTGGCCAGCGGTCAGGATCAGGTCAGCGGGATTCTGCAGTTGTCGGCACCGTCGGACTTTGGCCGCAACCTGTTGCTGCCGTGGCTCGACGAGTTCCAGCGCGAGCACCCTAAACTGACCGTGCGCCTGTTGCTGGGGGACCGTATCGCCGACCTGTTCCGCCAACCGGTGGACATTGCCCTGCGTTACGGCGAGCCGGAAGACTCAAGCCTGGTGGCACTGCCCATCGCGGCGCAGAACCGCCGAGTGCTCTGCGCCGCGCCGAGTTATCTGGCCAGGCACGGCGAGCCGCGGCATCTGGAACAACTGGCGCAGCACAATTGTTTGTTGTTCATGCTCGGTAGCCGGGTCCATGACCATTGGAGTTTCCACGACGGCAAACGCGAAGTCGGGCTGACCGTCAGCGGCGATCGCTTCAGTGACGACGCCGATGTCGTGCGGCTGTGGGCAGTGGCGGGGGCCGGGATTGCTTACAAGTCCTGGCTCGATGTCGCCGCCGATGTGCTCGCCGGCCGGTTGAAAGTGCTGATGCCGGAGTTGCTCTGTGAGCGCGCACCGCTGAATTTGCTGTGCGCCCATCGCGCACAATTGAGTAAGCCGGTGAACCTTCTACGGGAAATGCTTGCCAGCCGATGCGCTCTTTTAGGCAGTCAATTTCCGACAATATCGGGCATCGATCATTAGTCGCAGGCAAATAGCGAAATTTCTGTCAGGAACTATCACCACCCGCGCTTTCCCAAGGGCAGGAACCGGCGGTTAACCCGCTTATACTAGCGCCCGCCTCATGTACGCACCGTCGACCTCGCAATGGCGATGGCCTCACGGTCAAGCATCCGACCTTCGGCGCACCTGCGAAGCAATGGCATGGGGGAGAAGGGGCTTTGCCCGGCTTATGGCGGTTTCCGCGTCTTGGCCGACGACACATTACTGGTCAAGATGTCTCTGAGCAGCAGACGAAACGATTCAACAGGGAGTGAATACATGGAACATGCACCTTGCATCAGCCAGATCGCCACGTTGCTGGCTGACCCCAAGCGCAGCGCAATGATGTGGGCCTTGATGGATGGCTCGGCGCGGCAGACCGAAGAGCTGGCGCTATTGGCCGGCCTGTCACCGTCTTCGGCCAGTGCACACCTGGGGCGTTTGTCCGCCGGAGGTCTGTTGAAAGTCGAAATCCGTGGGCGCAAACGCTTTTTCCGCCTGGCCGCGCCTGAAGTGGGCGCGGCAATCGAAGCACTGGCCAGCGCGACGCTGGCCAGCACGCCGCAGCCCGTCCCGGACGTCTTCAAACGCACCAGCCCCATTGCCAAACCTCAGGCGGCGCCATCGTCGTTGTTGCGGGCCCGACTGTGCGACGACCATTTGGGAGGCACCCTGGCCGCCGATCTTTACCAGCGGTTGCTGGATGCCGGCTGGATCGAGCAGTTCGAACAGCGCGTCATGATCACCCACAAGGGTTCCACACAACTGGCCTCGCGCGGGGTGTTCATCCAGGCCCTGGCTCATCGCAACAGTCGAGTGGCCTGTGCGTGTCCCGACTGGAGCGAAAGACGCCCGCACATGGGCGGGTCGCTGGGCGCTGCATTGTTGCAGCTGTTCATGCAGTCCGGCTGGCTGAGCCTGCCCAATGATTCGCGCGCCTTGCAGATCACGGCCGCGGGGCAGCGGGAGATCCATCGATTCGCCAAGGAAACCGAGCTGGAGATGGCGCTTTAGAGCTGTTTGATTGACTGAATCGCTAGCTGGCTGAACACAGAGCCTGTGGGAGTGAGCCTGCAACATAGACTCTCCCACAGGGGGCTGCGCTAAGGCTTATGGTTTTACCAACCGCGCATCCAGGCTGTTTTGCGCCAAACGCTTGGCCTGATCCTGGGTCATGCCCAGGTCGGTGTACAGCGCATGGAAGTTCTCGGTCACATACCCGCCAAAGTACGCCGGGTCATCCGAGTTCACGGTCACTTTCACGCCACGCTCAAGCATGTCGAGGATGTTGTGCTGGGACATGTGATCGAACACCCGGAGCTTGGTGTTGGACAGCGGGCACACGGTCAGCGGGATCTGCTCGTCGATGATCCGCTGCATCAAACGCTCGTCCTCGATGGCGCGCACGCCATGGTCGATGCGCTGGATTTTCAGCAGGTCGATGGCTTCCCTGATGTACTCAGGCGGGCCTTCTTCACCGGCGTGGGCGACGGTCAGGAAGCCTTCGTGGCGGGCACGATCAAACACACGCTGGAACTTGCTCGGCGGGTGGCCCATCTCCGAGCTGTCCAGGCCCACGGCCACAAACGCTTCACGAAACGGCAGCGCCTGGTCGAGGGTTTTCTGCGCTTCGTCTTCGCTCAGGTGGCGCAGGAAGCTCAGGATCAAACCGCTGGTGATGCCCAGTTGCTGCTCGCCATCCTTGAGCGCCGCCGCGATGCCGTTGAGCACCACTTCAAACGGAATGCCACGGTCGGTGTGGGTCTGCGGGTCGAAGAACGGTTCGGTGTGAATCACGTTCTGCGCCTTGCAACGCAACAGGTAGGCCCAGGTCAGGTCGTAGAAATCCTGCGAGGTGCGCAACACGTCGGCGCCCTGGTAATACAGGTCGAGAAACTCTTGCAGGTTGTTGAAGGCATACGCCTTGCGCAGGGTTTCTACATCGCTCCACGGCAGGGCGATCTTGTTGCGTTCGGCCAGGGCGAACAGCAACTCGGGCTCCAGCGAACCCTCGAGGTGCAGGTGCAGTTCTGCCTTGGGCAGGGCGTTCAGCCAGTCGTACATAGTCTTTTCTCATCAGGTGCAGATGGCGAGCATTCTACAGATGCCCGTAGAAACAATTAGCAAAACCTGACCAGCCGGTTCATCACACCACGGCCTGTTCCCGTCGATAGGCGTAGGTGTCGGCGAAGCGCGAGAGCAGGAATTCAGCGCAGGTAGTGGCCGGGTACTTCGCCGGGTGCGATTCGTCCTGGCAACCGGGCAGGCATTCAATGGGCGTATCGGGGTGTGGTTCGGCGAAGAATGGCATCGAGTAACGATCGACGCCCAGCGGGCTGATCACCCGGTGCGGCGTCGACAGGTAACGGTCATTGCTCCAGCGGGCCATCATGTCGCCGAGGTTGACCACGAACGTGCCTTCGATCGGCGGCGCATCGATCCATTCGCCTTTGACGTTGCGCACTTGCAGGCCACCGGCGGCGTCCTGGTACAGCAGGGTAATGCAGCCGTAATCGGTGTGGGCGCCGGCGCCTTGCTGCTCCTCGGAGCTGGCGGTATGTCGCGGCGGATAATGGATCATCCGCAGCACGCTGACCGGTTCATTGAAGCGCGTGTCGAAGAAGTCGCGCTCGATGTTCAGCGCCAGGGTCATGGCACGCAGCAGGGTTTGGGCGAGGGCCTGCATGTCGATGTAATGCTGTTCCATCAGCACTTCCCAGCCGGGCATCGAGGGATGGCGGTTGGGACCGCGCAGCGGTTTTTCCGCCAGTACTTGCGGGTGGTCGGCCGGCAGGTGCAGGCCCATGTCGAAGGTTTCTTTCAGGTCGCTGGGTTTGCTCGGGTCGAGTTGCTCGGTGGCGATGGCACCGTAGCCGCGATGGTGGCGAGTCTGGGTGATGTCGATCTTGAGCTTTTCGGCGGTGGGCAAGGCGAAGAAGCGTTGGGCATGGTCGAGCACAGCGTGGATGCGTGACGCGGAGATCGGATGCCCCTTGATGTAGAAAAAGCCCCAGTCGCGGCAGGCGCGGTCGATCTTTTCGGCAACGGACTTCCAAGCGTGTTGGTCTTCGCTATAGAGCGGGGCGATGTCGATGATCGGAAGTTGGTTCATGCGCAATTCTCAAGGACGCTGAAAATTCATTGTAGGAGTGAGCCTGCTCGCGATCGCGGCGTGTCAGTCGACATTGATAGCGTCTGACACTCCGCCATCGCGAGCAGGCTCACTGCTACAAGGTTTTGTGTTGGGTTGGGGAGCTACTTCGGAATATCGGCCTTCATCCCTTCAACGTAGTAGTTCATCGACGCCAGTTCCGCATTGCTTGCCGTCGCGCCCGTCGGGATTTTTTCGGTGCCGGCCTGATCCTTGATCGGCCCGGTGAACGGGTGGAAGGCGCCGCTCTTGATGTCCGCAATGATCTGCTCGGCCTCGGTTTTCACCGCCGCTGGCACCAGGTCGCTGATCGGCAGTTCAACTGTGCCTTCTTTCAAACCGCCCCAGTAATCCTGCGATTTCCAGGTGTGGTCGAGCACGCTTTGGGTCGCTTGAATGTAATGCGGCCCCCAGTCGTTGACGATCGACGTCAGCACCGCTTTCGGCCCGAAGTGCGCCATGTCCGAAGCGTAGCCCACGGCATACACGCCGCGGCGTTCGGCTGCCTGAATCGGTGCCGGGCTGTCGGTGTGCTGGAACACCACGTCGACGCCCTGGTCGATCAGTGCGTTGGCGGCGTCGGCTTCCTTGCCCGGATCGAACCACGAGTTGACCCATACCACCTTGATCTCGGTGCCTGGGTTGTATTTGTTCAGGGCCAGTTGAATAGCGTTGATGTCGCGGATCACTTCCGGGATAGGGAAGGACGCGACGTAGCCGATCTTCTTGGTCTTGGTCATCTTCGCCGCGAGGAAACCGCCGACGTAGCGACCTTCATACGTGCGCGCCAGGTAGGTGCCGAGGTTCTTGTCCTGCTTGTAGCCGGTGGCGTGTTCGAAGGTCACCTTGGGAAACTGCTTGGCGACTTTCAGGGTCGGGTTCATGTAGCCGAACGACGTGGTGAAGATCAGGTCGTAGTTGTCCTTGGCCATGTTGCGGATCACTCGCTCGGCGTCGGCACCTTCGGCGACGTTCTCCACATAGTTGGTGGTGATCTGATTGCCGAACTTCTCGGCCAGCGCCTTGCGCCCCTGTTCATGCTGATACGTCCAGCCGTGGTCACCGATCGGGCCGATATAGACGAAGCCGACTTTCAGCGGGTCGGCGGCGCTGGCGGTCAGGCTCGCGCTCAGACCAATAGCCGCGGCAACGGCGCAAAGCAGCTTCTTCAACGGACGTTTGTGCATGAATTCGAACTCCATGTTGTTGTGAGGTGGGCAGAGGCAATGCAAATTGCTGACCAACAGGACAACAAAAACGCCGAAACCGTGTAATGGCCTTCGCGGGCAAGCCTCGCTCCTACAAGAGCGACGCCAACCTGCAGGAGCGAGGCGTGCCCGCGAAGAGCCCCGCAAGGCCAATAAAAGTGCACGTGTCAAACCTGCTGCCATCCACTGGTGCGCTAAGGTGTAACGAAACGTTAGCGCCGCCCCGCAGTCAGTAGCTCATCACCCTGATCGCTTCACTCGGCACAAAAGGCCCGCAATGCTCACACTCCTCAAGCAAGAAAAGTTTCTGTTGCTGGCCGTGATTGCCGCGCTCGTCGCTTATCCACTGGAACACTGGATGCTGCACAGCGGCCAGCCCATCGCGCTGACCGCTGGCCTGGTGCTGATTGCCTTCATCGTCGTCGCCTCCATGCGTGTCGCCCATCACGCCGAACTGCTCGCGGAAAAAGTCGGCGACCCTTACGGCACCATGATCCTGACCCTGGCCGCCGTGCTGGTGGAAGTGGTGATCCTGGCGATCATGATGAGCAACGAAGCCTCGCCAACCCTGGTGCGCGACACGATTTACTCGGCGGTGATGCTCGACATCAACGGCATCCTCGGCCTGGCCGCGTTGATGGGTGGGATCAAGCACGGTGAGCAGTCGTACAACGACGACTCGGCCCGCAGTTACAGCGTGATGATCCTCACCGCCATGGGCGTTTCCATGGTGGTGCCGGAGTTCATTCCCGAAGCTAACTGGAAGCTGTATTCGGCGTTCACGATTGGCGCGATGGTCGTGCTCTACACCCTGTTCCTGCGTATGCAGGTCGGGCCGCACAGTTACTTCTTCAGCTACAGCTACCCGGAAAAACGCCGCAGGAAAGTCCCGGAGGAGGAACCTGAACCGGTCAATCTGGCGCTGAGTATCGGCACGTTGGTGTTCGGCGTTGTGGTGATCGGCGCCTTGGCCGAAGTGATGTCCAAGACCCTCGACCTGGGCCTGGAAGGCACGGGTGCTCCGCCGGTGATTACGGCGATTCTGGTGGCGGCCATTTCCGCGGCGCCGGAGATCCTGACGGCATTGCGCGCGGCCTTGGCCAACCGCATGCAATCGGTGGTCAACATCGCCATGGGCGCGTCATTGTCGACGGTGATCCTGACGGTGCCGGTGATGGAAGCGATGGCGCTCTACACTGGCCAGCCGTTTCAGATGGCGATGACCCCGGTGCAGACGGTGATGATCTTCCTCACCCTGATCGTCAGCGCAATCAACCTCAACGACGGCGAAACCAATGCCATCGAAGGCATGACCCATTTTGTGTTGTTTGCGACGTTCATCATGTTGTCGCTGCTGGGCCTCTGAACACACCACAAATCCCCTGTAGGAGTGGGGGGGGGGGGGGGGGGGGGGGGGGGGGGGGGGGGGGGGGGGGGGGGGGGGGGGGGGGGGG